>JBCBSM010000001.1:650896-976344 GCA_039819165.1 Planctomycetota bacterium
ATCGCCGGGCTGTCGCGGGGCGTGCTCGTGGTCGAGGCCGCCCGCGGCTCGGGGGCGCTGATCACCGCCCGCCAGGCCGGCGAACAGGGGCGGGACGTGATGGCGGTGCCGGGCCGCGCGGATCTGGAGTCCAGCCGGGGCTGCCACGACCTCATCCGCGATGGCGCCACGCTCGTGTCGGCCCCCGAGGAGGCCGCCGAGATGCTCGAATCCGGGGCGGCCGGCGTGCTCTACCAGCCCCCGCCGCCCGCGACCGCCAGCCGCGATGGGCTCAACGCGGATGGTGCAACCGACTACGAGCGGATTCCGAACAGCGTAGAGGACCGGGTACTCGCCGCGCTGGATGAGCCCCTGACGATGGACCAGGTGTGCGTTCGGCTCGGGCTGCCGCCGGAGCAGGTCCGCGCCAGCGTGACGCTGCTGGAGGTGCGGCGCCGGATCCGCAGGCAGGATGGCCGGCTTCTGCGGAGCCGCTAGCGAATTCCAAGCCGTCCATGGGCGGATCTTGATCGGGCTTGATATCAGGTGTATTTATTGCTATCTTTTCCTGAACAAACATCCGAAAATATGTCGAACGAACCGCCGACGAACCGACGACCCATGCATGAGCGGATCTCACAGACTTCGCAGCCCAATCCCCGAAATCGGGGAGATTCCGCTGCTCGTGCTGGGCCCGGGCGGGGACTTCGCAAGGCCGGTCTGGGACCGCGATCTGCGGTGTACCGGCGAGCACCCAGCGCACCCGGTGCGGAGCACGAACAAGGATCTATCGCCGGCCGGCGCACGCACGCGCCCGGCGGGCATCGAGGCGGTGATCGCCGGAGGCGTGGTCGAGCGGCCGCATCGCGTCCGGGGCCATGGCCCGGATCGAACTTCCCGGAGGGACGCGGGGCCGGATGCCCCGCGGGGACACGAGGCGGATCGGCCGCAGCCGGAGCTGCTGCACGCCGCGCCGCCGCACATCGAGGTATGCACCCATGAACCTGACTCCAAAGCAGCTGCGCATCCTCAGGCTCATCCGCGATTGGCGGATTCGCCGGGGCTATTCGCCGACGATGCAGGAGCTCGCCGACGAGATCGGCGTCAGCAAGGTAACCGTGTTCGAGCACGTCGAGGCACTCATCAAGAAGGGCGCCCTCGTGCGCGAGCCCAACAAGGCACGCTCTTTGTCGATCGCGGAGGGGATCTCGGTTCCCGATGAGGCGCGACCGTTCCGCTACCCGCTGGTCGGCAAGATCGCAGCGGGCTACCCGATCGAGAAGGTGGCCGATTCGGACGAGATCGACCTGCAGCAGCTGGTGGGCAACAGCGGCGACGGCAGCCGCTCGATGTTCGCCCTCAAGGTCGACGGCGACAGCATGCGGGACGAGGGCATCCTCGATGGCGACTACGTGCTGATCGAGCGATCCCCCACGGCCCACAACGGCGAGCGGGTGGTCGCGCTGCTGCCGGATGGCGCCACCACGCTCAAGACCTTCTACAAGGAGGACGACCACATCCGCCTGCAGCCCGCCAACCCGGACTTCGAGCCCATCCGCGTGAAGCACTGCGAGGTGCAGGGCATCGTGCGGGGCGTCGTGCGGCGGTACGCGTAGCCACGTGCGGGCTTCGGCGGCCGGGTAGATCTCTGGCTGTTCAGGGGGCAAGGCCGAGCGTGGGCCAGATCGCGCGGGCCAGCTCCAGATCCTCGGGCCGGGTGATCTTGATGTTCCGCGGATCGCCCTGCACGAGCAGCACGGGGCGGCCGAGCCGCTCGACGAGCTGGGCGTCGTCGGTGCTCCGTAGGTCCGTGGCCTTATAGGCCTTCTCGAGCACGCCTCGATGGAAGCCCTGGGGCGTCTGGGCTAAGTGGATGCCGGCGCGATCCTCGGTCCGGGCGACCTGCAGCTGATCGATCGCTCCCTCGGCGGGACGCGCACGCTTCAGCGTGTCGGCCACGCCCATGGCCGGGACGACGGCGGGCGCATCCGACAGCGCCTCGATGACGCGAACGAAGACCTCCGGCGGCGTGCAGGGCCGGGCAGCATCGTGGACTAGGACCCACTCGGCCTCGTCGGGCAGGCGGGCGAGGGCCCGAGCGACGGTCTCGTATCGCTCCGTAATTCCACCCGCGACGATGGTGCCCTTCCGGGCCGCGATGGCCCCGCCGAACTCCTCCTCGAACCTCGTCAGAGCCGCCGGTTCGGCTGGCCCCGCGACCAGCACGCGATCGACGCCCGGCGCGGCCGCGGCGGTCTCTATCGAGCGGAGCAGCACGGGCTCGCCGCACAGGTCTGCCGACAGCTTGTTGCGATGCGCGCCGGCGGACGTCTGGAAGCGTCGCCCCGAGCCGGCGGCGCACACGATGACGGTCGTCGAGGGCACGCGGGACCATACGTCGCGGGAATGCTCCGCGCACGCGCGGCGGTCCTGCGACGTATTATGCATCGCCGGGTGCGTTGCCCGGTGGCTCCTCGCGGGCGGAAGCCTGCGAGGCACGGGGCCGAAATGGTTTCGACCGGACGTGTAGGGCGTGGCGTGGCGCGTCGAGAGGCGTGCTCTTCTCGTAAAAGGCACGCAAAACCAACAACTGCCGAACCGCAGTACGCACTGGCTGCCTAGGTAGCCCGCTCCCGGCCTGACGCCCGATGGGGCCGGGAGCGACGACATCGGGCTGGTCGACGCGTGGTGCCTCCGGGCGCGTCGGCGAGGAGGTTCGCCGGTGGCTGGGCCGAAGACGAGGGCGTCGGCGCCCGCGGCGAGGCCGAGATCAAATCGCCGACTACACGCGTAGAGGCGCCACGTCCGCCGTCATGGCACGGGGGTTCGATTCCCCCCGGCTCCATTCGCTGGCATGGGCAGCGGTCCGCATCGTGACTGCTGGCACAGACAAGCCACTTGTGCCGTCGTTAGACGTCCGAGGTCGACCCAGGCCGCGGAGTGACCATGGGCGATCGTGCGTGTCAGGCGGTGTCGCCAGCATCGCGGCCGCGTCGGCCGCCCATCGAGGCGGCGAGTGTGGCAACGGGAAGCAAGCCAACAGCGATAATGGCGAGCGCGCCCGTCGAGGCCTCGTCGAGCCGCTCGTCGGAGGCTAGCTGGTAGACGCGAACGGCGAGCGTGTCGAGCCCGAAGGGCCTCAGCATGAGCGTCATGGGCAGCTCCTTGGCGACATCGACGAAGACGAGCAGCGCCGCCGCCAGCAACGCCGGCCGCAGCAGCGGGAGCTGGACCCGCACGAGTGCTCGGATGCCGCCGGCGCCGAGGGTGCGGGCGGCCTCGTCGAGCCTCGGCGGGACTCTGTCCATCGCGCCGGCGAGCAGTCCGGAAGAGACCGAGACGAACCGCGCCTGGTAGCCCAGCAGCACCGCGGCGATGGTGCCGCCGAGAAGCAGCCCGGGGCGGGCAAGGCCGGCGGCGGATGCAGCGTCGTTGATCCCGTGATCGAACCGAGCGACGGCGGCCAGCACCCCCACCCCCAGCACCGTGCCCGGGACGGCGTACCCGAGCTGTGCGGTTCGGCACGCAGCCCGCGTCACCGCGCCGGGCGACCATCGCCGCGCGGCGACCAGCACGAGCCCCAGCAGCACGGCGATGGCGGCGGCGGCGGCGGCGAGGCCGGCGGTCGCGCCGCCGTGGTCGAGCAACAGCTCGCGGGCCCGGGCGTCGCCACGCGTGGCCGCGAGGTAGGCCAGCCAGCCCACGGGTGCGATGAAGCCCCCCGCGATGGGCACGAGGCACGCCAGCACGGCGGCCGAGGCGCGCAGGGCGGGCAGACGCGTCGGCGTCGGGGGTCGCGTGCGAGCGCCGTCGGCGTGGAATCGCTTGCGTCCCCGCGTGATGAGGAGGACGAGCATGACCGCGAAGATGGCGGCGAGCAGCACGGACGCGAGCTGGCCGGCCGCGACCGGCGAGGCCAGCGTGGCCCAGGCGCGGTAGACGCCCGTCGCGAATGTATCCACGGCGCAGTAGTCCGCGGCGCCGAAATCGGCGACCGTCTCCATGACGACCAGCAGCGTGCCGGCCGCGATGGTCGGTGCCGAGACCGGAATCGCAACGCGGGCGAAGGTGGACAGCGGCGTGCGGCCAAGCGTGCGCGAGGCGTCCAGCAGCGAACTGGGCAGCGCGAGGAAGGCGGCGCGGGCGGCGACATAGACATATGGATAGAGCGAGAACGCCAGGATACACGTAGCACCGGGCAGCGTGCGCACGCGGGGCCACCAGGTCCGCACGCTGCCGGCATCGATCGCGATGGCCCGCAGCGGACCGGCGGGTTGCAGCAGGTCGGTCAGGGCGTAGGCCGCGATGTACCCCGGCACGGCGAGCGGCAGGAGCAGCAGCCAGGACAGCGTGCGGCGGCCCTGGAACTCGTGCATCGTGACCAGCCACGCCGGCGGCACGCCCAGGAGCACTGCGAGAGTGACCACGCCGAGCACGAGCAGCGTGGTGTTGCCCGCGTAGAGTCCAAGACGCGTGGACGCGATGTGGGCAAAGGCTCCGTCGCCGTCCTGGAAGACCGTCGAGAGGACGACCCCGACCGGCACCAGCACGACGGCGGCCGCGGTCATCGCCGCGGCCGTCGCCAGCAAACGCGACCGCCGCCGCAGCGCCGGGGTCATCCGAGGACGTCGACGCCCATGGCCTCGGCCGCACCGGCGATGGCGTCCCGCAGGCGGTTGCTCGCATCCGCGATGGTGCGGCGTTCGACGATGCCGATGCGGCTGTAGGGCGTGCCGGCGGCCGACCCGGCCGAGAAGTGCCGCTCGACGGTAGCCCGCGCGGCTCTGTAGGCGTCGGCCACGCGATCGACGTGCGTCTGGTGCTGCTCGGCGAGCAGCGGCGCGAACGGCTCGAATTGGCTGTACACGCCGATCCAGTTGTGCCGGAAGATCAGCAGCGACTGGTCGGACCAGGCCTCTTCCTCGCTGGAGATCTTCTTGGCCGCCACCTCATTGCTCACCGCGTACATGCCGGCGAACTGGCCGTCAACGCTGAAGCGATCGAGTTCCCCGAGTTCCTCCGATAGTCGCTCGACGCTGCGGACCAACCCGCGGGCGAAGGGCAGTGCGGCGTCGAGGTCCTCGTACGCAAAGATGAGGGCCTCCACCTTGTGGAAGCCGCGGAACTCGGGATCCGTCTCGCCGCGTTCGAAGGAGTACGGCCGGGCATCGATGTCGCTATCGCTAACCTCGAAGCTGGCGGCGAGGACTTCGATCTCTTCATAGGGCGGTCGCGACTCGACGTAGGCGCGCTTGGCCCGGGAAAGATCACCCGAGGCAATTGCGTCGGCGAGCGCACGGACCAGGGGCTTCTGGTCCTCGCAGCGCCGCTGGAAGTACGCGAGGCCAGCGGTCACGGCCGCGCGCTGCTGCGACGTGCCCGCGGCCTGCCGACGCACGGCCGTCGCACCGAGCCTCGTCGTGCACCCCAGCGCCGAGCCGGCGGCGAGTCCCATTCCGGCAGCCAGGCTCGCCTTGACAACGTCTCGTCGGAGCATCGTTCGATTCCTCGTGCGGTGGCGTCGGGGTCCCAGATGCATGCGGCGTGGGATCGGGGGGCTTCTTCTCGCGTGCGGGCTAGCGCCAGCCTGCACGGTCCATCATCTCGACCGCCTCGCGGTTGCCCGAGGCCATGGCCGACACCGGGACGTCGTCGGCGCGGAACGTGCCGAAGCCGCGGAGCACGCTGGTGATGGGCACGCCCGGAACGACTGGATATTCGTTGTTGCCCTCGGCGAGCGCTCTCTGGGCGTCGTTGCTCAAGAGATACTCGATGAACTTGATCGCGTTCTCGCGGTTCGGCGCCGTCTTGACCACGCCCGCGCCGCTGATGTTCACGTGGGCGCCCGAGAGGCCTTTCGATCCATCGGACGCGGAGGCGGACGACTGGTCCGGGAAGATCACGCGAACGGACTCGGCCGCGTCCCGGTCGGCCCCGCCGCCGGTGAGCATCCTCGCGACGTAGTAGTGGTTGACCAGGGCAACGTCACCCTCGCCCGCGGCCACGGCGCGGACCTGATCGCGGTCGCCACCCTGCGGGTTGCGGGCGAAGTTGGTGACCAGACCCTCGCACCACGCCTCGGTGGCTTCGGCACCGGCCGCATCGGCCATCGCCGCCACGAGCGACTGGTTGTACACGCTGCTCGAGCTTCGGACCAGCACGCGGTCCCGCCAACGAGGGTCGGCCAGGTCGGCGTAGCTCGTGATGGCACCCTCGGGTACGCGATCCCGATGGACGACGATCAGCCGGACGCGACGCGTGAGCGCAAACCAGCGACCCTCGGGATCGCGGAGCGTGGCGGGCACGCGGGCCTCCAACTCGGCGGACTCGGTCTCGGCGAGCACGCCGGCCTCGACCGCCTGCTGCAGCCGCGCCGCGTCCACGGTGATGAACACGTCGGCGGGGCTGAGGTCGCCCTCCCGCTGCAGCCGCGCGAGCAAGGCGTCGCTGCGGCCCTCGATGAGGTTGACCCGGATGCCGGTCTGGGCGGTGAATCGCTCGTACAGCGCGTCGTCGGTGTCGTAGTGCCGAGCGGAGTAGACGTTGACGACCTCGTCCTGGTCGGTGGCCAGGTCGGTCGTGGCCGAGAACGCGATGGCGAGCGACACGATGGCTGCGATGAGATGGAGCAACTGGGCCTCCCGTCGTATTGTTGAGACTGAGTCTCAGACTCGGGATGCTAGCCCGCTTGCCCCCCGGGGCAAACGCACGGGAGTGCCTCACCGGGCGTCGCGTTGGGCCCGTCCGCGTCTCTGCGCCCGAACGCGAGAACGCCGGAGATCGCGGGATCTCCGGCGTCGACTCGTCGCGTCCAAGATGGGTGCCCACGGGGCGGGCGTCCGCGGCTAGTCGAAGGGGTTGGGCCGCTGGGGCAGCACGCGCGGCCGGGTCCAGACCGCGAAGATCTTGAAGTCCGGATCGCTGGTGCCGTTGGTGACCCGCAGGTACCGGATGCTCTCGACGCCCAGCCGCGTGAGGTCGACCGTCGCGCCGCCCATGGTCTGGTTGGTCAGGTGCGTGGCCCACGGCGTTCCGATGGTCACGATCGGCGTGGTCGGCAGCGTCTCGTCGCCATCGATCATCACCAAGGGGCCAAGCGCGTTGCCGTCCTCGTCGACCGCCTGGATGTACGCGGTGCTGTTGCCCGCGTTGGTGCCGCGTTCGAAGTAGAGGATCTCCCCGAAGTTATCGAACTCCGGATCGTCGTCGTGGATCGTCTCGTTGAACTCGATGATGAACGATGCATTGGCGCTCTTGAGGTGGACCAGGCTGTTGAGGTTGCGGTCGTTGAGCACTTCGGTCACGCGCTGGTTGAACAGCTCGCGATCCTCATCGGTGATGTCGCTCGAGTCGCCGTCCTCGGCCTGGACCTTGAACCAGCCCGGATCGCCCGTCGTGCATTCGGTGCCCGTCGAGACGCTCCAGCCGAGGCCCCGGTAGGAGGACGCGCACTGGAAGTCGGTCACGGCCCGGGCCGTGACGAAGTCGGAGAACGTCTCACCGCCGGGGAACTCGACGGACTCGAGGATGGCGTCGCCCCACATGCCGGAACGTCCCTCGGTCGCGGGGCCGCTCATGTGGAAGATTGCTCCGCTCTGCGCCGAGGCGGTGGCTGCGACGCAGGTGGCGGCCGCGATGGCTCCGATGCGAGTCGATGCGCGTCCGATCATGTCGAGTCTCCTTGGACGAGTGCGAGTCCTGCAAGGGTCCTTTCCGCGTCGCCGCGTTGCCACTCGCGCGGTCGCCGTGAAGCGCTCCGTGGTTCGGGCTGGACCTCCCAGGGAAAACAGGTAGGGTTCCGCGGGTCCTCTGGATGCACCTGTCGTGGTTATGGGGTCGCTCCGTGCGGTGTGCGAACGAGAATCGCGGCTCGCATGGGCCGCCGCGTGACCCGGCCATTCGGCCCGAACGGCGCGCGGCCCTGTACGGCGATGCGGAGCGATGTCGCGCCTCGGCGGAACTTGGGGCCGAACGTGCGGGCGCACGAGTGCCTTGCAGCAATCAGGCCCGCGGCGTGACCGGGCGGCGGGCGAACCGCACGCGATCGGCGCGACGGCGTCGGGGATTGGAGGCCGCGTTGGATCGAGCCGTTCGCGAGCATCTGATCGCTGCCGCGCTTGTCGGCGTCCTGGTCGCTTTCGGCCGGCGGGTGTGGCTCACGCCCAGGCCAACGCTGACCGGCCGCATCCCGCGAACCTCGAGACGCCGCAGGCGTGCGTCGAGCACTTCTTCGAGGCCGCGAAGGCGGAGGACTGGGCCCGGGCTGCCGAATCGCTGAACCCGCGGCTGGCCCCGGATGCCGACCCGAGCACGCTGGCCGAGCAGCTTGCCTGCATGCTCAAGCAGGAGCTCTGGATCGACTGGAGCACGCTGCCCGATCGCGCGGAGGCGTCATCGACCACGGCGCCATGAGCCGCGACAACCCGCTGGCGGGCAAGGAATACACCAGCATTTGGCTGGGCGACATCGCGCTCGACGACCGGACGGTCCCGATACGCGTCGAGCGCGGCGACGTCGACGGACACCAGGTCTGGCGGTTCGCCGCCCAGACCTGCGAGAAGATCCCGGCGCTCTTCGAGCAGCACGCCGAGCGGCGGCGGCGGGTGCGGCCGTGGGTGTTCCGGCTGGCCCGACTGATGGACAGCCGCTTTCGGGTGCCCGGCACGCATGTCCGCTTCGGTCTCGACCCGCTCATCGGCCTCATTCCCGGCGCGGGGCGATACGCTGACCGCCTTCATCGGGCTTGCCATGCTGGTCGAAGCGAGGCGGCTTGGGGCTCACCCTGGCATCTATGATGCAAGAATGCTCGGCAACCTCGGGCTCGATTGGCTGCTCGGGCTCGTTCCGGGGGTCGATCTGGTTCTCGACACGGCGTTTCGGGCGCACACGCGGAACGCGGAGTTGCTTGCCTCGCTCGCAAATACGCCTCGATCGCGAACACCTCGATCGCGAACAAACTGGTTAGGAGGCCGTGGCGCCGGCACCGACACGCTGTTCGTCCAGCACGCGGTGTACGTCCTGGATGCACACGGAGCCCTCTCCCACTGCGCTCGCAACACGCTTGACGCTGCCCGCACGCACGTCGCCGGCCGCGAAGACGCCCGGCAGGCTGGTCTCGAGCGGATGGGGCGACCGCTCGAGCGGCCATGGCATGCGTGCGTCGTCGCGCTGCACCTTGCTCCCGGTGCACACGAATCCGCTGCGGTCGATCTGCAGGATGCCCTCGAGCCAATCCGTGTTGGCGACGGCGCCGATCATGAGGAAGATGTGGCGGATGGGCCTGATCTCGGTCTGGTCGCCGACGGACCACTCGGCCTCGGCGAGCCAGTCCTCGCCGCGCAACGCGGTCAGGCGGGCGTTGGTGCGCAGGTCGATGCGGTCCGAGGCCTCGATCCGGCGGAGCAGGTAATCGCTCATGCTGGCCGCGGGGCTCGGCCCGCGGATGAGCATGTGGACCTTCTTGGAGAAGCGGCTCAGGAAGACCGCCGCCTGGCCGGCCGAGTTGCCCCCGCCGACCACGACGATCTCTTCGCCGTCGCACAGGTCGGCCTCGACCGCCGTCGCGGCGAATTGGATGCCGCGGTTCTCGAAGCGTCGAGCATTCTCGAGGTCGAGCCGTCTCCATGTCGCGCCGCATGCGACGACCACGCTGCGGCTGCGGACCGCTGGGCCGGTATCCAGGTGCAGCGCGTAGCCGCTCTCGCCGTGGCCGCAGCATTCCAGCCGCTCCACGCGGCGGGGCACGGTCAGCCGCGCGCCGAACTTCTGCGCCTGCACCTGGGCCCGGCCCGACAATTCCTGGCCGCTCAGTCCCGTCGGGAAGCCGAGGTAGTTCTCGATGCGGCTGCTGCTGCCGGCCTGGCCGCCCGGGGCTTCGGACTCGAGTATGAGGGTCGAGAGGCCCTCGCTGGCCGCATAGACCGCCGCCGCAAGCCCGGCCGGCCCGCCGCCGACCACCGTTACGTCGTAGACGGTGCCACCGTCGGGCGGCTCGGTAAAGCCGAGGCAGTCGGCGAGCGTCGCCCGATCAGGCTTGTGCAGCACCGTGCCGCCCGGGCAGACCGCGATGGGCAGCTCACCCGAATCCGCTGCCCGCTCGACGTCCGACGTGCCGAGGCCCTCGGGCAGGGATGATGCAAGGCCGTCCGAGCCACCGTCGAGGCGGATCGTGCGTACCGGGTGGGCGTTGCGGTGCAGGAATCGCTCGAGTTCGAGCATGCCCGTGGTGGTCGTGTCGCCGATGAGCGTGACCGCCCCCTGTGCGTTGTCGACCAATCCGAGCCGCCGCAGGATGAATGCGCGGATGACGATGTTGCCGATCTCCGGCTCTGCGGTCATCAGCCTGGCGAATTGCTTTCGGGGCACGCGGAGGACGCTGGGGCGGGTCGACCCGTCCGAGGCCGCCGACACGAGGCGGCCGCTTACGAGGATCTTGCGATCGCTGAACAGATCGAGCTCGCCGGTGAAACCCCGTTCGTGGTGCACGTGCACGACACCATCCGAGTCGGGCTCGTCGCCACCCTGCGTGGACCCGTGAAAGATCTCGACCCTGCCGCTCAGCACGACGAAGAAGTCCACGGATCGCTCGCCCTGCTCGAAAAGCAGATCGCCGTCGTTGAGCGTTTCTTCGCTGCCGAAGGCCCGGATGCGATCGATGTGGTCATCGCTCAGCCGCGGGAACGCATGGCGGTCGTCCCGCGTGGCTTCGCGCGTGCCCCGGGTGGGCTCGGGATATTCGATTCGACCCATTGTGTCGATGATATCCAGGGATCCACGACCCGGGTATCCGGCGGCACCTGCACGGGCAATCGCATCGGTTCTTTAGGACCCGTGATGTCGTGCACGCAGCGATCGAGTGGGAAGCGGCCCGGTTGGCGGACATCCTCGCTGGCGTGGCGGACCAACGATCCACCCATCCGTTCCGCAGGGTTCTGGGGCAACTCGCGGTCCCACGACCCACACCCTCTACGTAGACGCGCTCCCCACTCGCGCCCTGCAGATCCAACCCGATTCCGGTGATCGCCAAAGCAAATCGCCTGCCTAGCGACAGCCACCCAACCGAATGCTGCCACGGTTGCACAGTGGCCCAGGGGATGCTGCGTCGCATTGCATTGTGTGGAAACTTGAGTTCCAAGGCCATCCAAGCGGGCTAGTCTACGTCGCATTACCTTCGTTCCAGCACTCCAGGTTATCGCGTCATGGCGGACGCGCGCTGCACTGGACGGATCCATTCGATCCCGGGCCACGCACGAGCCTTGGCGAATGACGGACAACGAGAGAGTAGAACCGTGCCCGCCGCAGGCGGTGTGGTGCCTCCTGGCTGATTCGTCCGGATCGGCGCGGGAGCTGCTCGACGGTCTGCGAGACCGCAAGCTCGGTGTCTCGGTGACCGACGGTCCCCAGCCCGGACCGGGGCTGGTCATTCTGGGTCGCCAACTGGATGCCCTCGACGTCCTCGCGGGAACCGGCACGATGGATCTAGGCCGCATAGCGGCCTGGGCCCCCGGAGCTCCGGTGGAAGCCCAGCGCGAGTGGCTTGGCCGCGGGCTGGGCGACTTCATTACCAGCCCAAGGTGCACCGATTCGTGCGGCATGATCGCCGCTCGCGTAGCTCGCTGGTTTCGGATCGACGAGTTAGTCTTAAGATTTCGTTCCCGCGTCGTTGGCGACAGTCCTGCCCTTCGAGACGCGCTGCGCGACGCGGTGGAGTGCGGCGCATTCGGCCGCCAGCCGATCGTGCTCCAGGGCGACTCGGGCGTCGGCAAGGAGCTCTTTGCCAAGATCATCCACGAAGTCGATCCCGAGTATTCGCGAGGCCCGCTGCGGGTGCTCGACTGCGCGACGGTCAACGCAGATCTGTCCGGAAGTGAGTTCTTCGGGCACGAGCGGGGTGCGTTCACCGGCGCGGTGAACGAGCGAGACGGAGCATTTGCCGAAGCCAACGGCGGCATGCTGTTCCTGGATGAGATTGGTGAACTACCGCCTCGCCTGCAGGCGGAGCTGCTTCGCGTCGTCCAGGAGCGGACGTTCAAGCGCGTGGGCAGCAACGCCTGGCAGCGTTCAACGTTCAGGCTCGTCTGCGCAACGCACCGCGATCTGAAGACCGAAGTCGCCGAGAGCCGCTTCCGGCTGGACTTCTACTTTCGCCTTGCCGGCTCGACGTGCCGCATCCCGTCGCTCTCCGAGCGTCCGGCGGACGTACTTCCGCTCGCAGCGCACTTCTTGAAGCTGCGCTTTGGTCGGGACGCCCCGGAGATGACAAGGGCCTTTGGGACACACCTCCTGGCACGGTCGTATCCAGGCAATGTGCGGGAACTGCGCCAGCTCGTTGACGGCTGCGCCATGAACTGGCCCGGTGCCGGGCCGCTGGATCTCGGATGCCTGCCAAGGGCAGAGCTCGCGTGCTCCGGGCGGAGCTCAGCCGCGGATCTGCCCGGCTCGATCGCCCGGCTCGTCCGGTCGGGCCACGACCTGGCCGGCATACACGCCGAGGTGAAGCGCGCGGTGTACGACGCGATCATCGCGGAAGTTGGCGAAGATACCGCCAGGATTTCGGAACGACTAGGGGTCCACAAGCGCACCGTGCAACTCGAGCTTCGGGACCGCAGGCCCGCGCGACTCTCCGAGTCGGAGCAGTCTCCGGGCGTTCTCGCCTAGGACGAGCCCTAGATCCCGGCCGCGGAGCGGCAGTGCCCGGACCTTTGCGAGCTCCAGGCCGGGGTGCAGGAACGGCCCATCGGATCCGAACAGGATCTTGCCGGGCCCCGCCGCCTTCAACGCCTCGATCAGCAGATCGAAGTACCGCACGCCGGACGTATCGGTGTAGACGTTGTCGAACCGAGCGAGCGTGCCGATGAAGGCGTTCTGGGCCCGCCAGTCATCGGCGAAGCTCCCCAGGTGCGGAATGATGAAGTTGACGCCGGGATACTCGCCGGCGATGAGCGGCAGCGGATCGACCTCTGCCATCGGATCGTAGAGGATCGGGATGTCGTGCTCGAGCGCCGCCTTGCACACCTCCCGGGTGATCCGCGCGTCGTACCGGTGCACCTTGATGCCGCGGAACCCGAACGTGTCCACGGCCTCGCGCACCAGGGCGCCGATGCGACCCTTATCACGCTCGGCGTGCACGAAGGCGAAGCCGGTGAGGTGATCCGGGGCGGCCGCCACGATGCGTGCCACCGCACGATTGCCCTCGGCGTAGTCGTGATGGAACACCGAGAAGACGACCGTGCGGCCGATGCCGGCGGCGCGGGCCCGCTTCGAATAGCGACCCAACGGCGCCGAGGTATCAAATGGGCCGCGCCACCCGCTCGCGCGACCAGCATGGCAATGGCAGTCGATGATCATCTCACACCCGGCGGCGACGCGACCTGGCCGGCACCCCTCACACGCCGAGCTGACGACCGCGCATGAAGCGCGCGGGCTGCTGGGTGTTGACGGCCCGGAGCGACCGGTCGGACGAGTCTGCCAGGTCCACGCCGGTCACGGCGTAGTACGCCTCGATGTAGCCCTGCACCTGCGGCTTCCAGTAGCGGGCCCAGTCCTGGGCGTCGCTGGACGTCATCGCCATGTCCACCCAGTCGGTGAAGCGGATGCTGAGAATGAGCTGCTCGCCGTAGACCGCCAGTCGGTGGAAGCTGGAGACCGACGGCTGCTGCCATCCGAGGATCTTGGCCAGCGAGTCCACCTGCCCCATCCATCGCTCCTCGTAGGGCACCATCTCGCGCGTCTGCAGCAGCAGGCGCATCGGCTCCTGGGCGAGCAGCCACTGCTCGGTCATCATCTCGACGCGAGACGTTGTGGGCAGATCGCCGAAGGAGTTGTGGGCGCCCTCGGCCAGCACGACGTGCAGGTCCCGCAGGGTGTTCAGCATGCGGAAGGCATCGGGCTGGATGAACTCGTGGGCATCCTCCTTATAGAATCGCGATGCGTGACGCAGCAGCATGTGGAACGTATCGATGAAGCGCGATCTGTTGTCGACGATCTCGGGGTCCCCCGGTCGCAGCGTCGAGAGCTCCAGCCCGTACTCGTGGCGGTACTCAGCCGCCCGCTGCCGCACCGTCAGGCGGTTCGGCGCGTCGCGGACGTAGCCCCACAGCAGGTTGTTCAGGGGCCGCAGCGGCGAGAGCTCGAGGTTGCGCAGGCCCTCGGCACCCTTGACGGGGAGGTTCTGGAACCGCTGGGCAATCGCCGCAATCGAGCGGCTGAGCTGGCCCGATTCGTGCCAGAACGACCAGATCAGCTCGATGAGGCACAGCCGGTTCCGCATGCCGTCCTCGCAGAGCGGGAACGAGCCGAACCTCGTGGGATCGAAGTCGTGCCCCCACGTGGCCGTGATGATGCGATCTAGGTACGGCAGGGTGTCGGTGGACACGTTGTTCTCGAGGTAGCGCACCATGTAGGCGTTGAGGTCGCCCACGAGGTCGCCGGAGCCGCCGTACTCCCGTTCGGTCCCCGGTTCCGTGCCGGCGATGTTGTAGATGCAGCACCCCTCGGCCAGCAGGAACACCTCCGTGGCGGCCTTCAGGATCTTGTAGGCCTGGGAGCCGTACCGATAGGCCGTCGCTCCGCCGAGCTGCTTCTGCACGGCGTCGCAGTCGCTGCGACGAGGCTTGCAGGGGTTGCCGCCCCACGAGCAGCCGTCGCACATCACGGCGCTCACGAAGTCGTCGTAGGCCTTGAACTGCTTGGTGTCGTAGGAGCGCCGCACGACCTCCCAGAGCGTTCCGTGCCGGCTTGTCCAGCCCTTCTCGGGCGAGGACACGGTCATGTCGGCGCCGTTCGCGGCACTCGCGGGCGTCCGCGTCAGCAGGGTGTGCGCTACGTCGTACGTTGTGGTGCCGAGTTCAATCTCGGCGGTGTATACCTGGGCGTCGCCGGCCGTGATTTCGATGTACAGGATGGCCGTGCTGTCGTACACGCCCTCCAAATCGCTGGCGGACGTATTCAACTCCCACTCCGTGTCACCCGTTCCGCGTGCGGTCATTATCTGCGAGCCGGGCGGGAAGTTGTTCGCGGTGTTCTGCAGGCGTGTACGCAGGTTGACGCTGGTTGTGCTCGAAGCATGCGTCACACCCGATGTCGACAGCACGAACTTACCCTCGGAGTCGAGCCGCACGGCGACCTCGCCGACCTCGCCGCCTGATCCATCGTGGAGCGGACCGCGTGCGACAAACTCAGGCGCAATATCGAGCGCAAACAGGAGGGTGCCATTGGCGGCAGCCGACTGTGGGTAGACGGTCAACTGGGTTCGATCTGATTGTTGCGGGCGCATTCTGGCATACTCCTGTTCTATTTGATTGGGGCAGATGTCTCGGCGGCGCATCGGGCGCACACGCCATCACAGAGTGCGCGCGAGAGCGCCCAATGCTGGAGCAACTGTCCTACGAGCCGGTGCTCCTGCTCCGCTGGCAGCGCGCCGTCCAGGCGCGCCAGTCCGAGATAAGCGAGCGCACGCGTCGGGCTTAGCGCCGCGACGCGATGCGGATGCATCCCGACGCGGGCACGCGAGCTGCGGAGTGCACGCGGAGTGCGCGAGCCGTGACGCACGATGCGTCGCAGCTCATCGCCGTTCGCACGCGACACTCGATGCGAGAGCATGCGATCGATGAACGGATCCATCGTGGACTCGAGCTGTTGCACGATCTCGCGGGTCTTCGCGGGAGCGCCATCCAGGGGATACATGGTCCGCCACGATCGCTCCAGCTGGGACCAGATCGGATCGGGGTAGACCGTGTTGCCGACGCGGCAACTCAGGACGACGCGGATCCACGGAAACGGGTGCGGGCCATCGAGTCCAACACGGAACACGAAGGCGAGCGGCAACGAGACGACGCCCATCAATCCGGACGTAGCCGCCGGACCGAGCTTGCCGATCGCCCATGCGTCGGCCAGGATCTCCGAGATCCACCGCTGCCACAGCTCCCAGGGATCGAGGCTATTGGACCGCGCCGTGCGAGCGCGGCCAAGGTCCCGCCTCAGGCTGGCAACGAGGTCGAGGAGGCCAGCGACCTGGTGGCCCGCCTCGTGCACGAGCGACGATGCGATGCCGGTGCCAACCATGCGCTCGCGTGGGATGCGCACGATGGCAACCGGCGACGGCGCTCCGCCCGGGAGCCTGGTGCGGGCCCTGCGGATGGCGGCGCCATGGCCTCGATCCAGGTAGGTCACGGCGAGCGGCATCTCTCCGCGATACGACTCGATCTGCATGGCGTCGCTGGCAGCAACATCGAGGCCGCCGATCCACGAGCCAGTCTCGTGCTCGCTTCGCTGCGTCATGACGTCCGCAAAGATGTCGAGCTGGTCGAGCGTTGCATTGAAGCGCAGCTTGAGGAACACGAACTCGCGCTGTACGGCGCGAGCACTCTCTCCGGTGAGTCGCTCGTGCTTCAGGCGAGCCAGGAACCTGGTCACGTGCCGCCCGAGGTCTTCTCGCTGGCAGATCAGCATCTGGTCGATCGCACGCAGGGCGGGCGCACCGACCGAGGCCGACGCGACCGCGGGCATCGTCGCGCTGAGCGGACGCACGCGACGCAGCCGCGTGAGCAAGCCCTGCGCCTCGCTCGCCAGGAATCGAGATGGCGTGACCGCCTGCATGGATCACACCCCAGCGAGGATGATGTTCGAGCCACGGCGGTACCAGCGACCTGCTTGCGCATGCGAAGCACCGCTGCGCCCATAGGGGCGCGATGCATAGCCCGGGCGGCGGTACCCGCGGGCCCTGGCGAAGCCGACAGAACGCTGCTGGCCCAACCCGCCCGATGGCGATCCATAGCCGCGCAGCCCGCCGAACTCGCCCTCGCTCTTGCTGGCGGCGTTCTTGGCCGCACGCTTCAGGGCGATGGCGGCAGCCTTCTTGGGCGGAATGGCGGCCGAGAGCTGGTCGGCATTCGTGGCCGCCTCATTCACGATCGAGACCAGCTGCCTCGTCGCTTCGGCAGGATCGCTCATGGCGAGCTCCTGGCTGGTCTGTGCATCCAGCCAGGACTGGGTCCGATCGTGAATATTGCCAACGGCGCCCTTCGCGGCGGCTACCAGCGTTGGCTTCGCGAAGCTCCAGACCCTTCTCGCACCATCGCTGTTCCAGAACCTCCGAACGCCATTAATGATGTCGCCAAGCTCGTCGTCGGAATCAGCGCTCAGCAAATCCTCGACGATCTCGTCCAGATCGTCGTCCGAGAGCGGAGAGTCCTGCGCGATCACGCCAACTTCCGCCGCCGACGGGGCGACCTTGGCGATCGCCTTCTTGACGGCCTGCTTCGCCGCGGCGGGTGACTCGGGATGCTTGACCGCGTCCTTGGTGGCGACCTCGGCCAGCTTGACGACGCGGCGAGCGATCTCGAACTCCTGGTCTTCTGGGCTCAGGCCTTCGACCTCGGCCTCGAAGAGGCTTCCCACGGCCGAGCCAAGCTGGCCGCCTATGGCGGTCCCCACGCCCGGCAACACCAAAGATCCGAGGGCGCTGCCCACGGTTGGCAGGGCCGCCTTGGCCACGCCCTTGAGCGTGCCGGTGAGCGCTTTACCGGCGCCCGACTTGAGGAAACGCCCGGCCCCCTTCGCCACGTTCTTCACGAGCTTGCCGAGGAATTGCTCCATCTCCTCGTCATCGGAAACGGCTAGCAGATCCGCCGCAAGCTCGTTCAGCTGGGCGTCGGTCAGAGATCGGGCGGCGAGATCTTCGCCGTACATCCCGATCTCACCGAACTCGTCATCCTCTAATCCGATGTCGAGATCGGACATTTCGGGCTCCATGTAATCCAGGTCGTGCATCGGATTCTCCTGTTCTGTGACCAACGCCAGGACCGCGGCTCGCGGTCGTCCGTGCGTAGGCAATGGGCATGCCAGCCCGCTCTGAGGCCCGCTGCGGAGTCTCACGCGTGTCTACGGCGCATGGGATTGCGCTGGGGCACTCGGCCGCGCAGCTCGTTGCGCCGTCGCGATGGCGCAACACTGAGATCTTCAGCGATCCTGCCGTTGGCCATCCGGAGTTTCACGGGGCGCATGCCCGAGCGACCCGGCACTCCACGAAGACGGCACTCTTGATGGGCCCCTTGATGGGAAGGCCAAGGCGAGGCCGATCGATCTAGCTGCGCACGAACTGAGCGTGGCTACGAGCTGGTCAAAGCCGCGGCGCTGGCGGGCGTTCTCGGCTTCGACGGCGTGCCCGAAGCTGCCGCGCCCGAAGCCGCCGGAACAGCCAATACGGCGGCCCGACGAGCAGGGCATATGCGAACGAAATCAGGTTCCACGCGCTCGCAAGCACCAGGACCAACGGGTAGAGCAGGATCCACGGCCATCGCTCGAACAAGAAGGGATCACGGTTCCACTCTGACCAACGGTTCCGATTCACTTACCAAGAATAGCGTGACCCAAAACCACAACGACCCGCCGTCTGGCGGGTCGCGTGTTGGTGCAATAGCGGGGGCAGGATTTGAACCTGCGACCTTCGGGTTATGAGGGCTCCGCGGCCCTACCCCGCAACTCTCGCCCGGACAGCTACTTGCAGTATCCGCCAGGACTTACGCGAATCCCGGCACGGATCCATTGTGCCCATTTCGGCCATGCTTTTCAACGGACTGTGTACAGATTTGTGTACAGGCGCAGCCGACCCAATCCCAAGGCCGGACTGCCCCTTGACCCGAACGGCGGAGCGAACTGCGATCAGGCGGGTGCTGTCAAGGCCAAGCGAGTCCGCGAGCGCCGCGCCTTTACTGCTCCCGTCTGATCGCGACAATGACAGCCGTCGGGCCAAGGTGGCACATTCAGCTGCACTCAGCTGCGTGGAAGGCGAGGTCGTTCGCGACGTGTGAATCGCTCGTCAAGCTCGCTCACCCGAAACCGTACGGGCGAGTTCTTGGCTGATCTCTCTTGATCGGCCTCAGGCAGCGGATCCGCGGCGTCCCTACACCGGTTGTAGAGCGTGCTGGGTGAGGCTCCCTCGTAGAACAGCTGGACACGCGTGCGTTCGATAACGTACCGGTCGCACTCGGGAGTTCCGCGCTGCGGCAACTGCTCAGACACCACCTGAAGCGATCGCTCTGTTGCCGCCTCAAGACCGCCACGCTCGCCGCAAACGATGCAGAGACAGCGGCGGATCTCCTCTACTTGCGCTTCCAAGCCATCAACTGCCGCGCGCGTTTGGGTGTAAAGTCCACTTGAGAGGTCGTGATCCATCGGCACGAAACTACTAGCGGCCTGTACGAGTTCAACAAACTCTCGGATTGGTCCCGGCGGCGGAAGTCGAATTCGAGCGCGATCGGAGACGGGGACTAGCTCTCCGTTCCTGATCGCGCGGTTGACGATCGGACTCGTGAGCACGAGCAGCACCCCACTGAATCGAGTGTGCGCATCCGTGACTGACGCTGGCACGTACTGCGCTACCCAACCTGACTCCGAGCGTCTTGCGGTCAGGTCCAGCTGCCTTCGCAGGATCCTCACCAACTCAACCAGTTGAGCGCCAGGATCAGGCTCCGCGGCGCGCACCTCAATGAGCACCTCGGACCCGAGTTCTATCACACCAGTAGCATCCGCCTCTTCATGCTCTACTTGTTGCATGGTTTCCAACTGTACCAGCGTGGGCAACAGTCGACCGCGGCTGCAGGTTCCCCAAGTGGGCCGGTGCACGGCGATCGTGCCTGTACGGCTTGGCGGAGGGCTGGCAACTGGACGGGTACGACCTGGAGAATGCCTAGCAGAACGCTCGACAGAACCGAGGCGTGCACCGAGGCTAAGGCAGGCGTTGCCCCGAAGGGCCTGAGTTCGCTACTGCCGGACGACTGCCTCTCATTCTGCCTCTCAGCCTCCCAATCCGCCTCTCAATCGATGTCGGGCTCTGGCGGCGGCTTCGACTCTCGGTATCGTCGGTCACCATGATGCCCAAGAACTCGACGAACACCATCCTGACCGACCTACCCCGCGTACCCGCCGCATCCGTTTTACTTGAATCAGATGACAATGTTGTAACAGACCCGCTCGTCACGATCGGCGCAGAGATCCGACCGCGTCGATGCCGATGCTCGTTCTGCGCGCATTGCTGTGTCGCGCTCGGGCTTCAGCAACGCAGCCAGTTGCTCACGGCCCTCCCCACCTTCGCGGGGCTGCTGATGCTGACACTGACCGTCGACCCCACTCTCTTCGAGAGACCGCGCGACGCGTACTTCCACGTTCGCGAGCGAAGGGCCCTAGGCGTCCTCATTCAGGCACTCCATCGGGCTGGCGTACTCCATAGCCGGAGGTTCTGGTACGTCGTGGAGTTCCAGAAGTACACGGAAATGCCGCACTACCACGTGCTCGTCGATGCCTCGTTCATCCCGAAGGACTTGCTCGATCGCGAGTGGAGCAAGAACAGACCCGCAAGGTGCGGACCCCCTCCGTCTAACCGGCCGGCGTTCGGAATGACGCGCATCTCCCAACGGAGCCTCGGCGACCCTGAGCACGCAGCCGCGTATGTCACCAAGTACCTGACCAAGCCAGACTGCATTCCCGGCTGGGTCCTAGACCTGGGAGCAAAGCGCCGGGTCCTGCGCTTCTCGCACAGTCGAAGGCTGTTTCCCAGGAAGAAGCAGCAACCTCGACGGCTCCGCCGGGCTGCCTCAAAGCGCGGTCAGTCTCGATCCTACAGGCAGCGAGCGACCGACTGTGGGCAGCAGTCCGTCGCATTCGTGGTCGGCGCGCGTGTAAACGAGTTCGGAGAGCTTGTGCGTGAAGAGCGGAGGTATGCGGGAGCGGCGTCGCTGACAGCGGATGACCTGTCGAAGCTGGCGGACGGCAAGCCGACGCCCTTGCGCGGTTCTGGCACGGTTTCATCTCTTGCCCAAGACGCGGCGACTCGGCTCGGCAAGACGGTATGGATTGACGGACACCCGAGAGGGAGGCCCGAGGATGCCTAGGCAGGAGTCTCTGTTCATCTCGCCCAAGGAACTGGCGCACCGCTGGCAGGTCTCACGCTCAAGCGTGGATCGCATCGCCCAACGGAACAGGCTCAAGCGATACTGCCTGGGCACAAACCGAGGCGGCACGGTGCGATACTTGCGAAAGGAGGTGGAACGACTGGAGCAACATCACCAAGCATGACAACTGCTTAAACTCAGCCGCCCCGGAGATGCGAGTCCGCCGGGGCCTTGTGTCATTGGGCCTCATCCCTACCGCGGGTCCCCCGACACTTTGGATACGTCGAGCACCCAAAGACTGCCTGCCCCGCGTTCAGACCGCGCTTCGCCACGCGGCGGACCATGGGCGCGCCGCAGTTGGGGCACCGCGGGGTGTCCATCGCCATTGCTGTTGCCTCCGATGGTTCGGTTGGCGTGCCGGGCTCAGTTTGCACGCCCTGCAGCATCCGCAGCAGTTCCTCGCCGTCGATCAGCCGGATCGGGTTGCTTGCCGCGAAGCGCCTCGCGTCGGCGGTGAAGCCCGAGGAGGAGACCACGATGCCCTCGGCCGTGCCCTCGCTGGTCACCACGCCGAGTAGCTCGCGGACCGTTGGAACGCCGACGTTCTTGGTTGTCCACCGCTTGCACTGCACGAGCGTTGCCTTGCCGTCTCTGTTCAGCCACACGTCCACCCCGCCATCGGGTGCGCCGTCGCCGCGGCGTTGTGCTTCGTAGCCCTGGCGGCGGAACGCCTCGGACAGCAACGCCTCGAACCGCTCTGGCGTGAGCGCGCGGACGTCGTCGATGGTGCGGATGGCGTTGAGCCGCCGCGACTCGCCGCGCCGCTGGAAGCGTGCGGCGAACCATGTCGCGAAGATGAGCGCGGCAAAGCACGCGCCGCCGACTTGACCGAGGCGGACGAAGTTCTGCTGGTGTGGCAGGGCCGCCTCAAGCACGAGCGGCACGGCAACGCCCAGGCTGAGGTAGACCAGGAGGGCGAACGCCGGCCCGAGCCACGCGGGGCCGTCGCGGAGGGTGTCGAGGAGGGGGAACGACTGGGTTGGCTTCGCCATGATCGATCTTGGTGTTGTAGGTTGGCACGCCTTCCGCGATGACACCTTTGAAGCTAGTGCAACGGATCGAGCCCAAGCTCCTTCAAGAACCCGTTGTGCCGCCCCTTCGCGTCCTTGATCTGTTTGTGGATCTCCGTCAACTCCGCGTGCACTTCCGCGAGATCGATCTCTTCCTCTGGCTCGGCCGTGCTGACGTAGCGGGAGATGTTGAGGTTGAAGTCGTTCTCTTCGATCTCGCTCATGGGGACGCGGCGGGCGTAGCGATCCTCTTCCCCGCGATGCTGGTACCTGTCGACGATCTTCTGAACGTGCTCGTCGCTCAGGAAGTTCTGCCGCTTGCCCTTGTCAAAGTGCTTCTCGGCATTGATGAACAGCACGTCGTCCTCGCGCTTGCACTTCTTGAGCACGAGGATGCACACCGGGATGCCCGTCGAATAGAACAGGTTCGCGGGCAGGCCGATGACCGTGTCGATGTGGCCGTCTTCGAGCAGCTTCTGGCGGATCCTCGCCTCGGCCGCGCCGCGGAAGAGCACGCCGTGGGGCAGGATGATGGCCATCACGCCGTCGTCCTTGAGGTAGTGCAGCCCGTGGAGCAGGAAGGCGAAGTCGGCGGCGCTCTTGGGGGCCACGCCGTGGTCCTTGAAGCGGGCGTCCTCGCCCGCGTCATCGCCGGGCTTCCAGCGATAGCTGAAGGGCGGGTTGGCAACTATGGCGTCGAACTTTGGGCGCTTGGCGGGGTTGGGGTCGGTCAGCAGGTCCCAGTCGTTCTCGAGCGTGTCGCCGTGGTGGATATGGAACTCGCTGTCCTTGACCCCGTGCAGCAGCATGTTCATGCGGGCGAGGTTATACGTGGTGACGTTCTTCTCCTGGCCGTAGGTCATGCCGACGGCTCCGCCGGCTTCCACGATGTGCCGGCGCACGTTCAGCAGCAGCGAGCCCGAACCGCACGCGAAGTCGTAGACGGCCCCGAGTTTGGAGCGAGGGCCCGTCCTGGGGTCCTGTCCATCGAGCGTGACGATCGAGGAGAGGATCGAGCTGATGCGCTGGGGCGTGTAGAACTCGCCGGCCTTCTTGCCGCTGCCGGCGGCGAACTCGCCGATGAGGTATTCGTAGGCGTCGCCGAGCGTGTCGGCGCTCGCATCGAACTCGGCCAGCTTGTCGGCGATGCGGCCGACGATGGTGCACAGCTTCTCGTTGCGCTGGGCGTAGGTCTTGCCGAGCTTCTCCGAGCCCAGATTGATCTCGCTGAATAGCCCGCCGAAGGTGCTCTGGAAGGAATCGTTCTCGATATGGCTGAAGCCCTTATCGAGTGTCTTGAGCAGGTCGCCTGACTGCGTGCGGGCGAGGTGCGCGATGTGCGTCCAGAGGTACGGAGGCTCGATGACGTAGTGGGCCTTCCTGCGCATCTGCGCCTCGAACGCGTCCACGTCGCCGGGGTTCTCCTCGTACCACGCGCCCAGGGGCGTGCGGCCGCCGTTGCCCACCGCGTCGGGGTCGGGGTAGTCCTTGCCGAGCTCACGCTGGGCGGCCTGCTCGTAGTTGTCCGAGAGGTAGCGAAGGAACAGCAGGGCGAGCATGTAGTCGCGGAAGTCGTCCGCGTTCATGGCGCCGCGGAGGTCGTCGGCGATGTTCCAGAGGAGCTTGCCGAGTTCTGCTTGGTCGCTCTTGGTCATGTTGTGGGGTCGCCCTCTGGTATGGCCTCTTCAGGGAACAGGTCGGCATTGAACGGGTAGCGCTCCAGGAAGTCACGGACGATCTTGCGGAAGTACCAGCGGGTCTCCTCGCCCATCTCCGCAGGCTCAAAGAGCGAGTACTTGCCGTGGCTCAGGAGATCGACGAATCGCTGGTGGAGGATGCCGTCCGCATCGTCCTCGTTTTGCTTGATACACCTGCCGAAGTGGGCGTAGCCGTGGAAAAGCGCAGTTTTTTCCAAGACCGTCCGAAGCATGTTGAAGTGATAGGTGTGGATTATGCCGCCGCGGGCGACCTTGTCCAGTTCGACCAGCGCTGCCACATGGTGGAAGCTGGGTGTGTCCCCTTTCTGCTCGGTCAGACGGTACTGCTCTGTCCCTCGGTCACGGGTAAGCGTGTACTGGGGTGAACGGTTGAAGTGGTTCTTGAGCTCGTAGTGCAACACATTGAAGAACAACTGCTGGTGGGTCGAGATCACGGTACCGACGCCGACGGTGTCGGCGTCCCGATAGATCTGTACCAGATGGTTGGCGACCACGATCGCATTGTGCTCGTCGAGCGAAGACACCGGGTCGTCGATGTAGACGTACCTTACCCAGTCATACGCCTGATCACCGTCGAGCGCGAGCTGAACAGTGGCGAGAAAGAAGCACCAGACGAACACGTTCTCCTCACCGCGCGACGGCTTCAACGGTATCGGGTTGCCATCGGCGTCACGGTCACGGAAGAATAGAACGCAAGGTGCTTTTGGATACTTGTGCCTATCTTCGTCTGGAACTAGCGTCCACTCTTCGCGATCCTCATACTGAATGTAAATGCGTAGATCGGTGTAGCGCTCCAGCAACAGTTCGATACGGCTCTCCATCTCTAGCTCGCGCAATCCTTCAAAAAACGTTGAGGCCGCGTTCAACTGCAGGAAGCGATCTGCGTCTCGCTCGAGGTCGTTGAACCATGTAAACAGGTCTTCTGTGAACGCATTGAAGTACAAGGTGTCGCGAGCCGTCGTTGTGCCTTCGTCGTCCACCTGCTTGCCAAGATCTCGGAATGCGCCGGAGAGGCGGGTCTTGCCCGTGCCGTTGTATGCGAAAAGCAGCACGAACTTCTTCCGGCTGTCCGGATCTGGGTCGAGCTTGCCCCTTACGTACTTGGCCAGTTCGGACAATCCGCTGAATGAACTCACTGCGAACTACCTTGTTGAGCCCGGCGCGAGGACGGAAAGAGCTGCTGCATCAGGGCGTGTTTGTGTTGACGGAGGGCAGCAAGCTTTCCAGCCTGTGAGGTCAGGTGGGCATCGAGTGCGGCGAGGCAATCGGCGATTTGCTGTTGTTCGGCAGGTTCGGGCTTCGACAGCTCTAGCCTCTTGATCTTGTCAGTGTCCAGACGCCCGGTACCATGTCCGGCAATGTCAACAAGTGATCGGAGACTCGGCTTGTTGGCAATCAGCAGGTAAATGAGGAAGTCGCTGCGCGTACCCTTACGGGGAGAAAGGGCCTTGAGATCTTGGTTGAAGGTCATCGGCCGCTGCAACAGGCAGATCGGCACATCCTTCATTAGGGTCATGCCGCGAGTGAGCATAAGCAGTGTGCCAGCGGGTACAAGTCTTGCGCCTTCATCCACGGCGAGCTGCGCGATGTGACTCTTGCTGTCATCCAACAGTACGGTCTTCATGTCTTTTGCGGAGACCCACGGGATGGACCCACCCCAGTAGTGCGGATTGCTCTTTGAAGGTGTTCCGCCTGACTTGATGCTCGCGAGCTTGTCTATTGGCGTGGGCTTCCAATCTGCCGCGTTCCGAAACTCCGGAAACCGAAGCCGCGGCCGGGTCTCGCCGGGGCGGGGGAAGAGTTGCTGCATGAGGCCTGCCTTGTGCAGCCGCAGCGCCTCCAGCGCACGCTCCTCGGCCGCGATCCAATCGCCCAGCGACCCCAGGCACGCCGCGATCTTGCGCTGCTCCTCTGGTGATGTCGTGTAGAGCCGAATCTTCGCGAATCGGTCATACTTGAGATTGAGTGTGTCCTTCACCAGGCCCTGCGAAAAGCGACGAAACTGCTCAATCGCTACGGCTGTCTTGAAGTAGTGCGCGAAGAAATCGCTGTCTTGCCCCTGCCTCGGCGTGCACACGGTGTAGGCTGGGCTAATCAGACCTTCTTCATGAGCAAGAGCACTCCGGCCTTCCCACATCCGCATGGTGTTGTATGCGATATCGCCGGGACAGACTCGCGCGTAGCGAGACTTGTCGGCGTTTGAATTGTCCCTTCTACCGGAGTCTTCTTGTCGAATTAGCCCTTCGGCATCGGTGAGCGACAATAGCGGCAGGCCATCGCCTCCAGTGTCCGTTCTCTCCAAGAAAAGACGGCCGAGATGTCTCGAATCCCACGGCGGATCGTCCCGAAACTCCGGGAACCGCAATTGCGGCGTCAGCTTGGCTGGATGCTTGTTGCTCACTGCTCCCACGCCTCCAGCCCATTAATCCGCCGCCCACCCGCACGCTGGTGCAGCAGCGGGATCAGCCCGCGCATCAGCTCCTGCTCCTTGCGCTGGCGGTCCTTCCAGCCCAAGTCCAGCGGGGCCAGCAGGTCGGTCAGCTTCTCGCCGTCGAAGATCATCCGGCCCAGCACCTCATCGACGAAGGCGCTCAGGCGACCCTCCGGCAGGCCGTGGACGCCCGCCAGCCCCGCGAGTTGCTCGGCCTGCCGCCGGGCCTTGAACCGCGCGTAGCCATCCCTGACCTCCTGCTCGCTCAGGCCCTTGCCCGCTTCCAGGCTGCGGACGTAGGCGGCGATCTCGTCCTTCTCGTCGAGGAACTTGGCGTCCGACTCGATCAGCCCGATCAGCTCCTCGCGCGTCAGCTTGGAGCGCACGGGCTTGGCGTCCCTGCCCGTGCCCGCCTGCGACAGGTCGCTGATGAGCTTCATGATGTAGTCGTAGTCGATCGTGGCCGAGGCGAAGAGCACCAGCTCGAAGTCCAGGTTGTCGACGGTGCGGTTGGGCTCGTCGCTGCCGGCGGCGGCCCGCTTGAGCTGCTTGGCGGTCTCGAGGTAGGCCCCGCGGAAGCCGCGGGCCTCGTCAGTAGGCAACACGGCCTCGATGGTGGCTTCCTGCTTCTCGGTCAGGTCGGTGTACTGGCCGAGCTGCGTGGCCAGCCGCTGGACCTCCTTGAACCGCTCGACGAAGCCGGCCCGGGCGTCGTCGCCCTTGAGGTTCGCCACGCTGCTGGGCGTCGGCGGCAGGCCTTGGCTCTCCATGAACGCGTCAAGATCGGCCTTAGCCTTCCTGAACTCCTTGATGACTTCTGACGCGGGCTCGACCAGCCAGATCTCGCGCGGCTTGTCGGCGTTGTCGCCGGTCGTCTGCAAACCGGAGAACATGCGGATGGCATCGTTGACTGCGTCTTCCTGGCCGCGGAAGTCGAGGATCTGGCCGTGCGGCTTGGTGTCGTTCAGCACGCGGTTGGTGCGGCTGAAGGCCTGGATGAGCCCGTGGTGCTTGAGCTTCTTGTCAACGTACAAGGTGTTGAGGTACTTGGAGTCGAAGCCGGTCAGCAGCATGTCGACCACGATGACCAGATCGACCTTGGCCCCGCCGGGCGTGCCGTCCGGTCCCTTGGTGTCCTCGTCGGGGAACCGCTGGCTCTTGATGCGCTGCTGGACGTCCTGGTAGTACAGGTCGAATTCGGCGATGCTGTGATTGGTGCCGTATTGCTCGTTGTAGTCGCTGATGATGCGGGTGAGCGCGGCCTTCTTCTTGTCGGGCTCCTGCTTGTTGTCTGCCTGCTCCTGGGGCAGGTCCTCCTGGAGCTGCTTGACGTCGGCGTTGCCCTCGGCCGGCGGCGAGAACACGGCGGCGATCTTGAGGGGCTGGAAATCGGGGTGGGTCTGTGTGCGGCCGAGCTGCGTGGCCTTGAAGAGCTCGTAGTACGTGATCGCGTCGTCGATGCTGCCCGTCGCGAGGATGGCGTTGAACTTGCGGTGATTTGTCGCCGCGTCGTGCTTCTTGAGGATCTCGTCGACGATGGCCTTCTTGGTCAGCTCGCCCGTGGGCTGCACGTTCGTCTCGGCCGAAGGCTGGAAGTAATCGACGTGGAACTTCAGGACGTTGCGGTCCTCGATGGCGTCGGTGATCGTGTAGGCGTGGAGCTGCTGCTGGAAGATGTCGGCCGTGGTCTTGTACGTCGCCACGTCGCCCTCGACCCTGATCTGCGAGGCGTTCTCCTCGAAGATGGGCGTGCCCGTGAAGCCGAAGAACTGGGCACGGGGGAAGAAGTCCTTGATGGTCTCGTGCGTGCGCCCAAACTGCGAGCGATGGCACTCGTCGAAGATGATCGCCATCCGCTTGTCGCGGAGCGGGGCGAGCTGGCTCGAATAGGTCTCCTGCCCGCGCTCGCTGCGCTTCTTGTTGCGCTTGCTCTGCTCGTCGAGCGCGAGGCCGAGCTTCTGGATCGTCGTCACGATGACCTTGTCGGCGTAGTTGTCGCTCAGCAGGCGGCGGACGAGCGTCGCCGTATTCGTGTTGTGCTCCACGCTGCCGGCCTGGAAGCGGTTGAACTCGTCGCGGGTCTGCTTGTCCAGGTCCTTGCGGTCGACCACGAAGAGCACCTTGTGAAGGTCGTCGTTGGACTTGAGCAGCGTCGAGGCCTTGAAGCTCGTCAGCGTCTTGCCGCTGCCGGTGGTGTGCCAGATGTAGCCGTTGCCGCCGCCGTTCGAGGCGCCGTCCTTGATGCAGTCGATGATCTGCTCGACGGCATAGATCTGGTACGGCCGCATCATGAGCAGCTGCCGCTCACTGGCGACGAGCACGGTGTAGCGGCTGATCATGCGGCCCAGCGTGCACTTGGCCAGGAACGCCTCGGCGAAGTCGTCCAGGTGCGGGATCTTGGTGTTGCGCTCGTCGGCGAACTCGTACACGGGCAGGAACCGCTCGTCGGCGTTGAAGGCGAAGTGGTTCTTGTTGTTGTTCGTGAAGTAGTACGTGCGGTCGCGGTTGCTGACCACGAAGAGCTGCATGAAGCACAAGAGCGTGTTGGTGTAGCCGTTGCCCGGATCGGCCTTGTAGTCGACGATCTGCTGCATGGCCTTGCGCGGGCTGATGCCCAGCGTCTTGAGCTCGATCTGGACGGCGGGGATGCCGTTGATGAGCAAGATGACGTCGTAGCGATGGTGGCTGTTGGCGGTGTTGATGCGGAGCTGGCTGACGACCTCGAAAATGTTCTTGCACCAGTCCTTGATGTTGACCAGCGTGTAGTGCAGCGGCGTGCCGTCGTCCCGCACGAGCGTCTGCGGCTCTCGCAGGCGGGTAGCGGCCTCGAAGACGTCGGCGGTGATGGTGTCGGTCAGCAGGCGGTCGAACTCGGCGTCGGTGAGGGTCACCCGGTTCAACGCCTGGAAGTGCTCGCGGAAGTTGCGATGCAACGCGTCGCGGTCGCGGATCTCGGGACGATGCAGATACTTCAAGCCCTGCAGCTTGGCGATGAGGTCGTCTTCGAGTTGGCGTTCGAGGGTGGTCATGCTGTGAGCGGGCGTCCGTGCGCTTCGATGAGGGACATCCTACCGCACGCCCCACAAACAACCCACCCGACCGGACAACGCCTCACACCTACAGAATCGGTGCTGGCGTCAAGAGCGACCGGCTACGTTGGCTACGAACTGCGCCACCTCCACCAAATCCTCGGTTGCCAGATGGGCGTAGTGCCTCCGACAGACCTCGGGGCTGTTGCCCATGAGCTTCGAGATCTGATGGAGCGATAGGCCCCGCTGGGCGAGCAGGCTGCCATAGGTGTGCCGGAAGTCCAGGCAGTGCCACGGCAGGCCCGCGGCCCGCTGGGCTCGCGCGAGGGCCTGGCTGAAGTTGTCCGGGTCCCAGCGAGCCCCCCTCAAACTTGGGAAGCGCCACTCGCCTGGGCAGGGCCGCGGCGGGTGCGCTCGCAGGATCGCAACAAGGGCCGGCTGGATCGGCACGAGCCGGTTGCTGGCGGTCTTGGGCTGCCACGAAGCACCACCCACTGTCTTCGCCCGAACGCGGATGAACCCCGCCGCAAGGTCTATGTCCTCCCGCTGGAGCCACAGCAGCTCCGCTCGTCGCAGCCCGACGTAGATCAGCACGGCGACCATCGGCAGCAGCACAGAATCGTGCGCGAGCGCGGCCAGCTGCTCATCGATCTGAGCGAGCGTCAAGTGTCGGATCTCCGGGGCCCGCTCGCGGGCCCGCCGGATCCGCGCCACAGGGTTCCGATCGCCCGCGATGCGGATGCGTTCGCTCTCGATGGCCCACGTGTACATCCGCTGCAGGATCGTCCGGTGCTGGTTGTACGTCTTGGGCGACCACGCCCGCTCGCGCATCAGCCCGCTCAGGTGCTCCTCGACCTGGGCGGTGGTGACAGCCTCGGCGCACGATGCCGTGAGCGGCCGCACCGGACGATCGCGACGCTTGCCCGCCATGGCGCGGGCGTTGCTCTCGCCGCGCCGGGTCTGCTCCAGTTCGGGGCAGCACACGCCGAACACGTTGCGGAGGACCGAGGCGTCCTTGCCCGCGTTCGCAGCTGTCTTGAACGTCAGGACGTGCCGCATGTACGCGCCGACGAGTTCGGGGATCGGCGTCTGGGTCGGCAGGCGCAGCTCGCCCGCCATGCGATCGCGCTCCAGCTCCAGCAGCTTTGCCTTGGCGATCTGCTTTGAGGTCGTGCGCAGGCTGCGCCGTGTCACCTTGCCGTTGGTCGAGACCTGCACGTAGTACGTCTTCCCACGCGTGAAGAGGCTGGCCATCGCCACGCCCTCCCGGCGGCGTGCGCCGCCCTGCGCGGGTCCGCGGTGCCGGACTGTGTACAAATCTGTGTACACATGGTCCAAATGGGCACGCAAAAAGGGACCCGCATTGTCATGCAAGTCCCTTTCCGAACGCGAATAGTGCTGGCTGGACTTTGGTCGTGACGCGATTTTCTCTCGACTTGGTTGCACAACTACCCGGGAGTAATCGGCAGTTTCATGAGCCATTCGAGAGCCCATACCCCACGCTGTTCGCATTTTACTTGGGGGTCTCTTTTGTCAAGTCCAGCCCCCTTGTCATCCGGAAGCCTGGGGTCGGAGAAGCTCTCAAGACGGAAGTGCTCATCGGATGTCCCGTTGATCGGCGGATGTAAAACCTGCTTCGACGTACTCATCCACATGGCACCAAGCGCGTTCCAGCAGCACGGGAACGCATGGATCGATCACGCAGTAGATTGCCTGAAGCCCATTGCGACGCTTGCCAACTACGCCGATCTCAGCAAGTCGTTGCAACTGGTTCGACACCGCCTGAACCGACATCCCGCTTTCATCCGCGAGATCTCCCACGCTGAGTTCGTCCACCCGGATTAGGGCGTGAAGCAGACGGAGTCGGGTTGGATGGGCCAAGCTCTTAAAGAGGATGCCGACCCGCTCGGCTTCGAGAGCCCCAATGAGCGGGCGCGCGGCCAGAGGCAGTTTTGGGCGGCAAGACTCCATTTGGGACCCTTTCGGATTTGTGAAAAGCGATGAACCGCGCTTGACTATTACACGACATGGTGTAATAGTCAAGATGTCGCAGGCCTGATTGACCCGCATCCCCGCATCCATGAAACACCGCCAAGCCATCTCGACCCTGCTCACCCTCTTGTTGGCCGTGGGAGCGGGCCTCGGCCCGCGGTTTCTCTGCATTTGTGCTGATGGGACCGCAAGCACCCAGTTTGGCGACCAATTCTGCTGCGACGGGCCGGGTGAGGACCCGTGCCCGGTTCCCTCAGAGCACAGCGAAGAATCGAGTCACCGCATTGCCTGCCCCGACGGCGGATGCCAGTCCACCGAGGTGGAATCCGAGTTGATCGTCGCCGTTGACCGCTTCGAGAAAGACGCGGTAGAAGACTGGTCTCTCGGTGGGCCTGATGATCTGCCCTTCCCTTGGTTCGAGTTCCTCACTGACAGATCGGCAAAAACGTCCTCCGCCGTCCGACCTCCGGTGCTATCGGGAGTCGGATTCTCTGCTTGCCATCTTCGCAGCGTAATTCTGCTCGTTTAGGACGACCTGGGATTCTGCGCAGTACGTGTACTGCGTTCGTATTTCCCAAAGGCTCGGTGTGCGCCGGGCAATGTCTCTATCCGAGTAGAACACATGAGATTTACTGAACCAAAGCTGTTTTGCTGCCTGGGCGTCGTCACTCTGTTGGGCGGTTGCGCGCCGTCACCATTCGACTTCGACCCCCCCGCCGCAAGGCCTCTCTTGCGCGATATGCCTCGTTACGAAGCACCGGAGGATCCTGATCGAGTCGGACCAGGATCAGATGTGGTCACCATCGGTGAGCAGTTGACCCTTCGCCAGGCTCTCGCGGCTGCGCTCGTACGCAACCCGCGACTTCGATCGCTTGCCTGGGAGCCGAGGATTGCGGAAGCGCGTCGTCTGCAAGCCGGGCTCTCCCCCAATCCAAGCGTCGGAATCGAGGTCGAAGACTTCGCGGGCTCTGGAAGCTTGAGTGGCTTTGATTCTGTCGAGACCACCATAGCCTTTAGCCAGCTTCTTGAGCTTGGCGGGAAGCGAGACCGCCGCGTGCGGGTCGCCGAGGGGCAGTGGACTGTTTCTGCTCTCGACTACGAAGCACAGCGGCTGGCCGTGCTCACCGACACCGCGTCCCGCTTCGTGCGGGTACTGGAGCTCCAGCAGCGTGTTGAGTTCGCCGTTCGCGCGCAAGTACTCGCAGAGGAGAACCGGCGCGTCATCGATCGGAGGGTGCAGGCCGGAGATGTTTCACCCATCGACGAGATCAAGGCCCGGCTCGAAAGCGAATCCACCCGCATCGCCGCAGATCGACTCAGCCGGGAACTTGAGGCCGCGAGGCGTGAACTCAGTGCGATGTGGGATGCAACCGACCCCGGCTTTGACACGGCCATCGGATCGCTGGATGACCTCATGCCTGTGCCGTTGCTCGATGCTCTGACGGATCTCGTTGAGCACCATCCGGAAGTTCAGCGTTGGATCGCAGAGACCGAGCGACGATCATCGGTGGTCGCTCTCGAACGGGCTCTAGCCGTCTCCGACGTGACGGCTGGTGCTGGCATTCGGTATGCCGAAGAGAGCGAAGATGTCGGTCTCGTCGTGGCCGTGTCCGTGCCATTGGCGATCTTCGATCGCAATCAGGGAGGAGTACTGGCCGCCCGGCTCCGAGCAGCACAAGCGATCGACGAGGGGCGGGCTTCCCGACGCGATTTGGCCACCCGACTTGTTCGGGCACACGCCCGATTGACCGCCGCGTATCACGAGGCCCAGGCGATTGATGCCGCCCTACTCCCCGCGGCGAAGAACGCATACGACGCGACGCGTCGGGCCTACGACGAAGGCAAGCTCCCGTACCTCGATGTCCTCGATGCGCAGCGCACCCTTTTCGATACTGAAACCCAAAGGCTCGAAGCTCTCGCCGAATACCACGCCGCGAAGGTGCAGGTTGAGGGGCTCATCTCAGAGCCGCTGGACACCCATTCGCTCCACGAACATTCTGATCACCCCAATCAAGGAGACACACCGTGAGACCATCACGCGGCGTCATTTCACTCGTTTGCATGTTCACAACGACGCTCCTGCTTGGCGGGTGCGATGGCGAACAGGAAGCATCATCGTCATCCAACGGATCACGCGCATCTGATGTGACACAGGTCGCTCACTCGCACGAGAACGGCGAGACTTGCTTCGTGTGCGACGCCACGAAGCGCGACGCCGGCCGCTTGTGGTGTACCGAGCATGCCCGGTACGAGGACCGGTGTTGGATTTGTCAGCCGCAGCTTGAGGATTCGTCCCGACCGTATTGCGACGAACACAATTTGTATGAGGACGAATGCCATCTCTGCAACCCGGCACTCGATGCCTCGGAGAACACATCCGACGAGTCGTCGGGCGGGCTCCATGGACACAGTGCTGACGAGACCTGCTTCATCTGTGACCCGGCCAAGCGTGATGAGGGCCGCTTGTGGTGCAGCGAGCATGCTCGCTATGAAGACCGGTGCTGGATCTGCCAACCCCAGTTGGAAGACGCGGACCGGGCGTATTGCGAGGAGCACTTCCTTTACGAAGACGAATGCCACCTGTGCAATCCCGCTCTGCTGGGGGACGCCTCGGCGACGCCCTCCCGCGATGGTGCCCCCTCTCTCTTCTGTCATGAGCACGGGGTCGATGAGATCGAATGCGGAATCTGCCAGCCTCAGCTCGCTGGGACGCTTGAGGCTGGCGAGTCGCTGCTCGTCCGCATGCCCTCCGCGAGATCGGCAGAGCTTGCCGGGCTGACGCTTGAGCGACCGAATCGAGGCGCTGCTTCAGCAACGATCAGCTTGTTGGGCGAGGTCCGCTACAACGGGAACAGATTGGCCAAGCTCACACCGTTGGCCCCCGGTGTAATCACTGATATCCGTGTCGATGTTGGCGACCAGGTTGAAGAAGGGCAAATTCTCGCGGTCATCAACTCCGTGGCGGTGGCACAAGCGAAGTCCGCGTACCTGTCCAAGATCGCAGAGGTCGAAGCGAGAACCACCGTGTTCGAGCGTGAGCAGAAGCTCGTCAACGAGAACATTGCTGCACGCCGGGACTTCCAGGATGCCCAGGCAGCGCTCAAGCTCGCTGAGCTGGAAGTGCGTCGCACGCATCAGCAGCTCATCAATCTCGGCTTCACTGAATCGGAAGTCGCGGATATCGCGGCGGAGCAGTCGTCATCCTCGGACCTTTACGTCAGGGCACCCTTCGCTGGCAGCGTCGTCGAGCGGACCGCGGTTCTTGGCGAGGCAGCGGATTCAGAGGGCTCACTCTTCGAGATCGCTGATTTGTCGACGATGTGGATCGAGCTCGCGGTCCCGGAAGAGCAGGCGTTTCAGATCGAGCGCGGCGGAGAGATCATCGCGAGCGTCCGGGCTCTACCCGAGTTAGAGATCCCTGGGCAGATCACATGGATCAGCCCGCGTATCGATGAACGTACCCGGATGGTACGGGCCCGCGCGACGGTTAAAAATGATCGTGGCATCCTTCGCCACGGCATGTTCACCGAAGTCTCCGCGATGATCGGTGGCACCTCGAACTCGCTGCTTGTCCCTGGCGAAGCGGTGCATGAGATCGATGGCTCGCCTTTCGTTTTTGTGCGGCAGGAACCGGATCTGTTCGCGGTTCGGCGTGTTGATGTCGGGCCGCGCACGGTTTCCGGCACGATCGCCATTCTGGCGGGCCTCACAGAGACTGAGTCCGTCGTGACCGGCGGCAGCTTCACCATGAAGACCGAGTTCCTCAAGTCTCGCCTCGGTGCGGGATGTGTCGACGACTGATCCGGAGCCACCATGCTGACCCGTCTTATCGAGATGTCGCTCAGGAACAGAGTGCTTGTCATTCTGCTGTTCGCGATCGCGTGCGCCGCCGGTGTGTACCGGATGATCCAGCTTCCGATCGACGCGTTTCCAGATACCACGCCGATCCAGGTGCAGATCAACACGGTGGCCCCCGCGCTCAGCCCGGAAGAAATCGAGCAACAGATCACCCTTCCTGTCGAACTCTCGATCGGCGGGCTGCCCGGGCTCCAGAACGTGCGGTCCGTCTCAAAGTTCGGCTTCTCACAGGTCGTGGCGACCTTCGATGATGACATCCGCATTATCGACGCGCGGCAGTACATTACCGAACGGCTCTCGGCAGTCGAACTGCCAGATGGTGTCGGAAGGCCGGAGCTCGGCCCGATCGCGACCGGTCTCGGTGAGGTCTTTCACTACGTCATCCGGTCGGAGACCGGCGAACACTCTATCGAAGAACTCCGGACCATCCATGATTGGGTGATCAAGCCCGAGCTTCGCAAGGTGCCGGGTGTGGCCGAGGTCAATTCGTGGGGTGGCTTGGAGCGGCAGTATCACGTCGTCGTCAAACCTGAAGCACTGATCAAGTTTGGCTTCACGCTTGAGGATGTGCTGGATGCGCTGCGCCGCAACAACGCCAACGTCGGCGGCGGGCAGATCGTGACCTCCGGTGAAGCGAGGGTGGTGCGGGGACTGGCGCGTGTTGCGACGATCGGTGAGATCGAGAACATCGTGGTTGCTTCCAGCGACGGCACGCCGGTGCGGATTCAAGATGTCGCGGAGGTTGCAATCGGTAGCGAGATCCGCCGCGGCGCGGTTTCGGCGTACGGTAAGGGCGAGGTCGTCCTCGGCCTGGCCTTCATGCTGATGGGTGAGAACAGTCGTGTGGTGACCGAGGAACTCCGCGAACGCCTTGAATCCCTCGCGCCGTCGCTGCCGCCCGATGTCGTCTTGGATGTGGTGTACGACCGGACCCTGCTGGTCGAGCAGGTCATCAAGACGGTCGAGCACAACCTCGTGATCGGTGCCGTGCTGGTGATCGTCGTGTTGCTCATCATCTTGGGTAACATCCGAGCCGGTTTGCTCGTCGCGGTCGCCATCCCGATTTCAATGCTGTTCGCCGTGCAGGGCATGTACGAGTTCGCGATCGCAGCAAGCTTGCTCAGCCTCGGCGCGATCGACTTCGGCATCCTTGTCGATGGCTCGGTGGTCATGACGGAAGCCAATCTCCGCTCGCTGAAGGAACGCCAGAGAGAGCTTGGCCGGAAACTCTCGCCTTCCGAGCGGCTCGAATCGATCGCGAAATCCAGTGCGCGCGTGGTACGACCGATCGTGTTCGGGATGGGCATCATCACGCTCGTCTTTGCCCCCGTGCTGACGCTTGAAGGCATCGAGGGGAAGATGTTCCGGCCAATGGCGTGGACGTTCATATTCGCGCTCCTGGGAGCCCTGCTGGTCGCGGTGTTCCTGTCCCCGGTCTTGTCGTACTACTTCCTTCCGCGTCGCGCGAAACCCAAGGACGCCATTCTGCTACGTGGATTGGCCGGGGCATACGGCTGGGCCGTCGGCGGAGCGATTCGACTCCGGTGGGTCGTGATGCTGCTGGCCGTGGCTCTGCTAGGCGTCGCGGGCTACCGGAGCACGCAGATGGGCGGCGAGTTCATCCCGCGCCTGAGCGAGGGCTCGATGGTCCTGAACACCATCCGCCTCGCTGGCGTCTCGATCGATGAGTCCGTGCGGTACAACACACGGATCGAGGAGGTCCTGCTCGATGAGTTCCCAGATGAGATTGAGCACATCTGGAGCCGCATCGGGACCGCCGAGGTGGCGACCGATCCGATGGGGATCGAACTGACAGACATTTTCTTGACGCTCAAGCCACGTGCAGAGTGGACGCAAGCGGACACGCAGGCGGGTCTCGTGATCGAGATGGAGAAGACCATCTCACAGTTTCCCGGCGTCAACATGGTGTTCACGCAGCCGATCGAGATGCGCATGAACGAGATGGTTTCGGGCATCCGATCCGATATCGGGATCAAGATCTTCGGCGACGACTTCGACGAGTTGCTCCGGATCGCCGACGACGTTCAGCGTGTGCTTCTGGACATCCCGGGTGCCTCAGATATCTCGGTCGATCAGATCACGGGGCAACCATCGCTGTCAGTTGCTGTCGATCAGTCCCGTGTTGCCCGCTACGGCGTCGCCGCCAGCGAGGTGTTGGACTTCGTTGAGGCGATCGGCGGGATCCGCGTCGGTGAGGTATTCGAGGGCCAGCGTGTCTTCCCGCTTGTCGTCCGACTCCCGCAGACATTCAGGGAAGATGTAGAAGCGGTGTCATCAGTACGCATTCCGACCGAAGGGGGCGTCGCGGTGCCACTTTCGTCGATGGCCTCGGTCGATCTCTCGGAAGGATCGGCCACGATCAACCGCGAGTGGAGCAGAAGACTCATCCGTGTGCAGTCGAACGTCAGCGGAAGAGACCCCGCATCGTTTGTCAGTGAAGCAAGGGCAGCCATTGATGAACGGGTCACATTGCCCGAGGGCTATGTGCTTGAGTGGGGTGGGCAGTTTGAGAACTTGGAACGCGCCAGGACTCGCCTGATCATCGTCGTGCCCGCGGTCTTGCTTATGGTGTTTTTTCTGCTGTACTTCAGCCTGAAAAACCTACGGGATGTCGTCATCATCTACACCTGCATCCCGTTTGCGGCCGTCGGTGCCATCTTCGCGTTGTGGTGGCGCGACATCCCTTTCAGCGTCAGCGCCGCCGTCGGGTTTATCGCTCTCACGGGCATCGCCGTGCTCAACGGACAGATCCTCATCACCGCGATCCGCGACACACTCAACACCGGCCAGCAGAGCAAGGACGCGATCATTGCGGCCTCGAAGACCCGCCTCCAGCCGGTGCTCGCGACGGCGATCACTGATATCGCTGGGTTCGTCCCGATGGCGATTGCAACGGGGGTGGGGAGCGAGATCCAGCGACCGCTGGCGACGGTGGTAATCGGCGGCATGGTCACGTCGACGCTACTCACCTTGTTTGTGCTTCCGGTCATCGCATCCGTCTTCATGAAAGAAAGTGCGCAGGTTGCTGACTCGGAGCGTGATCAGTGAGCGGCTGCGACTGTGGAAAGGATGCCGTTGGTCTGGAGCAGCGAACGCTCATAGCGCTACTCACGATCAACGGCGTGATGTTCGTTGCCGAGGTGATGGTTGGATGGATCGCGGAGTCCACCGCGCTGCTGGCCGACTCGCTTGACATGCTGGCAGATGCCACGGTGTACGGCATCGCGTTGTACGCGGCGAGCCGGTCCGGCGGCGCACAGCGGACTGCAGCGCGAGTGAGCGGCGTCCTTCAAATCGCGCTGGGTCTTGGAGTTTTGGTCGAGGTAATCCGCCGGGCGGTGTTCGGCAGCGAGCCGACGAGTCATCTGATGATTGGAGCTGGGACTGTCGCGCTTGTTGCGAATCTGATCTGTCTCCGGCTTATCGCAAAGCATCGCGAGGGCGGTGCGCATATGCGAGCGTCTTGGATCTTCTCGAAGAACGATGTCATCGCGAACACTGGCGTGATCGTAGCGGGGCTTCTCGTGATGGCATTGGGTAGCCGCGTTCCTGATCTCTTGGTCGGTTCGATTGTCGCCGCGGTTGTGATTCGTGGGGGCGTTCAAATCTGGGCGGACTCAAGCAGAGACGCAGGGGTCCGGAACTGATTTCTGCTGTAGGTACATCCTCTCACGGTTTCAGGTAGGTGTCCCCCCTCACCCCCGGGTGCCCGACGGGCATGGCTGGCCTTGGTGGTGAGACTCGGGCACCGGATGGCGGGTCCTGCGAACGGGCTCCCCGAGGCCCCGGCAATCCCTTGAACGGTCCAACCGCACTGAACTCGGTAACCCCCAATAATCTTGGCAGTGTCAGGGATGTCCCGGCAATCGATCCGTCTCGGTCAGGTCTCCGGATCTCAAGCAACGCTCGGCAAGAGCCGAGGTATACTAAACGCGTGAAGTATCGCCCGCTCGCCATCCTGCTCACCGCGATCATCGCCTTTAACGCCCTCGCTGGCGGTGTTGGCGGCGTGGCTGTACTGTGCTTCGGAGGCGGCCATCAACACGCACCCGCAGAGTCCGATCACTGCGAATCCTCGTGCAGCCACGATGCGTCATGGCCACTCCCCGTGCCCGCGGGAGAGCATGAGCACGACTGCGGCTGTACCGATGTCGAGATCACAACCGCGGAACTCCTGACACTGCCCCGGAGTGACACTGGGAGCGATGTACCGCCCGCGATCGTCTCGTCGCCATCGTGGGGCGTCATCCTGGCGGAGACCGGCCTTGGACGCCGCGGCCCGCCGATGCCGCCGCGTTGGTTTGACCCCAGCGGGGCCCATAGGCTCGCGATCGTGGCGAGCGTTCGCCTGACCATCTGATTTCTGTCTGTTCCTTCGCGCGTGCCGCGGCGGCGTTGTCCGTTGCGGCTGTCATCGCTTTGGACCCAGACAGGAATCACAAACAATGGACAATCTGAAACGCCCGCGTCGAACGCGGGTCATGCTGCCGGGCCTCGGCTCGACATTCGCCCTGATCGCGCTGGCGGGCTGCCAGTCCTACGAGCGGGTACCGCTGGAGTTGGCCGACCATCGGGCCGCGCTCGACGCACGGCTCGCTGCCACTGAACCCATCTCGGATTTCGTTGAGCGGCTCTCCGAGGCCGGCAACCAGGTGCCGGAGCGGTTCGACCCGAACGACGGGCTCTCACCCGCCGAGGGCGAAGTGCTCGCCCTGTTCTATAACCCCGACCTCCGGCTCGCTCGCCTCGATGCCGGTGTCGCACTCGCGACCTTCGAGACGGCGGGGCTGTGGGAGGACCCGCAGTTCGGTTTCGACGGGGCGGAAATCCTCTCGCCGTCGGGGCCGTTCGAATACGGACTCACGCTGAGCCTGACGATCCCGATTTCGGGTCGGCTCGGCGTCGAGAAGGATCGGGCCGGAGCGGCGTACGAGGCCGAGCTCCGCCGGATCGTGGACGCCGAGTGGAGCACGCGGGCCGCGGTTCGCTCGGCCTGGGCATCCTGGTCCGCGGAATCCGAGCGGCTCCGCCTGCTGCGAGAGGTGATCGGTCAGGTCGAGCGGATATCCGCCATAACCGACCGGCTGGAGACGGCGGGAGAACTCACGCGGGTCGAGGCTCGGCTCCTGCGGGCCGAGTTGGTCGAGACCCGTGCGGATGTCGCCGAGGCGGTGTTCGCAGAAGCCCGGGCCCGTGTCGAACTTCTCGGTTTGATGGGGATTCCGCCGGACGCCCCGGTGGTGTTGCTGCCGGCGCTTCCGCCCGCGTCGATCGCCGAGATCGCCGATGCGATCGAGCGACTCATCGAGGCGAACACCACCCTCGCGGTGCGGCGGGCCGAGTATCAGGTCGCCGAGGAGACACTCCGCCTGGAAGTCCGCAAGCAGTATCCGGACATCACCATCGGCACGGGCTATGGGAGCGAGGACAACGACGACCGACTCTTGCTTGGCGTGTCGATTCCGATACCGATTCTCAACGCCAACCGGGCGGGCATCGCGGAAGCAAAGGCTCGCCGCGAGGTGGCTCGGGCCGCGGCGGAGACCACCTTCGAGCGCCTGACTCGCGAGCTCTCGATGGCCCGTGCCGCGTACGACGCCTCGCGAACGCAGCGAGATGCGTTCGAGCGTGACCTTGTGCCGATGCTCGACGAGCAGGCATCCGAAGTTGAGCAACTGATCGACCTTGGCGAGGTCAACACGCTGCTCTTGCTCGAAACCGTCACGCGACGGTTCGAGGCCAAGAGCCGTCTGCTCGATCTTCGTCTGGCCGAGACCGACGCGGCGATTGAGATCACTCGCCTGCTCGGCCCGGACGAGCCGGAAATGCCGGCTGCTGTCGAGCCCGCGACCGACGATGACACCACATCCTTAACCACACCACACACCGCGGCGCGAGGCGACACGCCCGCCGAGGAGGCATCCCGATGAACATCATGGAACGGGCGATCGCGATCGCCCTCGCGGCAGTTCTGCCGCTGACACTGGCCGCCTGCGATGGCGGATCTCCGAAGACATCCGGCGAGGCCGAGCACGGCGAGGCGGATGGGCACGACCACTCGTCAGAGGCCGAGGCCGAGGCAACCGGGTCCGACCGTGTCGCGATCCCGGCCGCGGTGCGGTCGAACCTCGGCATCAGCTTCGTCAAGGTCGAGCGCCGGCGGGTTGAGCAGACCCTCCGCGTGCCGGGTCGGTTCGAGTATCTGCCCACGGCGCGACGCGAGTACCGGACCGCCGTCCCCGGTCGTGTTGAGCTCCTCGTCGAGCAGTTCGACCGGGTCGAAGCGGGCCAACCGCTCTATCGGCTCGATTCGCCGTCATGGCGGGAGATGCAGCAGCAACTGGCCGACGCCGGGGCCCAGATCGAGCGTCTGGATGCACGGCTAGAGACCTTCGAGCCGCTTCTCGCGGCGCACCAGCAGCACGAGGACAGCCTCCACGAGAGTGTCGCCGTCTGGAACGAGCGGGTCGAGCAGTTGCAGTCGGTCCGCGAGGCGGGCGGGGGCCGCGTCGATGAGTTCGCCCAGGCCCGTGCGTCGCTCGCGAGCACCCGAGCCGACCTCGCCAACGTGATGGAAAAGAAGGCGGAACTCGGAGCGGACCGGCAGCAGACCGTTGCTGATCTCCGTGCGGCCCGGTCACGCCTGGACTATCTGCTCGATGCCGCCTCATCGGTCGTTTCTCGTTCGAGGGACGAACTCGCCCGGACCGTGGAGACGCCTCATGGGACCGAGCCCGTTTGGGCCACGATCGCCGCGATCGAGGTCACTGCGTCCGAAGCCGGCGTCGTGGAGATGCTGGGCCTGACGAACGGCTCGTGGGCGGACGAGAAGACACCCGTCGTCACCGTCGTGCAGCCCGATCGGCTCCGTTTCCGAGCGTCCGGGCTCCAGAGCGACCTGGGCGTGCTGCGGGACGGGCTCACGGCCCGGATCGTCCCGCCGACGCCGACCGCCGCGGGGCGCGCCGTGCCTCTGACCGCGACGATGGACGGCACGATCACACTTGGACTTGCCGGCGATCCAAACGACCGCACGCTCGAACTGTTCGTCGTACCCGATGAACTCAAGCCCTGGGCCCGACCGGGCGTCTCGGCCCAACTCGAAATCGTCACCGACTCGACGGCTTCACCCGAACTCGCCATCCCGCTCGCCGCGGTGCAGCGTGATGGGCTCTCGCCCGTCATCTTCCGTCGCAACCCGAGCAACCCGAACGAGGCGATCCGCATGGAGGCCGACCTCGGTCTCGACGATGGGCGTTGGGTCGCCCTGCTCAGCGGTCTTCGTGACGGCGACGAGGTCGTCCTCGACGGTGCTTTTCAGCTGATGCTCGCCACCAGCGGTTCGATCCAGAAGGGTGGCCACTTCCACTCCGATGGCACGTTTCACGAAGGGGAGGATTGAGCCATGTTGAAAGCCGTTATCCGCTTCTCGCTCCGCTATTCCACGCTCGTGCTCATCGCGGCGGTCATGATCGTCGGCTATGCCGGTTATCGCCTGCCGAGGATGAGTGTCGATGTGTTCCCCGAACTCAACGCCCCGACCGTGACCATCATGGCCGAGGCAGGCGGGCTCGCCGCCGACGAGGTCGAGCAGTACGTCACCTTTCCCATCGAGACCGCCGTCAACGGCATGTCCGGCGTGCGGCGGGTCCGCAGTGCCAGCGCGATCGGCCTAGGCATCGTCTGGGTGGACCTTGAATGGGGCTCGGATCTGTTCGATGCCCGGCAGCTCGTGGCCGAACGGCTCGTGACCGCTCGCGAGAACCTTCCCGATGAGGTTGAACCCTTCATCACCCCGATCACCTCCATCGCGGGCGAGATCATGCTGATCTCCCTGTCGTCACCCGACGGTTCCGTCAGCCCGATGCAGCTCCGCTCATACGGCGAGTTCGACCTGCGGACCAAGATTCTCGCGGTGCCCGGCGTCGCCCAGGTCGTCGCGATCGGCGGCGAGCTGCCCGAGTACCAGGTCAATGTCGATCAGGAGCGGCTGAGGCTCTACGACCTGACCATCACGGACGTGGTCGAGGCCGCGGGCGGCGCGCACAGCACCGCGAGCGGTGGCTATCTGGTGAATGTGGATAACTTCGAGATCCCGATCCGCCAGCAGAGCCGGGTGACGCGACCGGAAGACATCGCGAACACGGTCATCAAGTACCACGAAGGCGTCCCCGTGACGATCGGTCAGGTTGCCGAGGTCATCCTCGGGCCGGCGATCAAGCGGGGTACTGCTTCTGAGGGGGGGGAGCCCGCCGTCGTGCTGTCCATCCAGAAGTCACCGGGCACCAACACGCTTGCCCTGACCGACAGTCTTGATGCGCTGTTCGATCAGATCGAGCCGACGCTTCCCGGAGGTGTCCTGCTCAACCGAGATGTTGTCCGCCAGTCGCACTTCATTGACCGCGCGGTCCACAACGTCACCAAGGTGCTTGGCGAGGCGGTCATCATCGTGCTCGTCGTCCTTGTCCTGTTCCTGATGAATCTGCGGACAACGCTCATCACGCTCACCGCGATCCCGATCTCACTGGCCGTTGGGCTCCTGATGATGGACGCGATGAACCTCGGTCTCAACGTCATGACGCTCGGCGGCCTCACGGTCGCGATCGGCGTGCTTGTCGATGACGCGATCATCGATGTGGAGAATGTCTTCCGACGCCTAAAACAGAACCGGGCCATGCCCGAGGCCGACAAGCGTCCCTTTACGGAGGTCATTTTCGACGCCAGCAACGAGATCCGACCGGCGATGGTCTTCGCCACGGTCATCATCGTCATGGTGTTCGTGCCGCTTCTCTTCCTGCAAGGGCTCGAAGGCCGCTTCTTCCAGCCCTTGGCACTCACCTACATGATCTCGATCCTCGCTTCACTGGTCGTCGCGCTGACGGTCGTGCCCGCGATGTGCCGGTTCCTGCTCAAGGGCAAACTCGGCGGCAAGCACGAGGACCGGGACGGATTCCTGGTCCGCCTTCTGAAGCGGGCGTACGAGCCGTCACTCCGGGCGGCCATTCGGTACCGGGCGTGGGTGCTCGGCACCGCCGGTGCCGTAACCGCCGCCGCACTCTTGCTGGCGAGCACGTTCGGAAGCTCGTTCCTCCCGTCGTTCAACGAGGGCACGTTCACGGTCTTCCTGCTCGCTCCTCCCGGCACATCGATCGTCGAGAGCGATCGGCTCGCAACGGAGGTCGAGAAGCAGCTCGTCCAGATCGAGGGCGTCCGGTCTGTCTCCCGTCGCACCGGCCGGGCCGAGCGTGACGAGCACGCCGAGCCGGTCAGCAACTCCGAGATCGAGGTCACCGTCGATGCAGGGAGCGACCGATTCGAGGTGCGAGAGCAGATCGACCGCATCCTCGGGGCGGTCCCTGGCATCACGACGATGGTCGGCCAGCCCATCGAGCACCGCCTCAGCCATGTGCTTTCCGGTACGCCCGCGGCGATCGCCATCAATGTCTTTGGTGAGGACCTGACCGAGCTTCGCGATGTCGCCAAGGCGATCGAGGCCGAACTCCAGGGCCTGCCGGGTGCTCGCGATGTCAACGCGAATCGTGAGGTCCTGATCACATCCCTTCCCATCCGCTACCGGCACGCCGAGCTCGCGGCGGTCGGTCTCAGCCCCGCCGACGCCGCGGAGCAGGTCCGCGAAGCTCTCTATGGCGAGGTCGTGGATACGGTGAACCAAGGAGTGCGGCAGTACGACCTCGTCGTGCGGCTCGCACCCGAGGAACGCGAGTCCATCCGGCAGGTCCGCGACCTGCTGCTCAGGGGCCGGGGAGGGGCCACCGTTCGATTGAGCGATGTCGCCGACATCGGCCCCGAGCGATCGAGCAACCTCATCACCCGCGAGAACGCACAGCGCAAGGCGGTGGTGTCGCTCAATGTGGCCGAAGGGTCCAACTTGGGCGACTTGGTGGCCCAGGTGCAGGAGCGTGTCGATCCGATTGTCCAACGGGCCGGCATGACCGTGTCCTACGGCGGTCAGTTCGAGGCGCAGCAGTCGGCCTCCCGGACCATTCTCGTGGCGGGCGTTGCGGTCGTACTCATCATGCTCATGCTGCTCCAGATCTCGACGGGATCAATGCGGGCCGCTGTGCTTGTGATGCTCAACATGCCCCTCGCGCTCATCGGCGGCATTGCGGCGATCTATATCACCGAGGGGGGTGGGCTGGTCCACAACACCTTGGCGTTGATCGGCATCGGTGGCCCGTACATCCCGCCCGTGGTGTCCATCGCCAGCCTTGTCGGCTTCATCACCCTCTTCGGGATCGCCGTTCGTAACGGCATCCTGCTCATCAATCATTATAATCACCTCATGGAAGCCGAGGGCGTCCCCCTCGGCGAGGCCATCGTCCAAGGGTCCATGGAGCGGCTCGTGCCGATCCTGATGACCGCGATCTCGGCGGTGCTCGGGCTCGTGCCGCTGGCGCTGGCCGCGGGTGAACCGGGCAGCGAACTGCTCGCGCCCCTCGCCATCGTCACCCTCGGAGGACTGCTGACCTCCACGTTCCTGAATCTCATTGTCGTCCCGGCGGGATACTCGCTTGTCTTCGGCCACAAGCCCGAGCGTCGTCCTGCTGGCCATCCATCCGTGCTTTCCCGGCTTGTCGGTGTGTTCCGCCGACCCAAGGCCATCACCTCGAAGGAGTCCTGAACATGAACGATCTCATCAAGATGCTCGCTGTTGCCGGTACGGCCGTCGCACTTTCGGTCTCGCTGCCTGGCTGTGGGGAGTCCTCAGAATCAGAGTCCGCCGAAGCGCACTCCGCAGACGACGGTCATGATCACGCTGATGACGGCGACGACCATGAGGGGCACGACCATGCCGAGGGTGAACACGGCGAGCACGACCACGGCGAGATGCGGTCGCTTGGCAGCGTGACGATCGCCGGAACGGCGCTGGCGGTCTCGGTATCCAGCGACATCAAGCCTTCTTCCGAAGTGCATCTCGATCTCGAAGTCGAGTCCGGGCCAATCCCCGCCGCAGTGCGTTTCTGGATCGGCGATGAGGCCGGGACGGGCGCGCTGAAATCGAAGGCGGACGCCCACGACGACCATTTCCACGGCCAGACCGAATCGCCCGCTACCATGGCCGGTGCGAGCCTGTGGATCGAGATCGAGACCGCCAGCGGCGAACGTCAGACCGCGGCCGTATCCCTCGAATAGGCATCCTCTATGAGCGGCCATGACCATCATCACGGATCCGATCTCGGAACCCGCCGGCTCGCCTGGGCCGTCGCCATCAACCTTCTGCTGACGGCGGCCCAGGTGGTCGGGGGCGTGCTGTCCGGCAGCCTTTCCCTCGTCGCCGATGCTCTGCACAACTTCAGTGACGCAGCCGGGTTGCTGCTCGCGCTGGTCGCAAGGCGGATCTCCAAGCGGCCCGCAGACGAGCAGCGTACCTTCGGCTACGGGCGAGCCGAAGTCGTCGGCGGACTGATCAACCTCACGTCCATCATGGTCATCGCGGGTTATCTGCTTATCGAGGCCGTCACCCGCACATTCGACCGGCCAGAGGTCGATGGATGGATGGTAGTGATCGTCGCGGGAATCGCATTTGTCGTTGATGCGGCGACTGCGTTGCTCACATACTCGATGTCCAAGGGCAGTGTGAACATCAAGGCCGCGTTCCTGCACAACATCGCCGACGCGCTGGCCTCGGTGGCGGTCATCATCACCGGCACCTTGATCATCCTGTTTGACTGGTACTGGACCGACATCGTCGCGACCATTGGAATCTCGGTCTACATCGTGTGGGTGTCGTGGTCGCCGATGCAGCGTTGCATCCGGATTCTGATGCAAAGCACACCAGAGCATCTGTCGATCAATTTGATCGCGGAGTCGCTCAGCCTAATCGAGGGGGTAGATGCCGTTGCCCATCTGCATATCTGGCCGATCGACGAGCGGACCACTTCTTTGGAGGTATCGGTTGGTGTCGCAGAAAATGCAACCATTCAAGATATCGAGCGGATTCGCCGCGATGCCATCGATCTGTTGACCAAGCGTTACGGCATCCACCACGTCACGTTCGAAGCTAGGCTGCTCGTAGAGGTGGCCGATCGTGGGCTCATACAGGACCACATCCCCTAATGCAGAGATCAATCACGTAAGCTGTAGACAGGATCACGAAGGATTTACGACTCTTGCACGACCAGGAACTCTAGTCATGTAGTCTGTGTCGTGATCTACTGCATGTTCGGCATCCGTTTTGTTTTCGTTCGCATCCTGTACTCTCGGCACCTTCGCTGGTTGGATTAATCGCCGACGAAATATTTGAGCCCGCGTCAGCGTTCACTTGCGACCTATCCGAAGTAGACTTCAATCGTGACACGTTTTCTTCCCATCCTGTTGCTCGCCACGGCCGGCCTTCTGCGGCTTCCAGGTCCAACTTGGGGATCGCATGGCGGTTGTGGCCATGCAGAGTGCGTGGCGGAAGTCGTTTCGCCTCCTGAAACCGGTTGCTGCGATTCGGAGCCTTCGGCTGCCGACTTCTGCCCGATGAGCAACGGGCCATGCGAGTGCCGGGTATCCCCTCTCCCTGATCGTCAGCCGGCACCGGATACTCCGTTGCCAAGGACAGATCGTGATTCGGTGACGGCAGTTCCGACTCCGCCCATCCGGGTGGAGATCGAGGTTGTTGCACAGCGACGATCATTCGTTTGGTCTTCAAGCCCGCTGAGCCTGCTCGCGGGGCTGACCCACAACGAGATCCAGGCGCTCCTCGGTATTTGGCGAACGTAGAGCCCAAGCTCGGTAGGGACAGTGCGCGCTCATATAGGCCGTGCTGACCTCGCTTGTCCCGCTCTCCAATCACCAGAAACTCAGGAGCCATCCATGGCATCGCGAATTGCCGCGAGCGCGATCTGCGCCGCAGCGGCTGGTCTGCTCGCGGGGTGTTCGTCCCCGTTCGATCGGCCCCACAACATCACGCAGTCACACGACCGAACGCTGCCGCGGGGGATCGAGCAGACGCCTCCGTCTGCCTTCCGGGAATCCTCGGCATCAACCGAGATGCTCGGGCCATCAATCGCGCCAGACGCCTCGCCCGATGCGTTTGTCCGCTACGCCCTGTACCACAGCCCCGAGGTTGAGGCGGCGTACCAGCGCTGGCGTGCTTCCGCCGAGCGGCTACCTCAGGTCGGCGCGCTACCCGATCCTCGATTGAGTGTCGGATTCTTTCTCGAAGAGGTGCAGACGCGTACTGGCCCGCAGGAGGCGAGAGTCGGCGTCAGTCAGGCATTCCCGTGGCCGGGCCAGCTCCAAAATCGAGAGGACGCAGCGTCGAAGGCGGCGGCGGCGGCTTGGAGGCGATTCGAAGCCGTCCGGCTGTCTGTGACCGAGCGTGTCGTATCGACCCTGCACGATCTGGCGTACCTCGACGCGACGATCTCGATCACCGATGAGAACCTTGAACTGCTGCGGTCCTTCGAAGAAGTGCTGCGGGCTCGCTACCGCGTGGGATCGGGGTCGCACCCGGAGTTGATCCGTGTACAGGTAGAACTCGGTCAGCTCGAAGACCGGCTCACCCAGCTCCGGTCGATGCGCCCGGCCTATGTCGCCGAGTTGAACGCCGCTCTCAATCGCCCGTCCGGTGAAGAGGTCGCGAGGATGACCGGCTTGCCTGGACGGATCGCCTCAGTTGATGCCGATGGGCTCGCTGAGATCGCCCGGCGCTCGAATCCGATGCTGCTGGCTATGGACGAGCAGATCGAAGAGCAGCGGCTACTGTCCGAGGTTGCAAGGCGGGATGGGCTGCCGGAGTTCATGGTGGGCCTGGATTACATCGTCACAGGCGAGGCGATGAACAGTTCGACGCCGGGCAGCGGCGATGATCCGATTCTTCTGAACTTCGGCATCAGCCTTCCCATCTGGCGTGACAAGTACGACGCGGGCGTTCGTGAGGCGCTTGCGCGGCGGCTGGCGGTCGCCGGCGAGCGCGCCGACCAAGCCAACCGCATCGCCGCGGGCATCCACCGAGCGTGGTTCGAGCATACGGACGCTGACCGTCGGGTCCGGCTGTACGAGAACACCCTCATCCCTAAGGCCGAGGAATCGCTTCGCGCTTCGCTCGCCGGCTTTCGGGCGGGCGAGACGAGTTTTCTGGACCTGCTTGACACGGAGCGGACGCTGCTGGAGTTCGCCATCGCGGCCGAGCGCGCACGGGCGGACCGAGGCAAAGCACTCGCGCGGCTCAATGCGCTCGTCGGTGAACCCGTTCCCACAGACGCTGCGGCTCCTTCCGCACGAACTGATCCTTCTGACGAGGTGCAGCCATGAACACCGTCCTCGCACGCCTCCGCGTCACAATCGGTTGGGTATGGAAGCACGCCGCGGCGGGAATCGCAGTCGCGCTCATTATCGCGGCGCTGGTCATCGGCTATCGGATTGGTCGTCCCGCCCCAGAGCCCGCAACTGAACTGGCGGCGGAGGCCCACGAGCACGGCGAAGACACGAGCCAACCGCAGATGTACACATGCTCGATGCATCCGTCTGTTCGCCTGCCTGACCCAGATGCTAAGTGCCCGATCTGCTTCATGGACCTCATCCCGGTCACCGCGGATGAGGGCGAGGGGAATGAACTGCGTGTCAGGATGAGCGAGGCGGCCGCCGCGCTCAGCCGGATCGAGACAGCCCCGGTCGGCCGGTTCTTCCCGACGGCCGAGGTGCGGATGTATGGCAAGGTCACCTACGACGAAACTTCGGTGGCGCGACTGACGGCGTACTTCCCGGGGCGGATCGAGCGGTTGTTTGTCAACTATGTCGGTGTTCCGGTGTCGGCCGGAGACCACATGGCCGAGGTGTACAGCCCGGAGTTGCTCGCGGCTTTCGAGGAACTTCGACAGGTTGCCTCTGCGGCCACGGATACAAGCTCCGGCAGCGAACTGCTGCGATCCGCCACGCGGGACACATTGGCGGCGGCACGCGAGAAGCTGCGGTTGTTTGGTCTGACCTCGGAGCAGATTATCGCGGTCGAGGAAGGCCGCTTCGAATCGGATCACCTGCCCATCTATGCCCCGATCGGAGGCGTTGTCACGCATCTGGCGGTGCGCGAGGGGGACTATGTGCAGACAGGCGATCCGATCGCGACGGTCGCCGACCTGTCTCGCCTGTGGGTGGATATGGAGGCGTACGAGTCGCAGCTCCCGCTGCTCCGCTGGGGGCAGCCCGTGACGTTCACGGTCGAGGCGCACCCGGGCGATGTGTTCGAGGGACGCGTCTCGTTCATCGAGCCGATGGTCGACGAGAGGACCAGGACCGCAGCGGTACGGATCGCGGTGGAGAACGAGCGGAATCGGCTCAAGCCGGGGATGTTCGCGTCCGGCACCGTCCGTACCCGCATCGCGAAGGATGGTGCGGTTGTCAACGATGAACTCGCCGGACGCTGGGTGAGCCCGATGCACCCGACCGTCGTCAAGGACGGGCCGGGGCAGTGCGACATCTGCGGGATGGACCTGGTGCCCGCCGAATCGCTCGGCGTGGTCGGCAATCCGAGCGCGGCCGAGGAGCCCCTGGTCATCCCCCGCTCGTCGGTCCTCTTCACCGGGACGCGATCGGTGGTGTATGTCGAGGTGCCCGATGCCGACAAGCCAACCTACGAGGGGAGGGTGATCGTGCTCGGGCCGCGGGCGGGCGATTTCTACATCGTCCGCGAAGGCTTGAGCAGAGGCGAACGCGTGGTGGTCAATGGCGCGTTCCGGATCGACAGCGCCATGCAGATCGCGGCAAAGCCGAGCATGATGACGCCCGCCGGTGGCGGTGGGAGCGACCCGCACGCAGGGCACGGCGGCACATCCGACGGCGCGATGCCGACCATGCCCGAGCGCGTCAGCGTGCCCGACAGCTTCGTGTTCGCGCTCAAGCCGATCTACGCGGCGTACCTCGACGCCCAGGAGGCGCTCGCGGCGGACGACCTCGGCGGGTTTTCGCAGGCGGCCGCGGACCTCCGAACCGCGATCGGCTTCGTCGAAGAGGCCGGACTGGTCGGCGAACCGCTCGGCGAGTGGCGGCGGGCCGCGGCCCGGCTGCGTGTCGAGCCGGGTATCACAGATATTGAGATCGCTCGGACTAAGTTCGAGGGCATGAGCGAGGCGGTCATCGCGCTCCAGCGTCGTTTCGGGCACCGGGGGAGCGAAGAATGGCAACTCGCGCACTGCCCTATGGCTTTCGATAACCAGGGAGCCGACTGGCTCCAGCGCGGCGAACAGATCAACAACCCATACTTCGGCGCAAGCATGCTCCGGTGCGGGGAGATCCGCGAGTCCTTTGAGCCGCTCAACGGTGACGCTATGAACAGCGCGACCGAGGGAAGCAGCGAGGGTCACGATCATGAGTGACCACGCCCCGACCACTCCTCCAACTCCCCGCGGACCGCTCAACACCGTGATCCGGTTCTGTCTGGAGCAGAAACTGGTGGTGGCGATCCTCCTAGTCGGTACGCTCTTCTGGGGTGTGCTCGTCGCGCCCTTCGACTGGGAATGGGGGGGGCTACCGCGGGATCCGGTGCCGGTCGACGCGATTCCGGATATCGGCGAGAACCAGCAGATCGTGTTCACCGAGTGGCCCGGTCGGAGCCCTCAGGACATCGACGACCAGATCAGCTACCCCATGACCGTGGCGATGCTGGGCGTCCCCGGTGTGAAGGACATACGCAGCTACTCGGTCTTCGGGTTCTCTTCGATCTACATCGTGTTCGAGGATGGGATCGACTTCTACTGGTCGCGCTCGCGTGTGCTTGAGAAGCTCAACTCGCTGCCAGCGGGCACGCTGCCGACCGGCGTCACGCCTGCTCTGGGTCCGGACGCCACGGCGCTCGGGCAGGTGTTCTGGTACACGCTGGAAGGACGCGATCCCGATGGGAATCCGACCGGCGGCTGGGACCCGCACGAGCTGCGCTCCATCCAGGACTTCATCGTCAAGTACAAACTCGCGGGAGTGCAGGGCGTCTCCGAGGTTGCCTCCATCGGCGGGTTCGTGCAGGAGTATCAGGTCGATGTGAACCCCGACGCGATGCGGGCCGCCGGCGTCTCGCTCGGCCAGGTCATCGGCGCGGTCCGGCAGAGCAATATCGATGTCGGCGCGCGGACCATCGAGGTGAACCGGGCCGAGTACATCGTGCGCGGGCTCGGGTTCATCGAATCGGTTGAAGACCTGGAGCAGGCGGCCATCACCGCGCGGGATGGGCAGCCGATCCTGATCAGAGACATCGCGAAGGTCTCGCTGGGTCCCGCCCTGCGGCGGGGCGTGCTCACCAAGGCCGGCGAGGAGGCGGTGGGCGGTGTCGTGGTCGTTCGCTACGGCGAGAACCCGATGGCGACCATACAGCGCGTCAAGGACACGATCGCCGACACCGCCTCGGGTTTGCCGTCGAAGGTTCTCGCCGACGGCACCGAAAGCCGCGTGACGATCGTGCCCTTTTACGACCGCTCGGGACTGATCCGCGAGACCCTCCAGACGCTCAACTCAGCGATTTCCCAGCAGGTGCTGGTGACGATCATCGTCGTGGTGCTCATGGTGATGCACCTGCGCAGCAGCCTGCTCATCGGCGCGATGCTCCCGATCACGGTGCTGATGACCTTCATCGGTATGAAGCTGTTCCGCGTCGACGCGAACATCGTCGCCCTCTCGGGCATCGCGATCGCGATCGGCACCATCGTCGACATGGGCATTGTGCTCAGCGAGAACATCCTTCGCCGTCTCGATGAAGCCGCCGTGGACGAGGCGAATCGAGAGCCGACCATCGAAACGATCTACCGCGCGACGACCGAGGTCGGGAGCGCCGTGCTGACCGCGGTGGCCACAACCGTAGTCAGTTTTCTGCCGGTCTTCACGATGGAGGCCGCCGAGGGTAAGCTTTTCAAGCCGCTCGCGTACACCAAGACCTTCGCATTGATCGCCTCGATCATCATCGCCCTGACCATCCTGCCCGCGGCGGCGCATGTCCTTATGGGGTTCCGGCTCCGTGCCGGGGCGGTACGCACGGCGGCTGCCGCGGCGCTCACCGTGACGGGCTTGGCGGTCGCGGTCTTCGTGCAACCGCTCGGCGGCCTGATCCTCGCGGCGTTCGGCGCGTTCTATCTCGCTCGACCGTGGCTGCCCAAGATTGTCGCGCGGGGCCTCCAATGGTCGGCGAATCTCGTGGCGGTCATAGTCGTGCTCGTCGTCCTGGCTGGCGCGTGGGAGCCGCTCGGCCCCGAACCGGGAGTGGTAGGCAATGCAGTATTCATCGGAGTGATCGTCGGCGGGATTTTGCTCGCATTCTGGGCCGTGCGTCTGGCATTCCCGCATGTGCTCGCGTGGACACTGCGCCACAAACTCATCGGACTCTCACCAGCTCTCCTCGTAGTTCTGCTGGGCGCGACGACATGGCTTGGCTTTGATCGAGTTTTCGGATGGCTGCCGGACTCGATCCGCAGTAACGAAACAATGGTCGAGATCGCGCACGCTTTCCCCGGACTGGGAAGCGAGTTCATGCCCTCGCTCGATGAGGGCGCGTTCCTCTACATGCCCACCACGATGACGCACGCTTCGATCGGCGAGGCGACGGACATCCTCAAGGAACTCGATCGCCGCATCATGAGCGTGCCCGAGGTCGAGATGGCCGTGGGCAAGATCGGTCGTGTCGAGAGCCCGCTCGATCCCGCGCCGATCTCGATGGTCGAGACGGTCATCCAGTACCAGAGCGAGTACCGCACCGATGATCAAGGCCGACGGGTGAACTTTCGCTATGACGAGTCAGCGGACGAGTTTGTCCGAGACGAGCGGGGCGAGCTGATTCCCGACGAGGACGGCCGACCATACCGGCAGTGGCGGGACGAGATCGAATCCCAACAGGACATCTGGGACGCGATCGTGGCGGCGGCGGAGATGCCGGGTGTGACGAGCGCGCCAAAGCTCCAGCCGATCGAGACCCGCATCGTCATGCTCCAGTCCGGCTTCCGTGCGCCCATGGGCATCAAGGTCTACGGACCGGACCTGGAGACCATCGAATCGTTCGGGCTCGAACTGGAACAGCTGCTCAAGCAGGTCCCCAGCGTGCAGCCCGCGGCGGTATTCGCCGACCGCGTCGTCGGCAAGCCCTACCTTGAGATCGACATCGACCGCGAGCGGATCGCCCGCTACGGGCTGCGCATCGCCGATGTTCAGGAGGTCATCGAGGTCGCCATCGGCGGCAAGCCGCTGACCATGACCGTCGAAGGCCGGGAACGCTATCCCATCCGGGTGCGCTACCTGCGGGAACTGCGCGACCAGCCCGAGACGCTGGGCGACATCCTCGTGCCCACGCCGATGGGAGCGCAGGTGCCTCTTCGTGAGTTGGCCACACTGGAGTATCGCCGCGGGCCGCAGATGATCAAGAGCGAGGACACCTTCCTCGTCGCCTATGTGCTGTTCGACAAGATGCCCGCCGAGGCGGAAGTGTCGGTTGTGCGGGACGCTCAGGCGTTCATCCAGGAAGCGATCAGTTCCGGCGATCTCGTGGTGCCTGCGGGCGTCAGCTACGAGTTTTCCGGTTCGTACAAGAATCAGGTCCGGGCCGCCAAGCGGATGAGCATTGTCCTGCCGCTCTCGCTGGCGGTGATCTTCCTCCTGCTCTACTTCCAGTTCCGCAAGGTGGGCGTCACCCTGATGGTCTTCAGCGGGGTGTTCGTCGCGTGGGGCGGTGGGTTCCTGATGCTGTGGCTCTACGCCCAGCCGTGGTTCCTCGAAACCTCGCTGCTGGGTACGAATCTCCGCGAACTCTTCCAGATCCGGGAGTTCAACCTGAGCATCGCCGTCTGGGTGGGGTTCCTCGCGCTCTTCGGCATCGCCACCGACGACGGCGTCATCATGGCCACCCGCATCGAGCAGTCGATGGCGGAAAGCAAGCCTCAGTCGATCGAGGCCATCCGAAAGGCCGTCGTTGATGGTGGACAGCTCCGTATCCGTGCGGCTGTCATGACCAGCGCCACCACCATTCTCGCGCTGCTCCCGGTGCTTACCAGCACGGGTCGCGGCTCGGACATCATGGTTCCCATGGCCATCCCTTCGTTCGGGGGCATGGCCGTCGCGTCCATCACTTGGTTCGTCGTTCCCATCCTGTACTGCTGGGCGCAGGAGTGGAAATTCCGTTTGTCACACGCACGCCCAGCGTCCAACACCAATGTGCCCCCGGCACAAGGAGATTCTGTATGAAGCCCGCAACCCTGATCACGTGCATCTGTCTGATCTCGTCGACTGCTCTTGTATCGGCGCAGGATTACGACTCCGGTTCGCACACCCAACAGGCTGCCGAGCCCGTCAACACCATGTGCCCGATCGGCAAGGAGCCGATCGTTCCCTCCGCGGGAACCGTCGAGTACAAGGGCAAGACCATCGGCCTCTGCTGCCCCGGCTGCGGCGAGGCGTTCCTCGCCTGGGATGAAATCCGCAAGGACGAGTTCGTCGTACTGGCCGCAGCGGGCCGCGAGCCCGGTTCGGAGCGACATGGCCAGCCCGACGACGAATCCCCAACGGGCACGGCCTCACCCGGGCCGACCTACCCGTACACCCTGCCCGACTGCCCCGTCGGCGGCCCCCTCGGATCGATGGGCGATCCGATCGTCAAGGTCTACGACAACCGAGAGGTGCGCTTCTGCTGCGCCGGCTGCATCGAAGAGTTTGAGGGCAACGAGGCCAAGTACTGGGGTGAGATAGACGAGAAGATCGTCGAGCAGCAGCTCATGCACTACCCCATCGACACCTGCATCGTCACCGGCGAAAAGCTGGGCGCTAACGCCGTGAACCATGTGCACAACAACCGCCTTGTCCGACTCGCGAGCGCCGACGCGGTTGCCGCGTTCAAGACCGATCCGAAGAAGTACCTGGATGCTCTCGACAAGCGAATCATCGACTCACAGCTCCCCGGATACCCGATGGACAACTGCCCCGTCGGTGGTCCGCTCGGCTCGATGGGTGAGCCGGTCAACTTCATCTACATGAACCGCCTCGTCCGCCTGTGCTGTGGTGCCTGCGAAAGGTCCATCGCCACTGAGCCTGCAAAGTACATGGCCAAACTCGATGCCGCGTACGCCGATCAGCAGCGTGACGATTACGCCCTTGACACCTGCGTCGTCACCGGTGCGAAGCTGGGTTCCATGGGCGATCCGGTTGAGCTCGTCGCCGGAACGAGACTGGTTCGCTTCTGCTGCGCCGGCTGCCTGCCGAAGTTCAAGGCGAACCCGGCCGAGTTCCTCGTCAAGATGCCGCAGGATTGAGCATGGCAGAACACGACGAGCACAATCACGGGTCCGAGTACCGCAGCGGCAGCCTCACGCTTACCGGATCGATCGCGATGGGAACCGGCGTCATGATCGGCGCGGGCATATTCGCCCTGACCGGTCAGGTCGCCGAGCTCGCCGGCGGGCTCTTTCCCGTAGCATTCATCGCGGCGGCTGTGGTGGTGGCTTTCAGCGCATACTCGTACATCAAGGTCTGCAACGAGTACCCGTCCGCGGGCGGCATCGCGATGATCCTCAAGAAGGCGTACGGCCCGGGCGTTGTCACCGCGGGCTGCTCGCTGCTGATGTACTTCTCGATGGTCATCAACGAGAGCCTCGTCGCCCGCACGTTCGGCACATACACGATGCGGATCTTCGGCGAGGGGTCCGACTCATGGCTCGTGCCCGCGCTCGGCGTCGGTTTGATCGTCGTCGCGTTTGTTGTCAACCTACTTGGCAACCAGGTCATCGGCGGGCTGAGCAAGGTCACCGCGATCGTCAAGATCGTCGGCATCGCGGCCTTCGCGGGCATCGGACTCTGGGTGTCGGGGCTCTCCTTCGACACGCTGGCGGGCGATGGCGCATCATCCGACGCCCAGGGCGGCATTACCGGGTTTCTGGCCGCCGTCGCACTGTCGATCCTGGCATACAAGGGTTTCACGACCATCACCAACAGCGGTGATGAGATCAAGGAGCCCAAGAAGAACGTCGGCCGATCCATTATCTTCAGCCTGCTCATCTGCACCGGGCTCTACCTGCTCGTGACGCTCGCCGTCGCGGGCAACCTTAGCGTGGATGAGATCATCGCCGCTCGCGACTCGTCGCTCGCCGAGGCCGCCCGTCCGGCGGTCGGTCAGTGGGGCGAGTGGCTGACGATCGGCCTTGCGATCGTGGCCACTATCTCCGGCATCATCGCAAGTATGTTCGCCGTCTCCCGGATGCTCGCGATGCTCACGGACATGAAGCTGGTCCCGCACAGCCACTTCGGCATGCCGGGTCGCATCCAGAAGCACACACTGGTGTACACCGCTGTTGTCGCGCTCGCACTTACCGTCTTCTTCGACCTCAGCCGAATCGCCTCTCTCGGCGCAATCTTCTACATCGTGATGGACATGGCGATCCATTGGGGCGTGTTCAAGTACCTGCGAACAGAGCTGAACGCCAAGGCGTGGGTCCTTCTGACCGCCCTCATCCTCGACGCCGTCGTGCTCGGGGCCTTCCTTTACCTCAAGCTCACCACCGACCCGCTCGTAGTAGCCGTGTCGCTGGGGGGAATGGCCCTGATCTTCGGAGCCGAATGGTGGTTTCTAAGAACCGGGGACGAGAGGGGGAAGGCGGAGACGGACTGAGGGCTTGACAACCGCGGGCCTCTCACATACCCTTAGGGGGTATGGGTACCAAAAAGACACATCGGACAGCTCATGGGGTCTGCCCGGCCGATCGAGAGGCCAACCTCGCACGCCTGAAGCGGATCGAGGGCCAGGTGCGAGGCATCGCCCAGATGGTCGAACAGGATCGGTACTGCGTCGACGTGATGACCCAGATCGCAGCGGTGCAGCAGGCCCTCCGCGGCGTTGGCCGCGAAGTGCTGCGCCACCATCTGAAGCACTGCATAACGGAGGCCGCGGGGAAGGGCGAGAAGGCTCTTAATGCGGCCAGCGATGAGCTGATCGATCTGCTCTACAAGAACGCCCGATAGGAGGATCCATGGCACGCGACCCAGTATGTGGCATGACCGTCACCCGCGAGAACGCCGCGGCGACCATCGAGCATGACAGTACCGAGTATCTTTTCTGCAGTACGCACTGCGCCGACAAATTCAGGGCCGATCCCGAGCGATTTGTGCCAAGCGGCGATCCGGGTATGCCACAACCAGCAGCGTCGCACTCCTGTTGCTCACACACGCACTCGGACCACGCATCGCCACGGCACGAGGGTCCGAAAGATGCCATCTACACCTGCCCCATGCACCCCGAGGTTCGCCAGATCGGACCAGGTGACTGCCCGAAGTGCGGAATGGCACTTGAGCCACTCGACCCGACCGCGGCACATGACGACACCGAGCTGCGGGACATGACCCGTCGCTTCTGGGTCGCCACCGCCTTCACCGCGCCGCTGCTGGTGTATGTGATGGGCAACATGCTCTTCGGACACCCGTTCCTCAAGTGGATTGATCCAGCAGTGAGCCAGTGGGGTGAGCTGGTCCTCGCAACCCCCGTGGTGCTCTGGTGCGCCTGGCCGTTCTTCGTCCGGGGCGTTCGATCCGTCCGCGCATTGCAGCCCAACATGTGGACGCTGATATCGATCGGCGTCTCTCTGGCATACGTCTACAGCGTGGTGGCCACGATCGCCCCGCAGCTCTTCCCGGATTCCCTGCGGGACGAGTCGGGGCGGGTCGGGGTCTACTACGAGGCAGCCGCGGTGATCGTCACGCTGGTGCTGCTTGGGCAGGTCATGGAACTCCGCGCCCGAAGACGGACCGGCGGCGCGATCCGAGAACTTCTTGAACTCGCGCCCCCGATCGCCCGTCGAATTTCCGACGATGGAAGCGAGCAGGATGTCGCGGTCGAGGAACTACACCCAGGCGATCGTGTCAGGGTCCGACCGGGTGACAAGGTCCCTATCGACGGAGAGGTCCTCGAGGGGCGAAGTACCATCGATGAGTCGATGCTGACCGGTGAGCCAGTGCCGGTGGAGAAGACGAGCGGCGACAGAGTCACCGGTGGGACGGTGAACAAGGCGGGCTCGTTCGTCATGCGGGTCAGCCGGACCGGGTCGGATACGACCCTCGCCCAGATCGTCCAGATGGTCGCCGAGGCCCAAAGATCCCGAGCGCCTATCCAGCGGCTCGCGGACGCGGTCGCGGCCTGGTTCGTGCCGATCGTCGTTGTCATCGCCATCATCGCCTTCGGCACGTGGATGCTGGTCGGACCGTCGCCGGCCTTCAGCTACGCCTTGGTCGCGGCGGTATCCGTGCTCATCATCGCCTGCCCGTGCGCCCTCGGGCTGGCCACACCTATGTCGATCATGGTTGCGGCCGGTCAAGGGGCCAAGCAGGGCGTGCTGATCAAGAACGCCGCGGCGCTCGAGACCTTCGAGAAGATCACCACCATCGTCGTCGACAAGACCGGAACCCTCACCGAAGGCAGGCCAGAACTCGTGGTGGCCGAGGTGGCGGAAGGCATGGATGAACAGCGAGTACTCGCTCTGCTCGCGGCGGCGGAGCGGGGCAGTGAGCATCCCCTTGCCGAAGCAATCGTCTCCGGCCTGGAAAGCAGGACCGAGCTGCGTTTCGACGCCGCGGACTTCGAGAGCATCACCGGCAAAGGAATCATCGCCACGGTTGACGGCGTGCGTGTAGCCATCGGTTCGCCCGCGCTGATGCGAGATGAGGGCGTTGCCGTTGAGTCCATGGCCGAACGTGCCGATGAGCAGCGGCGCAAGGGCGGGACCTCGATGTTCGCCTCGATCGATGGAACGCCGGCAGCCCTTCTTGCCGTTGCCGACCCGATCAAGAAGTCCACTAGGCAAGCGATCGACGCCCTGCACCGGCAGGGAATGACGGTGGTCATGCTCACCGGTGACAATCGCACCACGGCGCAGGCCATCGCCGACCAACTCGGCATTGACCGCGTCGAGGCGGAGGTGCTGCCGGACCAGAAGGCCGAGATCATCCGCAAACTCCAGAGCGAGGGCCAGAAGGTCGCAATGGCGGGAGACGGCGTCAACGACGCCCCCGCCCTCGCTCAGGCCGATGTCGGTGTCGCTATGGGCACCGGGGCCGGTGTGGCGATCGAGAGCGCCTCGATGACACTTGTCGGTGGTGATCTCAACGGTCTGGTGCGGGCACGCGAACTGAGCCGCGCGACGATGCGGAACATCCGCCAGAATTTGTTCTTCGCCTTCGCCTACAACGCCGCGGGCGTGCCGATCGCCGCGGGTATCTTGTATCCGGTGTTCGGCGTCCTGCTGAGCCCCATGATTGCCGCGGCGGCAATGAGCCTCAGTTCGGTTTCGGTGATTACCAATGCACTTCGGTTGCGGTGGATCACTTCGAGCTCCTAGCAGACTACTTCTTCACCGACTGCCCCGGCCCTGTAGCCTCGGTCAGCGCGCCGCTCTGGCTACTCGCGGTCGCCGAGAAGCCCGGGCCGCTGCTGGAGGCGGAGGCGCTGGCCGAGCCGCTGGAGGAGCCCGAGGAGGAGAAAGAAGAGGAGCCGCTCGATTTGCCGGATGAGCCCGAGCCGCTGCTGGAGCCCGATCCGGAGCCGGATGCGGACGCCGAGATGCCGCTGCCCGATCCGGAGGAGGCGGCGGTGGCGGGCAGGTCGTTGTGGACCCAGACGCCCTCGGCCAGCAGGGTGTTGGTGCCGGGGATGTGGATGGCCACGGTCCGCGTTGGGGCTTCCACCCGATCGACCCGTTCGACTGGTTCCTCATTGAACTGGTCGTCGACCAGGCGGTCGCCTGGTTGGACGAACTCGGCGGATGCGAAGCCCCACTCGTCGCCGCGGCGGATGAGGATCGGGTGCTCGGGCGTGGCCTTGATGCGGCGGTTGATGACGACGAAGCCTTGGTGCTCGCCCAGGGTCACGCTGGCGACGCGGGCCTCGGTGCGTTCGGCACCGTGCAGGCCGTGGTGGGACAGCCAGTTGTACTGGGCGCGGTACGGCACATCGACCTCGAGGCCGGGGACGCGGACGGAATCCACCAAATCACCGGGCTTCAGGTTCTCGATGGGCGTCATGCGGCCGTCGGCCAGGCGGACGAGGGTGCCGAAGAGGAGGCAGTTGCCGCTCGACCCTCCCCCGGAGGAGCCGCCACCACCCGACGACCCACCGCCCCCGGACGAACCGCCTCCGCCGCTGGAGCCACCGCCGCCAGAGGATCCGCCTCCGCCCGACGACCCACCGCCCCCGGACGAACCGCCACCGCCGGAGGAACCCCCGCCGCCCGAAGATCCGCCCCCGCTGGAGCCGCCGCCGGATGAGCCACCCGAGGAGCCGCCGGACGAACCGCCCGACGACTGCCCGCTGCTGAAGCCCGAGCTGCCGGCCGACGAACTCGCGCCGCCGCTCGATGAGCCGCCGGATCCGCTTCCGCTCGACTCGGTGGGTTGGCTGGAGGCGGTCTCGGTCGGGGTGCCGCTGCCTGACTGCGTGGTGCCGCTATCGGTGGTGAACGCGTCGGTCGTGTAGGTCGTTAGCGTGGGCGTGCCACCGGGCCCGGTGGTGTAGATCACGTCGCCGGTGGTCGAATAACTCGACGGCTCGCTCGACGGCATCGACGGCGACGACGAGGGCGTCTCGCTGGGCGCGGACCCCGAGCCCGACGAGTACTGGCTCGACCCTCCGCCCTGCGGCGGCGTACCTGTCGCCCAGACGGGGATGTAGAGGTAGTAGCGCGTCGGGCCGTCGCTCATCGGGCGGCCTCCTTTGCGGGCGTCTTCTCGGTCGACGGATTCGGCTCGTACCAGCCCTGCGAACTGACGCGCTTGGCGCACTCGGCGCTCGCCGCCGCCACCGCGTCCTCGTAGGTCATCGTCTCGAACGCCCGCAGCTCGCTGCCCGGTGAGCAGTTGACCACGCGGAACTTGTGCTTGTCGAAGTGCGGCCGCAGGGCTTCGAAACGCCGGGCCAGCGAATCGTAGAGCACGTTGTTGTGGCGAATGGCGTCCTTGGAGCGATACTCGTCAAAGGCGTAGCGCCGGTCCGGGGCCATCTTGAAGTCGCAGCCGAGCAGGTACACCGTTCCGAAGCCCAGATAGTGCAGCAGGCGCAGGGCGACGAGCATCACGCTCCGCTTGCCGACGATCCCGAGTGAGTCCGCGGTCTTGCCGTCGTTGCCCCAGGGGATCGAGTCCCCGGTCAGGAACCGCTCGTGGTCGAAGTGGTCGGCCCGGCGGAAGAACAGCACGCTCGGCATCTGGTGGACCTTGAAGGCGCTGTCGCGCATCGTGACGCCCCCCTGACGATCAATCGTCTGGATGCGCAGCCGCTTGGACCACATGCACGTCGGGACGATTTTGAGGATGCCCGGATCCTTCCAGCCGGTGTCGATGAACCGGCCCGGGTCGTCCACGCAGGTCCATAGCGTCGGCCGGTGGATCGTCCACGAGTTGTTCACGCCCATGGTGACGATGCCCCGCCGATTGAGCAGCGAGAGATCGACCTGGTTGAGTGACGGACCGGAGAGGATCAGGAACGCCGAGCGGCCGCGGTAGAACCGCGCGAGCGAGACCGAGTCAAAGTCGGCGGTATACAGGCGCAGCCCGTCCCGGGCGGGCCGGCGTGACTTGAGCCCGTGCTGGAGCGCCGCGATGTCCGACTGGTTCTCGCGCATCAGCGGGTGAACCTCCCGATGATGTAGCGGCCGGCCGCCCGGCGATCGGTTACCGCACCCACGCGCCCGATGCGGTCGAGCCACCAGTTGATGGGCCGCACGGTCGGGTGCAGGTTCTCGCCCAGGGCCGTGATGCGGCTGGGTCGTGTGCACACCGAGACGCAGAACCACCCCCGCGGCCGGGCGACGCGGCGCATCTCGGCCAGCACCGGGTTCACGTCCTCGGGCAGCAGATGCTCGAGCGCGTCGAAGCAGGTGACCACGTCGGCCACGCCTTCCACGAGCCCCGTCGCGTGCATGGGCTTGACGACATCGGCGTCGTCGAACGCGAAGTCCACGCCCAGCCCGTCGATGCCCAGCCGGCGCAGGTGTCGGATGAAGTCGTTGCGTCCGCAGCCGAAGTCCACGACGAGGCGCGGCTTCCAGCCCCGCACGATCGGGACCGCGTGGCGACCGTGATTGGTTGAGCCATACGCCGAGCCCGGCCGCGCGGCCAGTTCCAGGTACTTGGCCCGCTCGTGGTCGCGGCGGGTGTCGAGGTCATTCGTGGTGGTGCTCATGCCCCGCCCTCCACGAACAGGTTGAACTTGCGGTCGCCGTCGGCGGGGTCGGCCAGTTCCATCAGCGTCATGGCTTCGAAGACCCAGACGGGCCGCCCCTTGCTGTTGCGCTCGCAGGTGAGCTGCACGCACACGCCTTCGGGGATGGGTACGAGCGTGGGCCGAAGCGACCGCGCGGGCGGACACTTGGGCAACACCCCGGGCAGGTCGCACACCGGGCCGAGGCCCAGCAGGCCCTCGAAGCCCGAGCCCGGTTCGGCCGTATTCATGTGGTGCGCTTCGAAGCGGTTGATCGCCAATAGCGTGGGGTCTTCGCCGCCGCTGGGCAGCTGCGATGACAGGCCCTCCGGCACCGCCACGTAGCGGAGGTAGCTCTCGCTGCCAGGATCGCCGTCGAGGCGGGCCTCCTGCCACGGGTAGCGCCAGCGGTTGTGCTCGCTGGGGATCGGCTGGGCCGCGCCGAGGATCGCGGTGACGCGGCCCGACGAAGGCCGGCCCATCTCGATCACCGCCCACTTCTCCCCAACGCCTTCCTCCTTCCAAAGGATCGGGACGCCGCCCATGGGTGTGCTGGTGAGCACCGTCTCGTCGGGCGCGAGATCGCACGTGGTGTCGAGCTCGTTGTTGACGAACACCCGCGCGGGCGTGACGCCGGTGAGCACGCACCGCCCAAGTTCGCCCGCCTTGATCGGCTGGGTCGCCAGCACGAACGCCATCGGGCTTGAGCCCTCGGTCTCGATCTCGCCCGTCAGCGGGGTGCGGCTGTGGAACGTCCGCTCCTGGTCGTTCTCGCCCGGCTCGACCAGCACGCCCGAGATCGCGAGTACGTGGTACGGCTCGATCGTCTGATCGGAGTCGTTGCGCACGAGCACCAGGCCGCGCGGCATGGCGTCGGCCAGAGGCCCACCGCCACGCGTCTGCTCGCGCCGGCGCTCGGCCACGGCCGCATCGACGAATGCGTTATACGCCCGCGCGGGGATCACCAGCGGCTGGCCGGATCGGACTTTGCGGAAGGCGTCGGTCATGGTTCAGATCCCCAGCGCCGAGAAGTTGCCCTGGTCGTACACCCGCTCGACGTACGCCGCGACCGGGCGCTTGACGATCGCCTGCGAGCCCGCGTCCTCCGCGTCGGCGTAGCGGACCCACAGGTATTCCCAGCCCTTCTTGCTGATCCCGCTGATCGGCCCGACCGCGATTCCCGAAGCGTTGGGACTCGCCGCAAAGCGGAAGGTGATCTCCCAGTCGGAGTCCACGCCCGTGCCGCGACGCGAGCCGGACGCGCCCAGGAACAGCACCTCGCCCGCGCTGAAGCCCTTCCATGAGCCGCTGTTGACCTTGCCGGTCAGGTTGAACAGCGCGGCCTTGTACGCCTGCGTGACCTGGCTGGCCGGCAGGTAGTGCGTCTCGCTGAACTGGTACACCGGCACAGTGATGTCGACGCCCTCGACGCCGTCACCCGTCACGCCGATCGCGCCCTTGAAGTCGGGCGCGGTCGTCCCCGATGCCGCGTGGCTCGAGATCGTCTGCTTGCTCTGGGTGATGTGCTGGGTGCCGCCGCCGGTGTCGAAGCTGAAGACGCTCTCGCCGGTCTGCGGGAACCCGCCGCCCTGGGCCTGAGCGTACCGGGCCGTCGCTTCCCACAGCTCGAATCCCACCGGCTCGACCGACACCGTCTGCCGGGGCAGGCCGTCGTAGGTACCCGGGCTCTCGGCCTCGGCGGCGGACCGGGCCGCGAGGTCGTCGTTGGTGCCGCGCACGGTGTAGACGAGCTCCGCCGAAGGGTTGTCTCCCTTGGTGGACCGGCGGCTCTCGAACTTCTCCGTCACGGTGATCGGCACGGGGTGTTGCTCCTACGCGAAGGTCCTGCTCATGCGAAAGTCAGGCCGCCACTCTTGGCGGCGTCGGCGAGTTGGCGGGTGTGCTTGGCGGTCTGCTCGGTGGCCTTGGCCGTCCGCTCGGCGACGGCGTCGTCGGAGGCCAGCCCCTGCACGGCGCTGGCGTTGAAGGTGCCGCGCACCGAGATGCCCTCGGCCACGAGGTCGCCGATGCCGCGCAGGCGGTCCTCGAACTCGGCCAGCAGGTTGCGCGGGCGGCTGTCGGGTTCGGCCTCGGCTTCTTCGCGACGCCTGCGGGCCTCTTCGATGGCATCGTCGAGCCGCTTGCGGGCGGCTTCCAGCTCGCGCTGCGCATCGGTGACCCGCTCATCGGTCTGGGCATCGAGCGCCTTCTGGGCGTCCTCGTACTGCTTGCCGATCTCCGACAGCGTGGCGTCGTTGAGATCGCTGGATCGGTCGCGCTCGGATGATCGCCGGGCCTCGCGGTCGGCCAGGGCCGCGCGGGTGCGGTCGTCGATCTCGCCAAGCCGCTGCTCGAGCTGCTCGTCCACGGCCTTCTTGGCCGCTTCGACATCCAGTCCATCGTCGAACAGCCCCTGGATCTCCAGCATCCGCTTGGCGACGAACGACGAGGCCGACTCCCATGCCTTCTGGAACCCGCCCGTGAAGCGTGACCAGGTCTTGGAGAGGAACGCCGTCGTCTCGATCCAGCCGACCTCGAGCGCGTGCAGCACGATCTGGGCGGCCGCCAGCGCGCCGTACCACATCGACTGGGCGGTCGAGACGAAGAACCGCCGTGCCTCGAGCCACGCCGAGTTCAACGCCGCCACGCCCTTCTGCCAGATGACCTTCAGCGACAGCCAGAGGATCTCGGCCGCCAGCGCGATGTCGCCAGCGGCGAGGGCGTCGGAGATGCCGCGGGTGACCTTGGAAACCCAATCGCGCAAGCGCGTGAACTGCTCCATGAGCCAAGCGAGCGCCTCGCCGCCCTTGCCTGAGGTGACCAGCAGCGTGCCGCCGAGCCCGACGACCGCCGCCACCACCAGCCCGATGGGCGAGAGCAGCGCGCCCAGGGCCGCTCCGACGATGCCCAGCGCTGTGCCGACGCCGGTGATGATGCTCGCCAGCAGGCCGAAGGTCGCCGCGACACCCGCCACCAGCACGCCCAGCCCGATCAGGACCACGCCCGCCAGCGCGACCGCGGCGGCGACCTTGAGCGCCGAGACGACCACGGCCCGGTTCTGGCGGATCCAGTCCGATGCGCCGACGATGACCCGGGTGATGCGCTCGGCCAGGTCCTGGAGCACCGGCGCAAGCGCCGAGCCGATCACGAACACGCCCTGCTTGATGACCCGCCAGAGGATGTTGAGCGTGTCGTTGAGCTCCGCGGCGTCCTTGGCGGTTTGCGTTGAGACGGTCAGTCCGAGCCGACGGGCCTGCTCCTGAAGTTCCTCGATACCCGCGGCCCCGCCCTCCATGAGCGGCAAGAGTTGCGAGCCGGCGCGGCCGAAGATCTGCATCGCGATCGCGGCGCGTCGGCTTGGGTCTTCGATCTGGCTCAGCCGCTCGGCGATGAGCTTGAACTGCGCCTCGGGCGAGAGCCCATCGAGGTCGGCCATCGTCAGCCCGAGCGTGGCGAACGCGTCCGTCTGGGTGGAAAGCCCGCGTCCGAGGTCGTTGATCGACCGCTGCATGGACCGCACACCCTTCTCGAAGGTCGCGAGGTCCGCGCCTGACTGCTCGGCCGCGAAGCCGAGCTCGCTGAGCGATTCGACGCTCACGCCGGTGCGCTTGCTCATCTTGTCCAGCGTGTCGCCCATGGCCGTGAACACCTTGACCGTGCTCAGCAGCGAGGCGACCGCGCCGGCCCCGATCGCAGTCAGCCTGGTGCCGACGCTGCGGAGCCCGTCCCCGAAGGCCTTGAGCCGCTTCTGGGCGCGCCGCAGCCCGGCCGACAGCTTGTCGCTGACGCCCAGTTCGACGAACGCCCGCCCAGCCCGGATGCCTCGGGTGTCGGCCATCTACGACCCCCTCCGTACGCTGTTGCGCCACAGCACCGGCAGCTTCGGGCGCTCGCGTTCGAGCGCCGGGGCCATGTAGGGACGGGCTGCGATCTTGACCTTGCGGCTCTGCAGGCGACCACGCCGGCGCGAGACGACGACAGTCGCGCCGCCGTGCTCGAGTGCTCGCGGCGCGACGCTCTTCTTGAAGCCCACCGGTCCGACCACCACGCTGTCGGACCTGCGGTCGTAGCCGAAGAGGATCAGCCGCCGCAGCGAGCCCTCGTGCGAGTGCGGCGGCTTGCCGGGCGGGGCCGTGCCCTTGCGCTTGCGGATGCTGGTCCGGGCGGCGGTGCGGATGAACGCCCCACCTTTGCTCAGCACGCGGCGCTTGGCGGCGTCCACCGACCGCTTCACCGCGGGCCGGTCGAAGAACACGTCCTTGATCCGCATGGTGATCACGCGGGTGTACCTCCGCTGGGCACCACGCGGCCTTCCTTCAGCCCCTTGTTGAACGACGCCTCCTTCTCCTTGCGGAGTCGCCCTGCGCCGATGAACAGTCCCGCCAGACCAGTCAGCGCCGGCAGAGCCGGGCCCGCGATGGGCACGCCCGCGAGCGTGGGGCCGAAGTCGTCGAGGGCCGAGAGGGTGATCTGCCCCAGGAGACCGCGGATCTCGCCGCCGCGTTCGATCGACGCCTTCCACTGGGCCCCGACCCGCTGGGTGTCCTCGAACCAGGCCCGGTACTCGGCCTCGGCCTCGTTGAGCGTGGTGGTGCGCGGCAGGCCGCGGGTCTGCTGGATGCCGCTCGGCGTCTTGACCTTGACGACGTCGCCCAGGTCAAAGCCGGCGCACGCGCCGAGCCCGAGCGAAAGCATCACCACGCCGAAGCCGAAGGCCAGATGCTTGGGATCAATCTTCACGCGTGCCTCCTTGCTGCTTCTGGTTCCTGATGAACACGTCCTTGAGCACCGACACGGGGGCCGGGATGACTTGGGCTCGCTTGTCAGCGGCCCGGGCGAACGGGTCGAAGTCGCCGGGCCGGAACGGGCGGGTCTTCTTGGGGTTGCGCTGGGTGTTGGCCACCAGCGCCATGACCGAACTCGTCCGGCTCCACTCGTCGCGCTGGCGGGCCTCGGCCATCGCGACCAGCTCTCGCAGCGTCAGGGGGGCTGGATCGATGCCGAGGACGCCGGCGCACTGCCAGACGAGCCGCCAGCCGCCGCCTCGACCGTCGGCGGCACCGCTTCGAGCACCGCCCGCTCCAGCGCCCCGCCGTCGATCAGCTCGTCGATCCGGCGTTCCACCACGTCCCGGGCCTTGTCCATCACCTCGCGTGTGGCCTTGAGCACCCGCCCGAGGTTGGCCCGGTCCCTCGAGCTCGGGCAGAAATCCACCAGTTCCTCCAGGAGCGCCGCCGTGGCGTGCTCGATCGCGTCCCCGGCCATCGATGCGCCGAACGTCTCGTCAGTGACCTGACGCTCATCCGCCTGTGGCTTGCACGCGGCGTAGATCACGTCGCACAAGAGGACGGGATCGCGCACGAGCTTCTCGATGAGCCCGTTTGACCCTTCGAGCACCTCCATGAGGTCGACGCCCGCGAGCCCACGCACGCGTTTGATCGCCGCGACGGTGATCTCGACGGTCCACTCGCGGCCCTGGTTGTCCTTGAACGTGCGCATCGATGCCTCCGATCCGTTATCCGCCGATCCAGCTCGGGGCCGTGTCCGAGTAGGTCACCTTGGCCGTCACCGAGACGGTGATGGCCTCCTCGAGCGCCTCGTTGCGGCTGAAGTTCGTGATCGAGAAGTCCGCCTGCAGCCCCTGGCCGTCGGCCTCGTCGAGGATCTGCAGCCCGATCAGGTCGTTGTTGAAGAACGCGTTCTTGATGGCGGTGAACCCCGCGTCGGCGGTATCCCAGACCATCTCCCACTCGACGCTCGCCTCCTTGAGCGTGGCGACCGTCGCGCGCCAGCCCGCGTTGGCGCGGGTGGTCACGTCGGCCTCGCCCGCTTCGAGGCTGAGGGTCACGTCCCTGACGTTGTCCATCGCTGTCCACGAGCCGGCCCCGCCCTGGCCGCCGACCAGGTAGAGCAGCTTGGCTTCCATGCCGAGCTTGATTGCCATCGGTTACCTCCTCACCCGGTAGGTGACGCTCAGAACACTGGTGAATACGCGGTGCTGCTCGAGGCTCTCGCTGGAGACGACCGGCTCGTGCGCAAGGCCAGCCCACGCCGCCTCGGGGAACCCCGCCAGCCGCGTGTGCCGCAGGCGGTCGCCGATGGCTTCGGTGAGTTCGAGCAGCTCATCGATCGCGGGCTGATCGTCTTCCGCCGGCAGCTTCTTCTGCACGCCCACATCGAGCACATGCTCGTAAGTGCTGCTCTCGCGGCTCGCGGCCGCGACGGTGGTCGTCCTTGGCACGACTGATACCCGCAGCTCGCCGAGCTCCTCGAGTGTGAACGCGGGCTGGTAGGTGCGGACGGCCGAGACCGGCTGGGCGTAGGTGCCCGCGTTGATGTGCTCGGCCACCGCGTCGGCGAGGGTGCTGATTGTGCTCATGGTCCCTTCGCGCCTCCGATGAAGCGGCCTTCGAGGTAGGACACCCGGCGCTCGATCGCCTGGTACTCGGCCCGCAGCGACCGAGCCTCAACGATGAGCTCGTCCAGCCGCCGCTCGACGTGGTCGAGCTTGGTGGTCACCACACCCCACTGGACCGTGACGGCCAGCGCCGCCATGCCGATGGTCAGTGCGATCGCGGCCCACCGGTGCCCGCCGTTCGGTGGGGGCGTAGGCCTGGGGGGATGTCCGTTCGTGGGAACACTGGTCACGGAAGGTCCTCGGTGGCGATGTGCTTGGTGTGGATGCGAAGCGCCTTGCGGTACGGGTCGCTGTACCGCCACGGCGGCTGGCCGCCGGGCGCATTGACCTCGTAGACGAACACGGATGAACCGACGGTTTCGCGGACGCGGTCGCCGGCCTTGGGCAAGGCGGGGCCATCGCCCAGATCCAGATCAGCCGTGCGGACCAGGAAGTCACGCGACTCGATCCGGTGGATGAGCCCGGCTTCGTTGGCCTGCTCGAACTCCGTGCGGCCGATGGTGGCGTTGAGCTCGACCTGAGCAGCGCCCCGCTGGTACACCACCGGTCGCGTCATGTGCGCGTGCCGCTGGGTATCGAGGAACGATGCGCCTTGTTCGAGCAGGTCCGCCACGGTGAAGCCTCCGATCGATACGTTCGCTTACTGCGACAGCCGGATACGAATGGTCGCGTCGGCGTCCGCCGCGGCCCGCACGACCTTGCCGATGAGCTTGTTGCCCGTCGCGGTCTTGGTCGCCATGTCGTTAGTGTTGTCCCAGTACGCGAGCTGACCGGCGGTGAAGCCCGTGCCCGCGGTGGTCGCCTTGGGGAAGTCGAAGACCCCCTCGACCGCGAGCGCACCGAGCTGGCCCGCCTTGAGATCCACCCGGGTGACCCCGACCAAATCGCCCTGCACGACGACCGTGCCCGCGGGCGTGTCGGCCCCCGGCGTGTAGTCGATCGCCGCGCCCTGCTGTACGAATGTGGTTGCCATCGCTATGCCTCCGTTGCCGTTGCCTGTGTCACCGGGGTCGACAGGGTCGAACCCGCCGCCGCCGAACTGAGTCATGCCTCACCCTTGCTCTTCACGCCGCCACGCGGGTCCTGCAGCGCCACGCCGAAGTCGTGGTAGCCGCGCATCTGGATCCCCAGCCGGTTGAAGCTCTGCTCGGCGGTCTCGATGGTCGGGGCTTCTTGTCCGTTGAGGAACGCCACCTCGATGACCGGCAGGTCCGCCGGTGAGGCGAGCATGTACCAGGCTTTGCTCGATTGGCCCGGGTAGGCCGCGTTGCCCAGGTAGCGGCTGACCTCGACGCGGAATTTGCCCTGGTGTGGGTTGGTCACCGGGTACTTGGCGCTCGAGGTGTTGTCGCGCAGTTCCATGCTCTTGAAGAGCTGGCTGCCCAGCGCCGACAGCGCTGTGGGCACCAGCAGCACCTGCGGCATCACCCCCAGCGGCTTGCCGTCGGAGTCCACCTGGTCCATGAAGGCGACCTCGGCCTTGGTCAGCCCGTCGATTGACAGGGCGGTGTCCGCGCCGGCGAGGTAGTTGTTGTTGCCCGCCGTGTAGAAGCCCGAGTTCGCCAGGAAGGTCTTCCAGAAGATGTCGTTGATGGTCTTGCCCGAGCCCGCGCCGAGCTTGCGGGGCACGCTGGTGATCGCGCCCAGATCGTCGTTGATGATGTCGGTGCGATCGATCGACAGCATGAGGCCATACGTCTCGGCCCGGTTGGTGTAGGTCTCCTCGCCCAGCGTGCCGTGCTTGATCTCGCCTCCGGGCGCGATGCGCTCGTACTGGTCGTTGCCCGTCAGGCGGTAGCTGGTGACGGCCTTGAAGTCGGTCACGCTGCGCACCGCGGTGATGTTCCGCCAGGTGCGTTCGACGCTGAAGAAGCCTTCGAGCAGGAACTTGTTGGCGACGTTCGAGAGGATGCCGCCGATGCTGATCGTGCTGTTGGACGCTTCGATGCCCCTTCCGAACGCGGCATCCATCACGCCGTGCCAGTCGCGGAACGTCCGGCCGGTGTAGCCGTTGGCCCAAGCGGCGTGGAGCAGCAGTTCCTGGAGCCCGATCGACTGCCCGAAAGCCCGCGTCGCGGCTTCCAGATCCTGCTCCGCACAGTGTCGCTCGGGAGTGGTCAACCGGCCCGAGAGCACGCACGCGGCTTCGAGAACCCGCTGGTTGACCGCCGGCGCGGCGGGGGCGTGAATGGCAGGGGCCTTGGGTCGGCTGGCCCGCAGGACCTCCAGTTCGGTCTTGGTCGCGTCCCAGCCCTCGCGGATCGAGCGGGCCTCGATCTCGGGGTGCTGGCCCGCGCACAGCCGTCGCACGGCGGCGATCCGCTCGCTCTCGGCGGCGATCTGCTGCCGCATGGTCTGCACCGGGTCGGTGATCGCGGGCTGGTTCGCTTCGGGCGCAGGGGTGCCCGCGCCCTGGACGGGATCGGATGCATCGTCCCCCGCGGCAGCGCCGGCGGCGATGGTCGCCGAGGTCGAGCCGTCAGCCCCGAGGTCGACGAAGCTGATCTCGCCGAGCGTGGACTTGCGCACGATGTTCAAGGGGCCGGCGACCTCGCGTCCGTTGACGGTCGCGGTTTGGTTCTCGCGGAGGAACTCGAACGCCTCGACGCTCGCGCCCACCGATGCCTGCCAGGGGAATCCGTTGCGCGCTGAGACCACGACCTCGCGGGCCGCGGGCGTGTCGCGGGAGATCATCCCGGTGGCCACCAGCCGCCCCTCTTCGACCATCACCTGGTCGGTGTGCCCGACGCCCGCCGTCGCGTCGTGCCCGAACCGGATCGGCCGCGACGGGGAGGGGATCGCCAGCCCGGCCAGGTCGATCACGACCGGGTGCCGCCAGCCGGCGACGCGCATCGGCCCGCCGCTGTAGGCCATCATCCGGAACCGCGGCAGAGGAGCGGCAGCGCCGCCGTCGCCGCTGACCGTGTCAGCGCCCTCGATCTCGAACTCCGCCTGCGCGGTGAGCGCCAGCGTCCTGGGGTGCGAGCCGGGGTTTGAGTGGGCAAGGGCAGTGGGCTGCGCGGGAGCAGCGGACGCCTGGATCATGCGGGGGTGTGACATCGCTACGCGGCCTCCTTGGTGGTTTCGTCGGTGACGGTCTCGTCGGTGTCGGGATTGGAGTCTTCGGGATCAGGCTCGCCCGTTGTGTCGCTTGGGCCGCCGGCCTTGGTGGTGACCGGCAGCCCGAGCTCGCGCATGAGGGCCAGTTCCTTGGCCCGCTGGCGGAGCTCGTCCTCCCAGTCGCGTCCCTGGCGTGCGAACTCGTGCGCGAGCGTTGTGGTGTGGTTGGCCAGGCGGGTTGCCTGTGCGTTGGCTTCCTTGGCCGGGTCGACATGCTCGACGCCGTCCCAGAACCAGACGTGCGGTGTGGCTGCGCCGCGCACACGCATCGCCTGGGGCAGCAGCCCCTCGACCAGCGCGGCCTCATCGAGCCAGGCGCGGAGCAAGCGGTCCAGCACCGTCTGCTGGAGGCGGTGCTGCTCGACACGGATGCTCTTGAAGTAGGTCTGATGGTCCAGGCGGCCCGAGGCGTAGTTGTAGCCGGAGCTGTTCCCGGCCGCGACGTTGAAGGGCATGTTCAGGCAGCGGGCGATCTCGTTGAGGATCTCGCGCTTGAACTCGCCGTAGGTCGTTGATGGGTGCTCGGCGTGGACCTGCCCGAGCTTCCAGCCGCCGGGCAGCACGGTGGCCATCCGCTTCTCGAGCTCGACCTCGTCCATCGGTTCGAGCGGGTCGGCCTCGCCGTTGGCGGGCGCATCGGTGTAGAGCACCGCCGCGAAGTCCGCGGCCGTCTCGGCGGCGGCGATCACCGCCAGCGTGTAGCGGCGGAGCTGCGCGAAGAGCGGCAGGGCGGGTGTGATGTCCGGGATGCCGCGCCACTGGCCCGGCCGGTCGGGCCGGAAGTAGTGCAGCACGGACGCCGCGGGGTAGGTGTCGTGGTCTCGAACGGTGTGCCACGCCCCGTCGCCGGGGTGGTGCCGCAGCACGTGGTACGCCACCGGCAGCCCGCTGGGGTCGAAGACGATGCCGTCGACATCGGTCACTGCCTGACCGGTGGGCGTGCGCCCGAACCACGGCGTGCAGACCTGATCAGGTTCGAGCAGGCGCAGGTCGAGCTTGACGGGTGTGTCGAGCCCGGGGCTGGAGATCAGAAGGCCGAACGCCTCGCCGCTCTCGGCCCGGGCCATCCGCATGCTGCGGAGCTTGCCGGGCAGGTCGATCGCCGCCGACCAGGCCTCGAAGGCTTCCTCGACGCGGGCGTTGACCGACGTGTCGGGCGTGAGCATCTGCAGCCGAGGCCCGGTGCCGATGGTGTCGTTGGCCAGCGTGAGGACGATGCCCTTGGCGTAGGAGTTGTTGGCCACCTCGTAGCGGGCGCGGTTGCGCAGGATGCGCCGCACCTCGGGGCTAACGGCCGCGTTGGGCGAGAGCCCGTCGGCCGCGGCCCAGTGGCGGCGGTTGTCGGCGGTGGTCTGTGCCGAGTCGAACCGCGCCCGGACCATCCGTGTCCGCTGAGGCACGATCGCCGTGGCGGCCCGGACCGGGTCGGCCCGGCGCGAGAGCGGGGCGAGCAGGCGCTTCAGCATCCGCCCTCCCGTCCGCCGGTGCCACCGGCCCCCCCGGCCCCCCCGGCCACGATCTTGAACAGCCGGATCCCCAGCCCGCGCCGGCGCGTGGCCCGCTTGGACTCGAGGTAGCGGTCCGCCTCGATCTGGTCGCGGATCGCGTGCTGCTCGACCGACTGCCCGTCCACCGAGGCCTTGGCAGGCCCGGCGGCGTTGTCGGCGATCGCCTGTTCGAGATTGGGGGTGGGATCGGGCACGGCAACCTCGCGTGCCCCCGCACCTCGCGGGGGCCTCTCGGGTCACCTATGCCGTTCAAGAACCGACTGCACGGGTTGGCAAGGCCAAGCGTGCCGGGACCGGCAGCAGGAGGTCAGAAAAGCGCGTTCTCGGGCCTCAGGGCTGATTCCCGGCCCACTTTGTGGTGCCAATTCTGTCGCTTTATGGGCGAATTGACGATATAGTTGCCAGTATTGGCACTTTACGGACGCCCTATGGACACCCCCAAGTACATGACGGATACGGCGGCTTTAACCGCGATCGGCGAACGGATCGCGCAGCACCGCCTTCGGCTCGACTGGACACAGGCCCAGCTCGCGAAGGAGGCCGGTGTCTCCAAACGCACGGTGGTCAGATTGGAGGGAGGAGAATCCACCCAGCTGACCAACCTGATCAGGATACTCCGCGCGCTCGACCTGCTCGCCAACATCGATGAGCTGCTGCCACCGCCAACTCCGAGTCCGCTCGAACTGCTGCGATCGAAGGAGAAGCGACGCAAGAGAGCGAGCGGACGCGCAGAGTCCGATGGCGAGAAGGGATCCGAGGAGTGGACTTGGGGCGACGAGGAAGGGACTGAATCATGACCGTCGCCGAAGTCCGTATGTGGGGGCGGCAGATCGGTGCGGTCACGGTCGACGGGCCAGGTGGCGTGGCCTCGTTCCAATACACCGAACCGTTCCGCCGGAGCGGCATCGAAGTTGCGCCCTTAATGATGCCCCTCTCCTCCAAGGTCTACCGGTTCCCGGGTCTCGCCGAACGATCGTTTCACAGGTTGCCAGGAATGCTCGCAGACTCGCTTCCCGACAAGTTCGGTAACGCCGTCATCGACGCCTGGTTGGCTGCCCAAGGGCGTTTGCCATACGAGATTGATGCAGTCGAGCGCCTGTGCTATACCGGCAAACGGGGCATGGGCGCACTCGAGTTCGAACCCGCCGAGGGACCACAAGCCGATGAAGCCGTGCCTTTGGAAGTCGCGGCACTCGTGCGGCTGGCATCGCAAGTGCTCACGGATCGGGAGCGCTTCAGCACGAACTGGGAAGATGGCCAAGAAGCGGCTGCACTACGGCAGATCCTGCAAGTCAGCGCTTCCGCGGGTGGTGCGCGAGCAAAGGCACTCATCGCCTGGAACCCAACCTCCAACGAGATCCTCTCCGGACAGATCACAGCCCCCCCGGGTTTTGAGTACTGGCTCCTCAAGTTTGATGGGGTGTCGAACAACCGCGACAAAGAGCTTGCCGACCCGCAGGGGTACGGCGCGATCGAGTACGCATACTCGCTCATGGCACGAGCCGCGGGTATCCGCATGGCCGACTGTCGCCTGCTCGAGGAAAACGGCCGCCGACACTTCATGACCCAACGCTTTGATCGCACCAACGGGGGCGACAAGCTCCACATGCAATCGCTCGGGGCGCTCGGGCACTTCGACTTCAACGATGCGGGGTCGCACTCCTACGAGCAGGCGATCATGGTCATTCGGCGGCTTGGGCTGTCCATGGACGACATCGAGGAGCAGTTCAGGCGTATGGCCTTCAACATCGTGGCTCGTAATCAGGACGACCACGTCAAGAACATCGCGTTCCTGATGGACAAGAAAGGGAAATGGTCGCTATCTCCGGCATTTGACGTGTCCTACAGCTACAACCCCTCAGGGGCATGGACTTCCACTCACCAGATGTCGATGAACCGCAAACGCGACGGGTTTACACGCGAGGACTTCCGGGCCTTCGGTGACACCGCATCAATGAAACGCGGGCGAGCGGATTCCATCCTGGACGAGGTTATTGATGCGGTGAAGCAGTGGCCTGACTTCGCCGACGAGGCGAGGGTCAGCGAAAAGTGGAATAATGATATTCGCTCGACTCATCGTGTCTCGTTCTGATTCGAGCGGCGAGCTGCAAGCGGTACCATCTCTCGTGAATGCCGAAAGCATCCATCTCAGTGAAGTGGACTGGACAGAGATCGAAGCCGATCTGGTCGAGCGCGGAGCCGTGCGCGGGGCGATCAAAGTGCAGAACGTCGTATTGCCTTTCGGGCGACACGTGGTCCCGCAATTTGTGTTCATCGGAGAGAAGGCATGGCGGCCAACGATGCTCCCGATCGCCATCGTCCAAGGGGACGAAGGCCAGTTCTATTGGGCCCGTGTTGACTTCGACGTCGTATTCAATAGACCCGCCAGGGCGGACATCCTGTACACCCGACATCGCCGGCTGGCTGAGTATCCGGACGGCAGTGCCCTCTACGAGTGCCTAGTGACCGATGCGGATGCGCTTCCTCAAGAGGCAGCGATTGAACATGACGGCTTCAGGCTCAAGCTGTTCCATCACACATCTACCGAGTGTCTTCCGCTCATCAAGAAGAGCGGGCACATACGTGCCAGCAAGTGGAACTATCAGGGCAGCGCCGAGCTCGACGACAGGCACTTCATCTACTTCACGGATGTCCCTCGCTTCGAGAACGCGACGGATTTGATGAGTGTCGCCATGACAGATGGTGGCTTCACGATCGGAATGCAGTACGACGATCCCAAGCTGCCGCCCGAGATTATCGTGGTACCGGCTCGTGACCGTGCGCAGATGTCCGAGCGGATCGACTGCCTCGTCGAACCATGGCTGATCGAATCATCGCCGATGCTCTTTCACGATCCGTCGCTGCGGGGAGAGGGGATTGCCAGGTACTGGGAATTCAGCCATCCCAACATCTATCGGATCCCCGTCAAGCCTGGAACCGTCTGTGAGCTTTCCAAGTCCGGTGTCGTGAATGCAGAGTGCGTCCCGGGCTGGTTGGATACGAAACGGATGGTGGCTGGATCGGCTTTCGAACCTGGGGGCGTGCGCGCGGTGTTCGATGAGACGCCGCTGGAGCATCTCCCGATCAACATCGGTCGAGATGACCCGGATCCCTGCCCACTGAACCGTTTCCTCCGAACACCTCAGCCACCTGTCAGCCGGTGAGACCGGTTCGAAGCCCATTCACACTGATGCGCGGCGGAGCTCTGAGAGTTTGATTCGAGGCTTGCTGACGGGCTTGTGATCCGTCCCGAACAGCACCGACCCCTGCATGGACGCCGCGACCGCCGAGCCGACCAGGCAGTCGAGCCAGTGGTTGTCGAGGCCCGCGACCCGCAGCTTCCACTCGTCGACCGTCCGGCCGCGGCCCTCGGTCTTCACCCGGTACTCGCTGGTCAGGTGGTCGGCCAGCAGGCGGTGCCGTGAGGCCTCGCGGCCGAAGAGCGACAGGCAGCCCGGGTCGCCCATCGGGACCGCGAGCCGCGCGTGCGTGAAGCTCTTCCAGTAGTTCGTGTCGTAGACCACGTGCCGCACGGCCCGCTTGCCGGTCACCAGTGGCACGCGCCAGTTGAGCCCGACACGCTCACCGCGCTTGCGCTTGTAGTCGCTGAAGGGGATGCTGCTCGCGCCCACGTACCGACCGTGGCTGGGCATGACGATCCCGGCGTGGGGCGACTGGCGGCAGAACTGGTACACCACGTCCGACGACTGCCCCCAGTTCGCATCGATCAGGCAGCGCTCGATGCGCAGGTCTGTCCCGTCGTCGCGCCGCCACGCCTTGCCGAGCAGGTCGCCGGTCAGGGCCTCGAGCCCGGCGTAGATCGCGCCCTCCTGGCCCGCCCTTGGGAACTCGGCCAGCAGCGTGCGCCGAGCGTCGCGCAGCGAGAAGTACTGCTGCTTTGGGTCCGGCCACGCGCCGTAGTCGAGCACGTAGCCGGTGAAGTCGTCCTCCCAGCCCGCGACGAGCCAGAACAGCAGCTTGCCCTGCACGTCGATGAACGCGGTCGCACGTGTGCAGCCGATGGGCACAACACCCCGCGGCATGCCATTGGTCTTGGCCGCGATCTGCTCGGGCGTGAGCAGGTCGTCGTCGGCCGCGACTTCGGGCAGCGGCTCGTTCTGGTACTCGGCCCAGAACGCAGCCTCGTCCTGGAGCTTGAGGTTCATCGCGTGCTGGACGGCGCTGAGCTCGTCGTGGTTGAACCGCGCCGGCCAGGCGATCGATGCGCCGGCGTCCATCTTCCTGCGGTTCCGCTTGTAGAACGCCGTCGCCTGCGAGAGACCCCGGTCGGCCCGCAAGCCCTCGGCCCGGATCTCGGCGTACCTGGCCCACAGCGCCTCGTCGGCCGGGAAGGCATAGACCATCTTCGTCCGCTCGCCCTGCCACTGGGGATGCTTGTCGCGGTCGAGCAGCCGGTCGGCCAGGTCGTCGGGGCGGACGACGGTCACCGTCATCAGCCCCGCGATCTTCTGCCCCGGCCCGGCGAGGCCGAGGATGGCCCCGGCGAGCACTCGCTCCCGTGCTGCGCACTGGCTGGGGCTCCGGGCCGACTCGTCGGTCTGCGGGTCATCGATGAGCACGAGCGACGGGCGGACGCTCTGGCCGTCCGGACGCTTTCGTTTCATGCCCCGGATGCGTCCGGTGATCCCCGCAACGGCGATGATGGCCCCCGACGCCGCCGAGCCCTCAATGGTCGGCAGCACGATCTCCTTGGCGGTCCAACCGATGTGCGTCGGCTCGCCCCTGTAGAGCTGGCCCGAAGCCCGCTGGTGGATGCCTTCCAGGCTGCGGATCGGGTAGCACGCTTCCGGGAAGTCGTCGGCCAGCAGGTCGTTGTTCTCCAGTTCGCTCTTGATGCTCTCCAGCATCGAGGCCGCGTGCTCCTCGTCCGAGCCGATCAGACACACGAACGGCCGGGCCCCGATCAGGATGGCCCAGAGGCAGGCGGTCTCGCAGAGCGTGGTCTTCCCGCTGCCGCGCGGCATGGCCATCGCGAACAGGCCGCCCTCGAGCACCGCCGTCTCCAGTTTGGCGATCACCTTGAGGTGATCGTCCGACCACGGCAGGTGGAAGGTCTGGGGAAAGTAGGTGTCGCAGAAGGCTTTGAACGACTCGGTGCAGCGTCGCTTGCGCTCGGGGTTGCCGACCGGCGGAAGCTCGCCGATGTTCCGGCCCGAGAGCGAGAGGGCTTTGTTCCTCTCGCGGGCCCGCTCGCGCACCGCGTCGTAGCCCGAGAGTTCATGCTCCGATGGCTCTGGCTTCGGCTCGTGCCGCGTCGCCACCAGCCAGGCGGTGTATCGAAACAGGTCGACGGTCTTGCCGTCCCCAATCCGAAAACCCGCCCGCGTGCGGTGGCGGTGCAGCTGCCGCTCGTTGATCACCTCGCCCAGCGGGGTCGAGTTCAGCAGCCGGCACGTCTCCGACGGCTTGAGCGAGCGCGGGTCGATCCTCGGCTGGACAGGCTGGTTCGAATCACTCGCCACGACCACCCCCGGCGCTCATCTGCTGCACGAGCCACGCGGCGTACTGCACGAGGTTGATGCTTCCGTCCGCGTTGGTCGGCGCGCCGGCGTCGATGTCCCGCCGGAGCATGTCTTCGGTGACGGGGCTTCCGCCCACGCGGGTGAGTACCCGGGCCGCGTCGGCCGGGGACATCGCGGCCGGGTTGAGGCGCTGCGGCCCGGCGTCGCTAGGCGCGTGTTCGGGAGTCATCGCGCACCTCCCGGACCTTGCCGCCACATCGCCGCAGAATCTCGAAAACATCTGCAAATGCAGGCCAAAACGCCTTCCCTTTGGCCGGATGTCATGGCTTCATGTGTCACACGCGGGGCGGATCCCCGCGGCATAGACCACCCGAAGGAGACCACGCCATGACGACCACGAACGAAACCGCCAGCCAGGCCTACGCAAAGCGCCGCAGCGACATCGCCCGCCTGATTGACGTCCTGCAGATGGAGCTCGACGCCCACGCCAAGCGGGCCGCGCTCGCCGAGAAGCACTGGGGCTACCCGGGCGACCTCGGCCGCATCCGCGAGGGGATGATCGAGCTGGTGATGAGCATGAGCGGGATGGAGCGCGAGCGCATCGAGGACTTCCTGGCCGAGGCGGACGACGCCGACGCCAACTAAACGCACCGCACCCCGAAGGAGCAGACGACCATGAGCAAAGCACGCGACACCGCCATCAACCGCATTGCCCGCGAGGTGCTCGGCCTCGAAACCCTCGAGGCCCGCAACATGGACAGCCTCGACTTCCACGACCTCTCGGTCTGGTCGATCAAGGAAGCGCTCGAGCGGGCGTACGAGGCGGGCCGCAAAGCAGCCCCGGCAACACGAACCACATGCCCGGCCTGCAACCGGGACATTGAGATCCGACCCCTCTGAAGCCCGCTCGTTGCGGGCTTCGCTGTTTTTGGAACACGAAGGAGTACCGACATGACGAAGAAGACCACCACCAAGAAGACGACCACCAAGAAGGCCAGCAGCAAGACGGCTGCGAAGAAGGCCCCGGCCAAGAAGACCCCCCGCATGTCCGCGAGCGCCGCCCGGGCTGATGGCGCGGCGAAGACCAAGCGAGCCCGGCAGGCCAAGACCGCCCCGCAAGACCACGAGGTGCCCAGCCCGAAGGAGATCGCCAACGATGCGAACCTGGAGGCGTACGCGAAGGGCAAAGCCCCCAAGCAGCCGCGCCCGAAGAAGCCCGCGACGGATCTCAAGCCGAGCGGGCTCGACCGCGCCGCGAAGGTCCTCGCCGAAGCGGGCGAGCCGCTGGCGGCTAAGGCCATCGCCGAGCGGGCGATCGCGGCGGGCTGGACCACCAGCGGCAAGACGCCGCACGCCACGCTCTATGCCGCGATCATCCGAGAGATCTCCAAGAAGGGCGACGCGGCCCGCTTCAAGAAGACCGACCGCGGCCTGTTCGTCGCCGCCGAGCCGAAGGGGGGCCGCTGAATGTACCGGCCCGACCAAGAGCCCCGGCCCCAGCGCACCGAGTCGTTCCGCGTCGACACCGACGGCAGCCTGGTGCGCAGCGTCATACCCAGGGTCGGCTCGCCCTACGAGCACCGATGCACGATGTGGGCCTTCAAGCGCGTCTGCTGGCGCTTCGACGAACACGGCGAAGGCGACACCGTCGAGACGCTCGCCGCCGCCGCGCAGATCCCGATCACCCAGGCCGCGACGGCGCTGGCGTTCCTGCTCGAGCGCGGCATCGTCACCACCGAACGCCGGCGGAACTTCCCGGCGACGACCGATGTCCATCTCGACGGAATGACCGAGTACCACGCCCTCCGAGAGAAGGGCCCGAGCGACTGACCGCATCGCGTCCCCCTCCCTCACGCCTCGGCCGTCGCCGGGGCTTTCTCTTCGGCCACAGGGTTCGCCGGAACCCGCTCGGCTTTCTTCCCCGTGAACGCCTCCCACCGCTGCACGATTACATCGCAGTACAGCGGGTCGAGTTCCATCAGAAACCCGCGCCGGCCTTGCTGCTCGCAGGCGATCATCGTCGAGCCCGAGCCGCCGAAGAGGTCGAGCACGTTCTCGCCGGGCTTGGACGAGTACTGGATCGCGCGGGCCGCGAGCTCGACGGGTTTCTCGGTCAGATGAACCATGCTCTGCGGGTTGACCTTCTTGACGTGCCAGAGGTCGGTGGCGTTGTTGGGGCCGTAGAAGCTGTGACCCGCGCCCTCCTTCCAGCCGTAGAAGCAGATCTCGAACGCGCCCATGAAGTCCTTGCGGGTCAGCACCGGGTGCTGCTTGTCCCACACGATCCCCTGGCTGAAGTACAGCCCGCACGCCTCAAGCGGCCCCGGGTAGTTGCCGAGGTTCGCGTAGCCGCCCCAGATGTAGAACGACCCGCCCGGCTTGAGCACCCGCGCCGCGTTGCCGAACCACGCGAGCAGGAGCGCGTCGAAGGCGTCGTCGGTGACGAAGTCGTTGGCCAGCGGCCGGTCCTTCGCTCGCATCTTGCTGCCGGTTGGCTTGGCCTTCTCCGGGTGCCGAGCGAGGTCGAGCTTTTGGTGATGCGTCTGCGGCTTCCCGGCCTGCTTGCTGAACGAGCTGTTACCCGCCGCGATGGCGTTGTTGCTCCGCGGCTCGACCTTCACGTTGTACGGCGGGTCGGTGTTGACCAGGTGGATCACCTCGCCGTCGAGCAGGCGGTCAAGATCTGTGGCGCTGCTGCTATCGCCGCACAGCAGCCGGTGCTTGCCGAGGATCCACAGGTCGCCCGGACGCGTGGTCGCCTCATCGGGGGGCGACGGCACCTCGTCGGGGTCGGTCAGCCCCGCGTTCCCGCCGGCGTTGAGCAGCTTGGTCAGCTCCTTCTCGTCGAAGCCCAGCGCGGCGAGGTCGAACTCCATCGCCTGCAGCTCGCCGAGCTCGATGGGCAAGAGGTCGAAGTTCCACTCGGCCAACTCGCCGCTCTTGTTGTCGGCGATGCGGTACGCCTTGATCTGCGCCGGGCTCAGGTCCTTGGCGACATGCACCGGGGCCTTCTCCAGCCCGAGCTTGAGCGCCGCCTTGTAGCGGGTGTGGCCGCAGACGATGACGCCCTCGGTGTCCACCACGATCGGCTGGCGGAACCCGAACTCGCGCAGCGACGCGGCAACAGCATCGACCGCGCCGTCGTTGATCCGGGGGTTGTTCTCGTACGGGGTGATGTCGGCGAGGGGACGCAGTTCGATCTTCATGGCAGGAGCCTCCGTGCTTCGGGGTTGGGGATCAGGGTGAACAGGCCGGTGGACCGTCGGGCGACGTTCGCCCGTGCGGGGCCGGTTGGCGGGATCGGGGGTTGGATCGGGGGTCCGCCGCCGGGCGCGACACGGGCGGACGTGGGCAGACCCGGGGCCGGACAGGCGAGGGCTTGCGGGGCGGACCGGACAGGCGAAACAAACTCAGTCGGGGATTGCGGCTGTTCCCGCGGGCGTCGGCTGGCCACCCCCCCTGGGAAGTACCTACACCGCCCGTCATGGCCCTGCCCCTCCCGAACTCGGAGCGCGAACTTAGAGCGCGCACGCGCTTCGAGTTCCCGCGGGCGAAGCGTGAGCGCACGCCCGCGGGGGGGTATGGGGGGGTGCGCGCGCTTCGAGTTCAACTTGAAGCGCGCACAGATTTGGGGGTGAACTCTGTGCGCTCCGAGTTCGAGGCGCTCCGAGTTCAAGGGCGATCTACGGGTCATGACGAGGCCTCCCCGCCCGGCAGTGCGTAGCCCCAGCGCCCGCCCCGGCCCGGCAGGCGGACGCGCTCGATCCGCCCCTCGCCCTCGGCGATGTCCAGCAGGTCTGCCACGCGACGCCAGGACAGCCCGGGCTCGCCCTTGGCGTCCTCGCGGATCTCGGCCTTGCCGACCGGCTCGGCCGAGATGAACCGGGCGACGAACCGCTCCACGCCCCACGACGGCTCCGCGGGCTTGTCCGCCTTGGGCGAGGCGTCCTTCTTCTTACCGGGCCGCTCGTTCTTGAGCGACGCTGGGTCGAGCGTGTCGTCGACCGACCACACCGGGAAGTCCCAGCGCAGGCAGGTCGGGTCGATGGGCGGCCAGGACCGCACGGCCGCGTCGAGCACGACCACGCCGTCTTCCTCGTGCGGCCGCAGAACGAGGTGCGTGTCGGTGGCCCGGGACTGTGCGCCCGCCCCGGCCCCGACATCGGTCACGCTCTTGCCGCTCTGGCTGCCTTTGGTCGAGTGGTGGATGAGCACGAAACAGCAGCCGAGGCGGTCCGCGAAGGCATCGATGCGGTTGTAGATGTTGGCCATCGTGCCGTTGTCGTTCTCGTCTCCGCCGGCGGGCATAAAGCGGTAGAAGGCGTCGAGCACGATGACCTTGAACCGCCCGGGCTCGAGGGCCTCGAAGTACGGCGCGAGCGTGAAGATGTCCTGGAGCCGCCCGCGCAGGTTGTCCACGAAGATCCGCTCGGCGATCTCGCGCATCGCCACACCCCGGGCCTGGGCGACCTTCGGCAGGCGGTGGGCGCTGGTCTCGCGGTGCAGCTCGTTGTCGATGATCAGGACCGGCCCGGCCTCGGTCTGGTAGCGCCCGAGCCACGGCCGACCGGTGGCAACAGCGATCGCCAGGTCGAGCGTGAGCCAGCTCTTGCCGGTCTTGGGACTGGCGATCACGTTCATGGTCTCGCCGGCGCGGAGCAGGCCGTGGATCACGGGCTCGCGCAGCTGCGGGTACGCCGCGACGAGCTCGCCCACCGGCACGGGGCAGGGCTCGAGCGGCCCGGTCGCTGGCGGCGTGTCGGTCATGAACGCCGAGAGGTCGACGCCGGTCGTGTGCTCGCGCGAGCCGTAGCCCTCCGTCGCGAGCGCCGACGCCGCGGCCGCGAAGTCGCCGTGGTGCTCGAGCAGCGCGTAGACCGCGAACGGCGAGTAGCCCTTGTGTGCCTCGAACGGCGCGGCGTTGGTGCTGAAGACGTAGAAGACCCGGTCCTTCAGCGTCGCGCTCGTGCCCGCCGACTTGCCGGGCCGACGCCAGTGCTCGTTCCCCCCCAACTCCCCGGAACGGACCATCACCCACCCGTGCCGGAGCAGGATCTCGCGCGGGTCGCCCCGGTCGTTGAAGTCGTCGCCGGGACGGGAGGGGCAACTATTCGGGAATGCCGAAGAGTTGGAGGGTGCGAGACCACCGCCGATCACCGGCTGGGGCGTTTCGTCCAGCGCCGAGGCACACCCGAGCAGCACGTCCCGTTCGTCGGCGGTGATCAGCGGCGGCTCGCACAGGTCGCCCTGGACGACCTCGTAGCCCGGCGAGGGGTCGCACAGGAACAGACCGCCCTCGCCCCGCGTCTCGATGATGGTCACCGTGACCACCCACGCGCCCGACGCATCGCGCCTCGGCGCGTACTCCTTGCTGCCCACGACGACCGGCTCGTCGCTATCGACATCAATCCGACGCTGGGCGAGCTTGGTGTTGCCCGACACGGGCGTCTCGCAGCGGTAGACGACGTGCCTGCCACCCGACGGCGTTGTCTCTATGACCAGCCGCTCGAGCAGTCCCGGCGACGCCGCCTCGACCGCCTCACGCCACGCCTCGAAGGCCTCGCCGCCGCCGCCGTCCCAGTTGTCGAAGTCGATCATCTCCAGGTGGCCCGAGACCGCCCCGCACACGAGGCACATCGCGGTTGGGGACGACTCGGGGTTGAACCACGAACCCAACTCGTCGCCAGACGGCAGCCGCGTCTGGTACGGCTTCCACGAGGACAGGGCGACGCGCTTCTCCTCGCCGCGGCGGATCGCGGGCAGGGCGCATAGCCCCGCGGCCACGCAGGCCGATGCGTGCGAAGCGAGCGTGCCGTTGCGACGGGGTGAATCCGATGGGTGCGGCGCGTCCTGCATCAGAACGGCACCTCGTCGTCGCTGTAGCCGAGCGCCGCGAGGGCGTGTTCAGGCAGGTTGTCGGGATCCTCCAACCGCGGCGGCTTGTCGCCGAGCGCGTAGCCGACGATCCGCTCCCACTCGTCGCCGGGCTTCTTCTCCAGCGTGATGCGCTCGGTCCGGGCCACCGCGCCCGCGTTCGCCCACTCGACGGCTTCCTCGACCGAAGACGGGGGCGCGTCATTGGACCGCTCTCGCCACCACTGCTCGGCCTTCCGCCGGGCGAAGCCGCCCTCGGGGTGCTCGAAGCAGAGCCACTCGCGGGCCCAGCGGTTGAACCCAACGCGGTACTCGACGCGCATCGTCGGCTTGGCGAGCGGGTCGTTGCGCTTGTGGTGGACGTAGTACGCGACCTCGATGACGCGCTCGTCGCGCCGGGCCGGGCCTTCCGAGCCGGTGACGACCTCCTCGTCCGAGGCGATCGCCGCGTGCTTGACCTGCCGCGGCGGGAACTTGTGCCCGCACTCGGGACAGACGGCATACGCCGCGTGGATCAGCGCATCGCACTCGGGGCACTGCTTGGCGGGGGCTTCACCGGAGGCGTCCTTGGTGTCCGCCAGACGGATCGCGTCTACCGGGCCATGCCGGAGCACGTTGCCGCCGAAGTCCAACACCAGGCACTCGGTCTTGCCCTCGGCCAGGCGGAATCCCCGCCCGACCATCTGGTAGTAGAGCCCGGGGCTCATCGTCGGGCGCAGCATCGCCACGCAGTCGACATTCGGGGCGTCGAAGCCCGTCGTCAGCACGTTCACGTTCGCCAGGTACTTCAGCTCGCCCGACTTGAAGCGGGCGATCAGCGCGTCGCGCTCCTTGGCTGGTGTCCCGCCCTCGACGAACCCGCACTCGACGCCGTGCCTCTCACGCAGCACCCGCACCACGTGCTCGCCGTGCCGGACGCCCGAACAGAAGATCAGCACGCTGCGCCGGTCGGCCGTAGCGAGGACGACCTCGGCGCACGCCGCCTCGACCAGCCCGTCCTCGTCCATGCGGTCCTCGAGCTCGCCGGCGACGAACTCCCCGCCCCGTACATGGATGTCGCTGGTGTCGGCGACCGCCTTCCCTGCCCGGCTCTTGAGCGGGCACAGGTAGCCCTGCACGATCAGCTCGCGCACGTCCGCCTCGAAGCACACCTCGTGCAGGACGGAGTCGGGGCCGCAGATCGTGCCGGTCTTCATGCGGTACGGCGTCGCCGTCAGACCGATGACGCGCTGGTGGTCGCACAGGTCCCGCGCGTCGGCCAGGAAGCGGCGGTACATGCCCTCGCCGTCCGGGGGGATCAGATGCGCCTCGTCGACGATGACCAGGTCGAGCGGACCGAGATCGTGCGCCCGCTGGTAGACCGACTGGATGCCCGCGATCGTCACGGCGTACCCGAGATCCCGCCGACCGAGCCCGGCGCTGAACACGCCCACCGGCAGGTCCGGCGCAACGGCCTGCAGCTTGCCCGCCGCCTGCTCGATCAGCTCCTTCACGTGGGCGACCACGATCACCCGCCCGTTCCACTTCTGGACCGCGTCGCGGCACAGCTCGGCGATGACGTGGGTCTTGCCCGAGCCGGTCGGAAGCACGACGGCTGGGTTCGTATCGCTGGTGGCGATGTGGTTCCACACCGCATCGACCGCATCGCGTTGGTAGGGCCTGAGTTGGCTCATTGGAATACCCCCGGCCCGGGCGGCGTTACGATGTGACCATGCGACGCACCCTTGCCGGCCTCTGTCTCGTCTTCGCCCTTGTGGGATGCCAGCAGGCCGCCGCTCCAGATCCCGGAGGCGCTGTGAAGATCGAGGTACTCGGCTTTGCTGGATGTCCCAACACGCCGCCGTTCACCGAGCGCGTCGAGGCTGCTGCCGAGGCCGTCGGCGGATTCCAGGTGGTCTACATCGATCAAGAATCGCTGGCCGAGGACGACCTTCGCCGCGGCTATGCGACCCCGACCGCTCTTGTCGGAGGAAACGACATCTTCGGGATGCCCAAGCCGATTTCGCCGAGCATGGGTTGCCGCATGTACCCCGGCGGGTTGCCAACCGCGGATGAAATCGCCGCCCGGCTTCGGGCCTCTAAGCCATAGGTCCAATTTCCTACCGTCGATCATCATCACGCTCTCCCGGTAGCACGCTTACGCGCACGACCACCTTGCCCCCGGGCACGACCGGTCCGCGCTCGATCTCGAGCCGGTCGATCTGGCCGTCGTCCTCGTACACCCCGCCGTGCCCGAGGGCGTCGAGCAGGGCCTTCATCGCGTTGTCCAGATCACGCCGCCGCCGGTCGGGCGGGTGGGCGGTGACATGCACCGCCACCCGGCCCGACATGGGCTCGGCGGTTCGCCGCTCGAGCCGGGCGCAGACCCGCTTGCGGAACTTCCGTCCCTCGCGGCTGATGAGCGTCCGATCGCCGACGCGACGCCAGTAGTGGTTCACGCTTGGCGGGTACGGCAGCTCAACGACGAACGCGCCGTCTCCCGCCGCAGCGGCGGTCAGCGCTTCCACGGCGGCGTCCCTCCCGAGGCGGCCGCCATCGGGCGCTGCGGCGCGACGCCGGTGTCCCGCTTGGCGTAGCCCTTGATGGTGTTGGTCGGCTCGCCGTTGTCCTCGCGAGTCTTGATCGCGACGCTGACCACCACCGGCAGGTTGTGCAGTTCGACCGAGTCGCGGGGCCGCAGCACATTCACCGCCCGGCAGATCGCCGACAGCGTGCCCTTGGCGATCTCGACCGTCTGCGTGTTGGGGTGCTTGAGGGTCAGGCGGTCCCAGAGCTTGCGGCCCTTGAACGGCCCCTCCAGCACCTCCATCTCGAGTTCCAGGTACTCGCCCTTGCCGTTCTTGGTCGGCTTCATGGCGCTGGCCGTGATGGCGGCCACGTACTTGCCGGCGGGGATGGGGTCGAAGCCGGCATTGGGCTCCACGTTGTTCGCGTCGAATCCGTTCAGGTCTGCCATGGGTCAGGCTCCTTGCTGCTTGGTTTGCTGGTTGATCTCGTTCTGGTTGGCGTTCTCGATGACGACGGTCGGATCGCCCTCGCCACGCGCCAGCGCCGCGAACACGCGGTAATCCAGCGGCAGCTCGTCGGGCAGGTTCAGTCGGTTCTTGGCGACATGGGCGGGCCGCTCGGTCGTGCGGAGGATCCGCTCGCCCGTGCCGATGCCCTGCGTGCGCTTGCGGTCGAAGCCCTCGCTCTGGGTCTTCGTGTGGACGCGGTAGGTGGCGAAGAGCACTTCGTCGCACCACTCCTGGATCAGCGCCGAGGCCTGCTTCTGCAGGCGGGGCACGTAGCGGTCGTAGGTGTCGGTCTCGGGGTTGGCGAACTTCTCGATCGCGGCGTGCGCGATCAGGACCACCTGCATCCCGCGCTCGGTCCGCAAAGCGTCGAGCCCCGCCAGGACCTCGCGCCATTGCGTCAGCGCGAAGATATATCCCTTGGCGTAGCCGATGTCCTCGATCGTCTCGACGCCGCGCTTCGCGCAGACCTCGGCCCAGATCAGCCGCTCGAGCCAGTCGAGAGAGTCGATGACCACCGTCTGGTAGCCGTGCTCATCGCTGTAGAGCGCCGACAGCGCCCCGAGCACGTCGGCGTACTTGGTCGCCAGCGGGAAGCGATCGCAGTCGATGTCGTTGGTGCCCTCTTCGGTCGTGATGAAAACGGGCGTCTCGGCCATCGCGCCGAAGGTGGACTTGCCGACGCCGTGGACGCCGTAGAGCATCACACGACGCGGCATCAGCGTGCGGCCCTTCTGGATGTGTGCGAGTGCGGTCATGATCGATGGGTCTCCTTGTTGTTGGTGGTGTGGTTCAGGACTCGGTGTTGAAGGGCATGCGGTCGTACAGCCGCAGGGACTCGAAACCCGTGGGCCACTGGCCGGTCTCCCGGCAACGGATGAGCTCTTCGATGGCGCGGTCGTTCTCGGCCTGGGCAGCATCGAGGCACCGCGGCGCGATCTGCCACACGCCGCAGCGGAACGGCTCGCGCTTCTCGACCGCGATGATGTGGACGGGCAACGTGACACCGCTCACGACGGCGAGCAGCGCCCGGTAGAACGCGAGCTGGTGCAGGTACTTGAATGCGTCGATGTGCCACTCGAATGAGTCGATCGAGTCGCAGGTCTTCAGATCAACGAGCCCGCGTCCGTCCTTGGGGTTGATCCAGTCGAACCGGGCTTGGCACAGCACGCCGTTCATCCGGCCGCGGACGACGCCCTCCGCGACGCCCTCGGCCAACAGCTCGCGGGCAAACAGATGCTCGCGCACGCTCGCCGCCATCTGCTCGACCGTCGCGGCGTCGGTGTCGGCCAGCACGGGCTTGCCGCGCTTCTCGGCCCACTCGGCGAACGCCTTCGTGTTCGAGCCGTAGGGCTGCCCGGTCTTCGGATTGATCGGCCCGCCGACCGCGTACTCGGCCTCGTAGCGCCCGCGGCCCTCGAGGATCAGCGTGTGCGCCGCCCGACCGACGAGGAACGCGTGGCTGTCCCGGTCCGGGATCAGCCCCATCTCCTTGCGCCGGAACAGCAGCGGGCACGAGCGGAACTCAGCCAGCCGGTGCGAGGTCAGGCAATCGCCGCGACGGGCGTGGTAGGTCTCCGCGGGCTCGCGGATGAGCACGCTGGCGAGGCAAGAGTGGAGGTCGTCTGTGTTCTGGGGTATCGCGCTCATCAGGCGGCCACCCCCTGCGGTGCGCGGGCCTGACCGCTCCTGGGCCCACCGCAGGGCATCCGCCGGACTGCGAACCCGTCGGCCCCGAACTCCTTGATCAGGAATGCCGTGAAGATGCGGACCACGGCCGACCCGCAGGGCGAGCCGCCATCGACAAGCAGCGCAGCGCGGGGCGGATCGGCGTGGTAGGACACATCGGTGCGGGTCCGGGCCTCACCGAAGAGGCCCTCCGCGGCCAGGATCGACAGGTGCAGCGTGGCCTCTGCCTCCGCCAGAGCGGCAGGGGAGGCGAATCGGAATCGAAACACATCGGTCAACATCAGGAGCTCCTTTCACGGGCGCACCGACCGCCACCCGTGAGACCCAGCCCCTCGAGCCGCGGCGTACACCGTGGTCGAGGGGCCGGGGCCTCCGGAGGGAAGAGAGAGAACCGGCAGTCGGGGGGCGCTTCTTGGGTCACCTATGCCGCCACCGCCGCCGGTGCGCGGTCAGGCCAGCCCAAACCCGGCCGCCTCGAAGCGGGCGCGGAACCGTTCGAGGGCGTTCTGGATCTGCCGGCGGCTCACCGAAGCGCCGGATCGGCGCGACCACTCGCGCGCGGCCGCCGCCTTGCCGTGCTCGGCGACGAGCCGAAGCAGGTCCCGGTCCTTCGGGTCGAGGGTGGCCATGACCGCCGCGACGGCCTCAGCGGTCTCGGCGGTATCAAACTGGCAAGCGGGGGCGGACTGGCGGCGGCGCTGCTGGTCGGCAGGACCGAGGACCGTGCGAAGCGGGACGGCGTCGCCGTCGCACTCGACGAGCGTTCCCTCAAGGGAGATCGCCTCGTAATCGCCGCGCCGCTTGTGGCGGCCACGGAATCGCAGCTCCATCGCCACCCAGGAATCGATGGCGTTCGTGACGAACGCCTCGATGTTCCCCCGGGCGGGATCGAACAGGTGGGCCTTCTCCAGCAGATACAGCAGCATCTGCTGCGTCAGGTCGTCGCGGTCCGACCAGGAGAAGTCGGTGCGCCGGCAGAGCTGGGCGGCTTTGATGCGGATGAGGGTGGCGGTGAAGGGGTCAGAAACAATCTGGTTGGGGTTACCCATGACGGGCCTCCGAGACCGGAGGCAGCGCCTGGGGTGTCGCCATCAGTGCGCACGGATCGCGCCCGACCGTTTAGCGGCGGTTCGCGGAATCGTCGTAGACGACGACACCCGAACGGCACTGCTTCGCGGCCAGTTGCGAAGTTGATGATGGACTTAGACAACGATGATGGTCATGCACCTTGCGGTAGCCGCGACCATCGCGGAGGCCCCCGAGAGCGGGGCAAGACAGACTCTCTCTGTTGGTTGGTGTGGGTCATGCGGCTTCCGACTCCTGGCCGTTAGGTGTCGGAGGAATGGTGCCGCTTATCTGGTTTTCTAGTGGGTAGTTACGGCGTCTTCAGCGCGTCATCAAGGCGTCACTAGTGGGTAATTAGTGTGCCGTCGCTTCCGCCAGATGGGAACGGCCGCCTGGGGTAATGGCAGCCCCCGAGCGCATGCCCTTGGGATAGCACACAAAGTCCAGGTCCCGAAGTTCTTTGAGCTCGCCGCCGATGGTCTTGCGCGTGAGGCGGTGGCCCTTGGCATCCGTAGCCTCAACCATGTCAGCCTGGCTCATAAGCGATTTGGCCTCTGAGAGAACCGTGAGGAGCAGCATCTGGTTCTTGCTCAGTGGATGGGATGGGCGTGATCCGCCATCAGCTTCTGATGGCTGCGCCGCCTTGGGTAGCGCAGCTTTGTGATCACCGCCGCTCGTGCCGAAGCCAAACGCAAGCATGGATCCGTCGGCGATCTTTCCGAGATACTGGTCTTCGGCTGACGCCTGCATAGCCTCGATGATCACCGCGTTGACCTGCTCGGCATGCCGCCGATGCAGGTCGAACACGCTATCGATGACCACGGAGGGTGCAAAAGGCATGAATCGGGTGACTCGGGCCAATTCGGCAGCATACCGTTGAGCGAAGTCGGCAGAGTCTTCTAGTGCTGCGATCTCGCGAGCAAAGCCAAGAAATCTCTCAGCTATGGTTCGATCTTCGGTTCGTTTGCGGGGCTCTGTCAGTACATCGTGTCGGTAGAGTCTAGATGGCTCCAACGCGCCGCCGTCTACGCCGAGCGTTGCGAAGCGTCGCGACACGCATTGTGAACACACGCCGCAGTGCGGGCTCGCCTTGGTCGTTTCCCGAGTATGCATACAACTTACGCTGGAAGCGATCAGCTCTCCCTGCCCTTCGTGCTTGATGATCTCTACCACGTCCTGCTTCGTTTTCGTCAGAAATTCGTTCCGAACCTGGAACTTCTGCTCGAACACCGCTGACAGGAGTTGGCTGTACCATGCCAAGGTCTGGGGATGTGTCGTCCGGGTTGCCCGTGCACCGAGCTCATGCTCAGCCAGGGGGAGGTTGATGCTCACGACTCCATTCTCGAAGAAGTCGACAGCATCCAGGCCGAAGATCCTCGCCACAACCGCCCCAAGCGTGACATAGAGGAAGGATCGTGTCCGCTGAGTGTGATCCTTCTCCACCAACCCCTTCTTGTTGCACCAGACAGATACTGGCAGCGGGGCATTGCCGGACACGGAGGCTCGTTTGACAAGCTCCTTCACGAGACTCTTCTGCAGCCCAGCCACATGTCCCGCGGGCTTGTGGCTCACCATTGCAATGCGCCGCCCGGCAGAAAGCTCTTGCACGGCTCCGCCCAGGGAATCGATTCCGCCTGAGAAGAGGAGGACCTTCTCGATGCCTTCTGGATTCGGGTCACCGGAGCCGAATTCCAAGTAGTTCTCTACCGCGGGGGGTTCGTCCAGTTCACAGAAGGCGAACTCGAAGTTGTCACCGGAGATGAAGTTCAACATGCGGGACAGCAGGCCAGCAACGTCTTCCTGATTCCAGAAGTCTGGGTCACGGACAGCGATCTCCATCCGAATATCTCGGTACCACAAATCGCCGTAGTCCTGGGCCTTTCGTCCGGTTCGCCTGGACAGTTGGTCAGCGACATACACCGCCGCTGCGATCTCGATAAGATCGGCTGCTCGCTTCGGCACATTGGCCGTCAGCGACTTGGAGATCTCTGAAATCTTGATAACGACATTGCTTGCAGGACCATCTGTGATGAGTTCTGTAGCCTTTAGCTCACGCCACAGCTTCCGGCGGCTAGAGAGGCCTGCGCCGTTGCACAAGAACAGATGCGGCTTGGGCGGATCAGGAGGCATCCGCTCCTCCGAGATGCGTCAGCGCATCGCCCACCTTCTCCAAAGCATGACGGACAAAGCCAGCACTCTTCCGAGGTGTGATGCCGTCTTGAAAGTTGTGCTTGGAGTACCAAGTTCCCGAGAACTCTTTGAGCACAGACGACGCGGTTCGACAATGCGCTTCCATCGCCGATAGGAATGCATTGTGCTCGGACACGTCGGCGAACCTGCGGCCCGGCCCGACGTGGTTCGAGAGCTCCTTGCTCAAGTGATAGATGAGAAATCCGCTTGCCACACGACCGAAAAAGTCTTGGGTCAGGCGAGCGAATCCTGACTGCGTGGACAGCCGACGCAATGCATCTTGAACAGCGTCCGGCCCTGTACCGAAGAGGGTATTCGCATACTCCTGACCCAGCACCGTTAGGCTTTGAGCGGCGGCCCGCTGAGCGATCTCGCTAAGGTCCGAGCGAGTTCGTGTCATGGCCAGATGGTCATCGATGGCGTACGTGAAGTTCCCGACCAAGTCGTAGATGGTGTTGGCAATAGCGGTACCATCGCCTTGGGATGGACTGAACTCCCATGCGCTGCCCGTGACCCCAAGCTCAGCCAGGCGCTCGTTGAAGCGGTCTTCATCCCGAGCTGCCTGCGTGACCTGTGTCAGCAAGTAGAACGTATGAATCAGGCCTTCATCGTTCGCAGCACGCTCGAATCCCGCAATCGCAGCGGTGAGCATCGCGTCAGCCACCTGCGCGAGCGCAGCTTGGCCCACGCCGGGCAAACCCGTCATGCCAGCACCATCGCCCAGCATGGCGACAACGCGTCTATGCGATGGCGTAACCGGTAGGCTTTCGACCTGATGGTGGCCCATAGGGAGGGTTCTCCGCTAGAGGGCCGCCAAGCTATCTCGGACACGTCGAGGTGGAGAGGCCCTATGCCGATGTCCGAAACGGCCGCCCATGTTGCCGTCCGAATACCGGACTGCATCGGCACTTAAAGTGCAGCTCATGAGTCAGAGCTATAGCCAGGATCGGGATCACCACAGAGAATCAATGCCTATGCGAAACGCTCGCTTACACGAAGTGTCCTTATCGGAACTACGGGCATCACGCACGGTCCCCGTTGGCGCAGAAGTCGGACACCGTCTTCGGACATCTTCCAGGGTCTGGCCTCTAGCATTCCGTCACTCGATCCAGCCATTCGCACTGCTCCCGATGACCAGACTCGCAGCAGGACTGGGTGAGCTGAAGATGACATCCCGCTCAGAGCGGAAGCCGTTATTCGCCGTCGATGACTATTCCTCTTCGACCGCAATGACAACATTCTGTCCCTGGGTTGACCGGGAATCAGTGTTTAAGCCTTTGCGTGACAGATTCTTGGACTTTGGTGGCCACGCCATGCTTCCCGCTGTGACGTCCAAACGCATAGCGTCACGATCTCCCGCAGATCCCGTTCCGTCACCGGATCCCGCCCCTCCGTCACAGGTGGCAGGAACAGAATCTCCTCTTGGATATCCGGGGCCAGATGAAGCAGGTTCATGATCTGCGTCATCCGCGGCTGGGTCACTCGGGCCAAGGCCGCCAAGTCGGTCTGGCTGCCCACCACCCCGTCCTGAAGCATCCGATCGAACTTGATCGCCAGGGCCATCAGGCGGGCGACTCGGGGCACCCGCCCCGGCGGAGGGAGCGGAGCGGGCTCGGTGACGATCCGCCGCCGGGTTTGGCGGACGCGGAAGTGGATGGGCCGGGTGACGGTGGTCATGCCGCCTCCTTGTTGATGCGGTCGAGAAATGCCCGGATGCTTGTCGGCCGAAAGGTCACGCTCACGCTCGACTTGACGGCGTCGTATTCCACCGCCGAGACCAGCAGCCGGATCAGCCGGGCCTGCTCACGCGGGATCAGGTTCTCCCATACGGGGTCGAAGCCCCTGAATGCCGCCTCGGCCTGCGCTTGGGTGATCGTCTCTGCGTCCAGTTCGCCGATCCGCTTCTCGACCTCGGGCAGCCGCTTGTCCCCGGCGGTGATCTGCTCATGCAGTTCTGCGATCCGCTGGGAGACATCTGTATCCGCGAGCCCTCCGGCCGCGAGCGTCTGAAGTTCGCGGTGGCAACGGTCCAGCGTCCGCTTCAGATCGGCACGCTCCGTGACTAGACCCTCGCGCTCCTCGGCGATCGTGGCGTGGGCGTCGGCCAGCACCTGCTTGAGCAAGGCTCGATCGGAGCCCAACCCGCGGATCTCGTCGACCACCACCCGCTCGATCTCCGCTGCCGGCAGCGTCCGCGACGGGCACTCGTCTGCCCCGTTCTTGATGGCGTGCGTACAACGGTAGTAGCGGTAGAACCGCGGCCCGCCCTTCTTGTCCTTCGTGAATGTGTGCGTCATTGCATACCCGCACGCCTTGCAAGTAATCAGACCACGCAGCAGGGCACCGTACTTGTTGCGGACCTCGAAGCCCCCGGTCCGGCCGTTGTAGCGCAGCAGCTTCTGCACCCGCTCGAAGACCTCCGGGTCGACGATGGCCTCGTGCACGCCGTCGTAGATCTCGCCCTTATGGGTGATTTTGCCGATGTACACGGGGTTCACGAGGTGATTGTGCAGCGTGGCCTTATTGAACGGCTTCCCGCCGATGACCTTGCCTGTCTTCTTCGTGACCCGCTTTTTGTTGGTCCACTCGCGGTGCCGCAGCTCGCGGACGACTGGCAGCAGCGACTGCTTATCCAGGTACAGATCGAACAGGGCGCGAACCCGCACCGCCTCGCGGGCGTTCACCACGAGCCGTGGGCTCGGGCCGGAGCGATCCACGTCGTAGCCCAGCACCGGCACACCGCCCGCCCACTTGCCCTTGCGCTTCTGGGCCGCGATCTTGTCCCGGATCCGTTCGCCGATGATCTCCCGCTCGAACTGGGCGAACGAGAGCAAGATGTTCAGCGTCAGACGGCCCATCGAGCTCGTCGTGTTGAACTGCTGGGTCACCGAGACGAACGACACGCCCTTGCGGTCGAACGCCTCCATGATCTTGGCGAAGTCCATCAGCGAGCGGCTGAGCCGGTCAACTTTGTAGACCACGACGCAGTCGATCTTTCCCGCCTCTATATCGCGGAGCAGATGCCCGAGCGCCGGCCGCTCGATGCTGCCACCGGAGAAGCCACCATCGTCGTACCGGTCTGGCAGGCAGACCCACCCCTCGGTCTTCTGGCTGGAGATGAAAGCCTCAGCGCTCTCGCGCTGGGCGTCGAGCGAGTTGAACTCCTGATCGAGCCCCTCGTCGCTGGACTTGCGGGTGTACACCGCACACCGCATGCGGCTGCCCGGGGCGGCGGCCTCCTTTGGCCGATCGCGTTTGCGTACCTTCATCGCGTGCTCCTGTCCTGGCCGAGCCGGAAGAACCGGAAGCCGTTGATGTGGCTCCCGGTGATGTGTTTGGCCACCCCGCTGAGCGTCTTGAACCGTTCGCCGTCGCACTCGAAGCCCTCGCCGTAGGGGAGCACCAGCACCCGGATGGTCCGGCCCTGGTATTCGCGGACGATCGCTGAGCCGGGCGGCGGGACACGCGGGTCACGCTCCGCCTCCGGGTCGAGTCCCCGCGTCACCGTGGCGGACCGCCCTGTCTGTGGCGGCGTGACAAGCGTCTTTGGGGCCATTACCCGAACCTCAGCGTCGTCCGCGAGCTCCGCGGCCCGCTTCCTCGCCCGCTCGCTGAGGTGACCCTCCTCGTTGGCCTGAAGCCGCCAGGCGATCTTGCGGATCAGGTACGTCCGGTGGCGCGTCCGCGTCTGGTAGCCGTGCAGCTCGACAAACCGCTCCACGAGCTCGTTGGTGGACATGTCTTTGAGCGAGTCGATCTCGTCCTCGATCCGTCTTGCCGTCGCATGCTTCATGCGGCCTCCTGTGGCTGGTGTCTCCATCACGCATCTCCTTCACCCGCCGGTCGGGATTTGGATAGCGTCGCCACAGTGGGGCTCGGATCGCTCGGAAGTTCAAGGCATGTCGCGGCACCTTCTTCAACTTCACGCAACGCCCGCGATGCGGCGTCCCGCTCGATGCGAACCGCACGCACGAGACCACGCGCGAGGATGCGCGAGATCTCGTCCTGCCGCTCTTCGGATGTCATCGCTTCGGGGTTGCGCCGGCTGTCGTCGCTCGCTCGTGGCATGAGTCGCTCCACGGCGACCCGCGTGCATCGCGACCTCGCCACGGGTGACCTATGACGCCGCGTAACAGCGGTGCGCGCCCGCTTCACCGCAGCGCATCTATTGGATCAATGTCGCGAGCAGCCCTTGCAGTTGATCACCCCCGTCAAACCCGCTCACCCGGTCGAACAGAGACTTCACCGCGGCGGGTGTCTCTCGGCGGGCGGCAGAGACTCCGGGGCGATTCGGGCGAAGTCGCGCCCGCCGAGCGGCCGAGCCGGTTATCCCGGCGTCCAGACCAGAGACCGCGTCACGGTTAGGGACCGTTGGCCCACCGGCCCCACGGACGCGGGAACGGGGCCCGAAGAGGCCGACACGCGCGGGTGTCTCTCACCGGCCCGGCCCAAAAACCACAAAGCCGGCTGCTTTCGCAACCGGCTTGGGAATAGCGGGGGCAGGATTTGAACCTGCGACCTTCGGGTTATGAGCCCGACGAGCTACCAGACTGCTCCACCCCGCAATCAGGTCGCGATTCTACCCGACATCCGCCGCTCGATCAACGCGAGAGCCCCCGTCGGCGTGGCGACGCCCGCTAGCATCTCCCGTGAGCAACACCCCCTCCAACGTCAACGTGCTGCTCGTGGGCGGCGGCGGCCGGGAGCACGCGCTGGCGGCCGCCATCGCCCGTTCGCCCCGGCTGGGCACGCTCTACGCATCGCACCCGCAGAATCCGGGCATCGCCGCGGTTGCCACGCCCGCGGACACGCCGATCGAGGCGTCGCAGGCCTACCGCGCGCAGTACTTCTGCCGCGACCACGACATCGGGCTGGTCGTCATCGGGCCAGAGGCCCCGCTCGCGGACGGTCTGGCCGACGCGCTGCGCTCCGATTCGGTCGCGGTGTTCGGCCCCGACAAGTCCGCCGCCCTGCTGGAGGCCGACAAGGCTTGGGCCAAGGACCTGATGCGCTCGGCCTCGGTGCCCACCGCGGAGTCCCGCAGCTTCACCGACAGCGAGGCGGCCGTGAAATATTCGCTCTCGCGGCAGCAGCCCCCGGTGATCAAGGCCTCGGGCCTGGCAGCGGGCAAGGGCGTCGTCGTGCCCGCTTCCCACCAGGAAGCCGCCAACACCATCCGCGGCATGCTCGACGGGAACGCTTTCGGCGACGCCGGCCGACGCGTCGTCATCGAGGAGCGGCTCGAGGGTCCGGAGGTCTCGATCTTCGCCCTCACCGACGGCCGGGGCGTCTACATCCTCGATGCGTGCCAGGACCACAAGCGGCTCCGCGATGGCGACGAAGGGCCCAATACCGGCGGCATGGGCGCCTTCTGCCCCAGCCCGCTGGTCGACGAGGCGCTGCTCGATCGGGTGCAGGCCGAGGTCCTGCTGCCGGTCATCGATTCGCTGAAGCGGCGGGAGATCGAGTACCGCGGCGTGCTATACGCCGGGCTGATGCTCACCCCCGCCGGCCCCAAGGTGCTCGAGTTCAATGTCCGCTTTGGTGATCCGGAGTGCCAGGTGCTGCTGCCCAGGCTCGCGAGCGACCCGCTAGAGATGCTCCACGCGACGGCGATGGGCGGGGTCGAGGACCTCGATCTCGGCTGGCATCCGGGCGCGGCGGTCTGCGTCGTGCTCGCCAGCCCGGGCTACCCGGAGAAGCCGGTCGTCGGACGGCCGATCACCGGCGTGGACGACGCCGCAGCGATGGACGGCGTGCACGTCTACCACGCGGGGACGAAGCTGGATCGCGACGGCCGGCTCATCACCGCCGGCGGCCGCGTGCTGGGCGTCACGGCCCTCGGCGGTTCGCTGGCCGAGGCCCGCGACCGCGCGTACGCGGCGATCGATCGCATCCACTTCGATGGCATGCAGGTTCGGCGTGACATCGGTGCGAGCGTCGCGGTCGAGTCGAGCGCGACCGGCTAGAAGAAGTCGAAGCCGACGGCCCGGCCTCCGCCGAAGGCCGCGTCAGCGAGCGCGATCTGCGATTCGGATCCCCGCAGATGGCCCGCGTGGGCGAGCTGGCTGGCGGTCAGCATGCCCGTGTACAGCGGTGCGAATTCCCGCACGCCGATGTCGATGGCGTCGCTTGTACCGTCCTTGGTCACCTCGCCGACCCCGTCTCGGATGCGCAGTGCGATGCCGCCGTCGTTCTGGGGAAGCAGATCGTCCGACACCCGAAAACGAATCGTGGCGTCGAGCCCCGCGGGGTAGCCCCGCTCGGCGAGGGCCCCCGGCACGTCGACCAGGCGGAGCATCCACATGTCCCGCAGCTCGATCCAATACCGGCGATCGAGGAGGGCCATGATGAACGGCGAGCCGGGGAAGTCGTGCAGCTCGATCTCCCCCACCACCGATGCGAAGCCCCGCAGAAAGCCCAGCAGCCGCTGCAGTCCCCGGGCAGACGCATACCCGACGTCGGTGCACACCATGAGCATGCCGGCGCTCGTGCCGGTCTGCGGCCCCAGATCGCCCCGCCGCTCGACGCGATAGGCCGCGTAGGCCTCGATGCCGCCGTCCCCGTCCTCGGCGACGAAGACCTCGCTGTCGCCCTGCCGCGGCGTGAACACGCGCCGCCAGCAATACGGACCGCGCTCCATCGCGCCGTTGACGAGCCGGCCGCGGGCCCGGGCGCACGCCGCGATGGCGGGCAGGTCGCCGTCGCGCATCGGTCGCCAGTCGCCGCCGCGGTCGGTCGCCTCGATCATGCCGGCCGGCACGCGGACGTCCCAGAGCTCACCGGCGTCCTGGTAGCCAACGCCGCGGTACAGCCGGTGCATGGCCGAGTACAGCGCGCTGATCGCGACGCCCTCCGCCTGCAGTTCCTTGAGCACGTGCGTCATGATCCGGCGGGCCAGCCCCCGGCCCCGCGCCTCGGGCGCAACAGCGACGCCCGCGATACCGACATGCGACACCGTGCGGCCGCCCATCCAGGCGTCCATCGGCACGCAGACCGCCGTCGCCAGCGGCGCCCCGTCCTCGCACAGCACCCGCACGTGCTCGAGCCCGGTCTCGTTGCGGATCCACCGCTCTGACGCGCTGGCATCGCCCCCGCCGAACGCCCGGGACAGGATCGCCGCCGCGGCCCCGACCTCCGAGGGTCGCAGGGCGTGGTAATCCGCCGCGCCGCTCATGCCCCCGCCTGCGGCTCGGTGGCGAGGTCGTCGTTGGCTGCGGAGTCGTGATGGGCGGCCGGCCGCACGAAGCCCAGATGCAGCGCGCAGTGCTTGAGCTGCATGATGAGCCACTCCTCGTGCTCCAGCTTGCCGATGAGCGGGCTGGGATGTTCCATCCGCTCGCCACCCTCCACGCGGGCGATCTGTAGCCGCAGCTTCTCGAGGCCATCGGCGTCCGAGATGCCGGGCTGCGGGAACAAAGCGCTGGCCGACTTGGGCAGCTTGAAGCCCGCCGGGAATGGCTCGTCGCTGGCCGTGGCCCGGTCCTTGAGCAGCATCCGCGCGATGAACCGCACGGGTGCGGGAGCGGAGCGGTCGAATCCGTCGAGCGCACCGATGAAGAACCGCGCGAGGTGGTCGAAGATCTGGCCCGGCGTCCAGTTGCCGGTGTGCTCCAGGCCGCCCGCATGCATTGCCGCCTCCAGCCCGTCGAGGTCGGCGGAGACCTCATCGAGCGAGGCGAACTGCAGCGATCGCTTCGGGGCGGACTTGGTGTCGACAGAGTGGGTCGTCGATGGCACGGGTCCCTCCAGACCTCCCCATTGGTGGGACGATAGGCCGTCGGGTTTCCCGCGATCGCACGTCCCGCCATCCGCGCCGGATCCGTCCATTGCGGCGGAGGATCGATGCGGAACGGCACGAATTGTGCGGCGGCCGCGTACGCTGCTCACACCGCCGCCAGCGGTGCAGCGCCGGCGATCCGCCGGCCGATGAAGCACCGTAGCGCACCGGGAGGGTCCGCCATGTCGACCGCACGCACGCTGCTGATGCTCTGCCTCGCATGGACCGCCGCGCTCGCGGGCTGCGGCGGCACATCATTCCAGACCGACCTCGCCGCGCTATACGAGCAGGCCGGCCAGAATATCGGTCCCGAACGCAATCCGGTGGTCGTCATCCCGGGCGTGCTGGGCTCGAAGCTCGAGGCCTTCGACGGCCGGTCGGTCTGGGGCGCCTTCGTGTACGGCGCGGCCGACGCGGACAAGCCCGACGGCGCCCGCCTGGTCGCCGTGCCCATGCGGCGCGGCGTGCCGCTCTCGCAGCTGACCGACGACGTCGAGGCCACCGACGTGCTCGACCAGCTCACGCTGGACGTCGGGCTGCTGCGGGGCCTCAAGCTGAGCGCCTACGTCGACATCCTCATGACGCTGGCGGCGGGGCAGTATCGCGACCAGTCGCTCGGCCGATCGGGCGCGATCAACTACGGCGGCGCGCACTACACCTGCTTCCAATTTCCCTATGACTGGCGGCGGGACGTCTCCGAGCAGGTCGTCGAGTTCCACGAGCTGATCCAGGCATCCAAAGCCGCCCACCGGGCGGGCTACGGGCTGCCCGACGACGCTCCAGTCAAGGTCGACGTCGTGGCCCACTCCATGGGAGGCCTCGTGCTCCGCTACTACCTGCGGTACGGCCCCAACCCGCTGCCCGAGGACGGCTCGCTGCCCGCGCTGACCTGGGAGGGCGCCGAACACGTCGAACGGGCGATCCTCGTCGGCACGCCGAACGCGGGATCGGTGCTGAGCCTCAAGCAGCTGGTTAACGGCTGGGACCTGCACCCCATCGCGCCCAACTACCGTCCGTCGGTGCTGGGCACCATGCCGGCGATCTACCAGCTGCTGCCCCGCGCACGCCACAACCGTGTCGTGCATGCCGCGACCGGCCGGCCGATCGATGTCCTCGACATCGAGACCTGGGACCGCTTCGGCTGGGGCTTGGCCAGCGACGAGCCGGATCGAGCGCTGGCCTGGCTGCTCGAGGACGTGCCCGAGGAGGAGCGCGCCGCCGTCGCCCGGGACCACCTGGAGAAGTGCCTCGCGCGCGCCGAGCAGTTGCACGCCGCTCTGGACATCCCCGCCGCCCCGCCGCCGGGGCTGGTCATCCACCTCTTTGCGGGCGACGCCGCCGACACGCCGACCCTCGTCACCGTGGACGAAGCGGGCCGGCTGGCCATCGCCGAGATGGGCCCGGGCGACGACACGGTGACGCGGGCCAGCGCGTTGATGGACGAACGCGTCGGCGCCCCCTACATCCCCCGCCTCCGCAGCCCGATCTACTTCACCAGCGTGCGCTTCCTGGAGGCCAACCACCTGGGGCTGACCAAGTCGCCGAACTTCACCAACAACCTGCTATATCTGCTACTCGAGGACGACGTCCGCGGCTCGGCTCCGCTGGGCGGCTGAGCGCGCGGAGCCCCCCACCCCCAAAGAAAGGCGACGGGCCCGAAGGGCTATCCCTCCGGGCCCGCCATCGGGTCGCGTGCGGCCTGTAAGCCGAGTTCTGTGCCCCGCACCGGCGCGAATGGCCCTCCGGCGCGGGCGACGGCCATTTCTCTCGCCGCGCCGTTGCCGACGCGGTCGGGACCAACCCACGGGGGGCGCATCCCAGCGGTCTACCCGCCGCCCAAACGCCCGGGCCGGGCGCCGGCGGTTGCCCGCCGGGGCGGCTGCTTGACCTTGCACGCGGTGGGGTTTGCCGTGCCCCGGCCGTCGCCGACCGGGCGGTGCGCTCTTACCGCACCCTTTCACCCTTGCCTGTGCGCGGGCCGGATCGGCCCATGCCATCGGCGGTTTGCTTTCTGTGGCACTTTCCCTCGCCGGCTCGCGACCCGTGCCCAGGATCTGGGCGCACGCTCCGACGGGTGGGCGTTACCCACCACCGTTGCCCTGCCGTGCTCGGACTTTCCTCGGACGACGAGATCTCGCGATCCCACCGCCCGCGGCCGCCCGGCCGCACTGCCTGCGTGATAATGATAGGGACTGACCCCGTGGGAGCCGCCGTGGAGCAGACGCTCGGCATCTGGGCCGCCGCCTCGCAGGTGGAACTGATCGCCGCCCTGGCGCGCACGCTGGGCGTCCGGGTCGTCGCCGCAGGGGCACCGGTGCGGGCGCAGGGGCCCGGCGTGGCGGACGCCTTCGGCGCGTCGTACGCCGCCGACCTGCACGACCTGCTCGCCGACGACCGCGCCGGGTGCGTGCTGCTGGCCTGCCTGGACGGAGAGGCCTCGCGATCGTCGGGTCTGCCGCGGGCGATCGTCCGGGCCGCAGCGGAGGGTCGCGCGATCGCGACGCTCGCCCCCATTCCTCTGCCCACCGCCGACGGCGCGGAGGACTGGTACACCCCGGCCGACGGCCGCGTGCCCGCCGAGGCCATCCGCTTCGGCCCGCTGCTGCGGCGCGCCCCCGCCGCCCAAGAGGCGGCCGAGGTGCTCGAGGCCTTCGGCGATGTCCGCAGCGCGTTGATCGCCGGCCATCGCGGCGGCGAGGCGCCGGCCGCGGGCGCCCAGCTGGTCGACGCCCTCGACGTGCTCGTGGCGTACATGGGCGAGCCCGAGCGGGTCGACGCGGCGCACCTCGCGGTCGGGCGGCCGACGAGGACCGGGCGGCAGGCTCCCGCGCTCGACGCCCTGCATGGCGACGTGACGGCTCACTATCGCTTTGCGGATGGCAAGGCCGCCGTCGTGGCCATCAGCGACCAGGCCGGCGGCTGGTCCCGCCGCGCCACGCTCCTGGGGCCGGCGGGGCGGCTGGACCTGGGCGACGGCGGCCACCGCTGGGTCGATGCCAGCGGCCGGCTCGTCGATGGCACCGAGCGACGCGACCGCGGCGACGCGGCCCTGGCCGAGGTCGACGCCCTCGCCGACTTCCTCTCGCCCATCCTGCAGGGCCGCGCCACGCCGCCACTCGACGCCGAGACCCTGGGCCCGCTGGTATCCGCCACGCTGCTGAGCACCCGGACGGGCCAGGCCGAGAGCCCCGCGACCATCCGCGCGATGGCCTGAGGGCCAAGCCGCCCGCTCAGGCCATCGCGCCGGAGAGCTCCGGAAACTTCTCGCCCGCCCACAGCACCCCCGCCGCCCGCCGCTCGGCCCACAGCTGGTCGTCGTGGCCCTTCTTGAGGCGGGCCCGCACGAACGTCTCGTCGGGCGGCAGCCCGGTCGCGGCCGGGTGGTCGTGCTCGAGTGTCGCGCGCGGCTCGAACACCCAGCGGCCCCACGCCTTGACGGTCTCGCCCAGCTCGGCGTCGTTGAACTGGTGGTAGTAGCCCGGGTAGAACAGGTCACCCGGGTGGAAACGCTCGAGGAATGCCCGCCCCATGAGCGGGAAGGCGAGGTCGTAGCCCTGCGGAAGATTCGATTGGGCGAGCCCGACGACGCCGTCGCCATCCGGGAAGCGCTCGTGCAGCGTCCGCATGGCAACGGAGATGGCGTCGGGCGCAAAGCGGACGTCGTCGGTGCAGAAGATCGCGTTGCCCCGCACGAGTTCGCGGAACACCAGGTTGAGCGGCGCGGTGCAGCCCGGACGCGCGTTGGCGCGTGAGGAGTAGACGCACTGGCACATGTCGGCGTTCGCCTCGCACGCCTCGATGGTGGCTGCGTCGCCCGCGGCCACCAGCACCCGGGCCGGCTGCGAGCAGCGTCGCACGCTCTCGATCATGGCCTTGAGTGCGCCGGGGCGTCCGATGGACGCGCAGAAGACATCGACAACGCGGTCGTCGGCGTGGGTCATCTAGTGCTCCATCGCCGTGCGGGGCCGCGCCGCCCGGCGAGCGCGGATGAGATCGGCAGAGTGCTCCGGCGGCGGGCCCCGCCGGCCGCCCGAGACCGAGGCCTTGTGCCGCCGCGACGCCTGGTGGTGCACCAGCACGGGATCACCGGCCGTCTCGTCCTCTTTGGCGGCGTCGACGATCTTGGTGTAGGCGCCCGGCAGCCACAGCGTCCGCAGCGGTGCGCGCCGCACGTGCGATTCCCACGCGACGTCGAGGCTCAGCTGGTCCCAGCGATCGGGCCGCTCGGCGCATTGCGCGCACCACGCGTCCAGCAATTGGCCCGCCGCGGGCGTCGCGCCGAAGAGGGCGGTGCCGCTTGCGAACTGCCAGCCGCCGTAGCGGTGGATCGCAAAGTCGACTTCCGTGGCCCCGAACAGAAGAGGCCTGCACGCGAACCGGGCGTCGATGTCGACCCAGGCGACGCCGGCCTTGCTCTCCCGCCAGCGCGAGCGGACGAATTCGGCCTTCATCGCGCAGTTGGCCTCCCACGTGCCCCGCGGCGGCAGCGATGCAACGTGATGCTCGAGCCCAAGGGCGTTGCAGGACTCCCGGAAGTCCGCCGCCTCGTCTTCGTAGGGGGTGCCGGCGGTGTAGAAGCTCACGATGGGCGGCAGCGCGTCGCCGGTGCGGACGGCTTCACCCGCCGGCGTGCGGGCCCCGAACCACCACGAGGCCGCACCCGCCCCGCCCGCACAGTGCAGCCAGGCGTGCAGCCCGTGCTTGGCGGCATCGGCCAGCGGCCGGTCGGCGTCCCGGATCGCCAGCAGTTCGCCCCGATCGATCGGGGCATCGGACGGCACCGATCCCCCGGCATCGATCTCGATCACGCGATCAATGCGCGAAACATCGATCGTGCCACCAAGGGCGTTGACAAAATCCTCGCGTATCGCCAGGGCGGGCATGCCGAGGTCATCGGGCCGGCCGTTCCCGGTTCTTGAAGCGCGGCTGGTCCCGCGTCGGCGTCCGGGCCGATGACTCCGGATCGACCCCAATCGGGACAAATCGCCGCTCGTGATCTCGCTGCCGCAGGGGCTTGTGGCCAGCGGCGTCGCATCGTGGGCCGTGCGGCTGGCCAACGCCATGGCGGAACGCGGGCGGCCGGTGGCGCTGGTCACCCACGCTGAGGCCCCCACGCAGCGACGTCTCGACCTCGACCTCGGGCCAGCCGTCCGCCATTTGGAACTCACTCGGCTCGGCCCCCTCGATGGGCCCGCCGCCCGCCTTGGCCCGTTGGTGGCGGCGTACCGGGACGTGCTGGAATCGCTGGGCGGGTCCGCCGATCGTCCCGCGATCCTGCTGCCCAACCTCGAAGCGGGTAGCTATGCCATCGCCGCGACGCTGGCGGCAAGCCACGGTGATCGGCTCCGGGTCCTGGGGTGGCAGCACAGCGACACCGCGTTCGATGCCGCCCTGCTCGCCTTCTACGAGCCCATGCTTGCGGGCCTCGTGGGCGTGAGCGCGCACATCGAGGGCACGCTGCGGAAGCGGCTGCCGGCGCGCGCGGGCGACGTACATCGCATCCCCTATGGAGTCGAGATCGCGCCCGCGATGCCCGCGGAGCCAACCGGCCCCCTCCGGCTCGTCTACGCCGGTCGCATCGAGCACGAGCAGAAGCGCGTGGGCGTTCTGTGCGAGCTGGCGGCGGAACTGGATCGACGCGGCATCGAGCACGTGCTGACGCTCGTGGGTGATGGGCCGGCAGCCAAAGAAGTTGATCACCGCCTCTCCCACCGGCCCAATGCCTCGCGGATGCCCGCCAAGGGCCGAGCAGAACTCGCCGAGCTTCTCGAATCGCAGCACGCCTTCGTGCTCGCGTCCCGGTACGAAGGGCTGAGCGTCTCGATGCTCGAAGCGATGGGCCACGGCCTGGCGCCGGTGGTGACCCGCGTTGCGTCCGGCGCCGCAGAAGCGATCGTCGACGGCGACAACGGCTTGCTGGTCGAAGCCGAACGCGACGAGGACGAGGCGACGATCGCGAGCCGGCTCGCCGATGCCATCGAGCTCCTGGCCGGCGACCCCGGGGCGCTGCATCGGATGCGGCGGAGGGCCCATGAGACGGTGCGAGATCGCTTCGGCATCGACGTGCACGCGGACACGTGCGATCGCCTGTTCGAGGCCGTTTGCACGCAGCCGCACCGCTGGTGGCCGCCCGAGCGCAGCGTCGTGTTCGGGGCATCCGCGGACCTGGTGGGCTCGGGCGGCGTGCCCCATGACGCCGTCGAGCGGGCCGCGGCCACGCTGCGGGAACTCCGCGGCCCGGTGGGCGTCTATGGAAGCGGGCGGCACACGCGGGCGATCGCCGCGGCCCTGGCCGACGCGCCGGCGGAGATCGCCTGCGTCATCGACGACGACCAGGCCCGCCACGGCCGCTCGTTGTGGGGCTGGCCGATCGTCTCGCTGCGAGACGCCGCCGCCATGGGAGTGCGTGACGTGCTGATCTCGTCGCACATGCACCGGGGCGTGATGGCCGAGCGCTGCGCGGCCGCGGGACTGCGGCCGATCGAGCTCTACGGCGAGGCGATAGTCGGCGATGGCTGATCTCGTGTTCGCCGTTGGCGTGTGGGCGCTGCTGGCAACCGCCGCGGTTCTGCTGGCGTGGGCGACGTTGTGGGACCGCCCGCGTGGACGCCGCCGCTGCCCGAAGTGCTGGTACGAACTCGTCGGCATCACCGCCTCCGAGGGCGGCACGGCCTGTCCCGAGTGCGGCCGCGTGACCAGGCGAGACCGTGCTCTCCGGAAGACGCGTCGCCACTGGTGGTCGGCCGCGCTCGCGTGCGTGCTGCTCGTGGGCTCGTACGCGAGCTGGGCCTACCCCATCGTCCGCGACCATGGCTGGTGGCGAATCGCACCGGACCTCGTGCTGGTCGCGATGCTGCCGTGGATGGACGAATTCACGGAAGGCTACAGCACCTCCGATGTTGTTGGCAACGACATGTGGCACGAAGTGCTGGAACGTCGCTACGGCCGATGGGATGACGACCGGGGTGGCCACTGGCCGGACGGACTCTGGCTGCACGAACGGTTGTTGCTCCGCGTCACCAGTCGATCGCTCTTGGAGCGTACCGATGAATGGCAATTCCGCAAGCAGGCGGCGTATCTGCTCGCTGGATCGGGTGCAACCTTCCCGAATGACATCGACCGTGGTCTTATGCCGTGGGTCATAACCGAGTACGCCCGGCACGCGTATGTGGCGTCCGATGCATGGATCGTGTACGGCGCGGAATACGTACCGCACGATGCCGAGTACCACAACCAGCCGACGTTCGACGTTGCGTTGTTCTTCGCCGCGTTCGAGGATGGCACATGCGTTCGCAGCGAGCAGGATGCCTATGGCGCCCGAATCGTGTGGATGCCTGGCAGGGCTGGCGGTGGCAGGCAGTGGACGATTCCGGTGAAACCAACCACGAACGGAGCCCCGGTTGGCATTCATGGAGCACCTTGGTGGAGATACGCCATCGACCCTCATCCCGGAACCCTGATCCCGGACGAAGACGGCCTTTCGTCGTTCGGCCCGATCGGCGAGTGGCGGATGGACTTCGCCACGTACGTGGGGTTTGAGCAGGTCAATGGCCGGCCATGCCACGTCGTTCGTAGTGGCGATTTCGGCGACTTCGAGCTCTGGATCGACGCCGAGACCTATCGCATCCGCAAGTACTGCCGCGGCGACGCAATCTACCTTTACGAGGGGAGTGACGATTCTGTGATCGACCCCGCATGGTCCCGATTCGATCCGAGCGATCCCACGCCAACACCCCTCGAGGAACGCCTAGACGAAGTCAACGCGTTGAAGCCCGAGGTTGATTTGCTGGAGTACTTCGAGCCGCGGCCCACCGTCTTTGACGATCCGGGAAAAGGCGGGTAGACGCTACGGCCGCTTCAGGTGCTCCGCAAAGAACGCCAGCAACGCCGGGAACGCCTCCTTCCGCACCCGCGCGTCTGCCTCGCTCAGCGGCGTGTAGGCGTGCCCCGAGAGCGCATGGCCGGCCTCGGCATCGACGATGAGCACGGTGTTAAGGCCCGCGGACTCGCGGCGTTCGGCGATGTTGCGGGCCATGCCGCCCGAGTCCCAGGTGTTGTCCTCGTCGCCGCCAACGACGAATACCGGCTCGTCGATGTCCTCGACGCGGATGCGGGCGGCCTCGACGCGTTCGGGGTTAGCCAGCCGGCCGGCATCGTGCGGCAGGCGGATCCGCACCGCCTGGCCCCGCCGGCCCTTGGCGAACTCCGCACCCATGCCGAGGTAGGGCACGTAGTCCATGGGCGTGCCCTCCCACGAGAAGCTGCTGGGCCCGGGCATGTTGGATCCCCATCCTTCCCAGATCACGTCACTGGGCACGATGGCGGCGACCGCGGCGAAGCCGTCGATCCGGCTGGCGGCAGCGAGCGCGAACTCCGCGCCCTTCGACACGCCCCAGACGCCGATGGCGTCCTCGATGACATCTTCGCGGGCCCGCACCGCGTCCAGCACGTCCGCGAGGCGGTCCACCGGGATGCCGGCGAAGCCCCGAGGCAGATCGGGGAACTGCTGCTCCTGCGTGCCCCACGCGGGGGAGTAGTACGGCACCCCCACCGCGAGGTAGCCCCTGGACGCCAGCAGCGGCGCCATGCCGCGGGAGGCCCGATCGCCCCCCTCGGATCCGCCCAGCAGGATGATCGCCGGCAGCGGCTCGTCGCCCGGCGGGCGCAGCACGAAGGCGCCCTGGAAGGCCTCGCCCAGCGACGTCTCGACCAGGACGTCGGCGCCGTCGTCCAGCCGCAGCCGGGTCGAGGCGTCCACCGTGCCATCGCCGTCGGCATCAACATGCAGCTGGATGGTCCGCCACGGTGTGGTCTCCTCGGAGTACGCCGCGCCGTCGATGGTCTGCATGGTCCAGAAGAAGCCCGCGACGTCGACCCCCGACCAGGGGGCCGCCACGGGCTCGTCGTTGATGGGATCGATCTGGCCTGCGTCGTCGGCCCGGAACACGGCTGTAGATCGGTACCACGACTGCGATCGGCCGCTGTACCGCTCGGCCGCGATGGTCGCCAGCGAGCCGGGATCGAGCCCGGTGACCCGGACGTCGGCGACGTCGCCGAGCAGCACGGACGGCTCGGTCGGTTCGAAGGCGGGCTGGGCGATGGCCGAAGCCGCGGCGAACGCCGCAACCACGGCGGGGATCCCGTAGCACATGTCCAAATCCTCCTCGAACGTCTGGGTGCACCGGATTACCGCGATGCGCCCGGCCCCGCCGTCCTGCCACGATCCGGCGAGTTGGTTGGCTCGCCTCGTCAGGGCGTCGGTGCGTGCACCCCTCCGGCGCGGCGACTCCCGTGGTCGTAGGACCGCCGCGCTACCCAGGGAGGCGACGACCCCGGACAGAGTCCCTTCACGGTCCGTCGTCGTCCTGGAGCACCGCGGCCAGCGTTCGCCTGGCGAGCCGTTCGATCTTCTCGTGACGATCTCGGTAATACGGCAGCTGGATGGCGGCCACGCTGACCGCCCAGCCTCGAGCACGGGTCCAGCTGGCCTCGCTGGGATCGATGACCGACCGGAACGCCCGCCGCGCTCGCGGACCGAGTTCGTACCACGCGCACGCCAGGTCGCAGGCGGGGTCCCCAACCGCAAGGCCCCCGAAATCGATCACCCCGGCGAGCCGGCCGTCGCGCACGATTAGGTTGCCGCCGTGCAGATCGCCGTGGATCCACCTGGGTTCGGCCGACGGCTCGGCGTCGAGCGCCCGCTCCCATAGCGCCAGGAGCCGCCGAACGGGCGCGTCATCGACGATCTGCCGGAGCGCAGCCCGTGTCGCCTCGTCGCGTTCGTCGAGGGCGATGCCGCGACCGAAGTTGTGATTGCCCGGTGCGGGGCCACCCGCGGTTGGCGCCGCCGATAGTTCGGCGATGAATGTTGCCAGATCGCCGGCGAGCGCATCGGGGTGTACGTGCATCGCGGACCAGGCGGCCTCGCCCTCGATCCACGGCACGACCGACCACGGTGCCGCGAACAGCGCGCTCGGACGGCCCGCGAAGATCGGCGTCGGCACCGCGATGGACAGCTCTGGCGCGATCCGCGGCAGCCAGGCCTGCTCTTTGGCGCACTGCGGCACGGCGCGGGGCGATCCGGGAAATCGGATCGCCAGGTCCGAGCCCAGGCGGAACAGCACGTGCGTCGTGCCCCCGTCGGGCTGCGGCACGATCGGGTGGCCCGCGAGCGTGGGGCGCTGCTCGCGTAGCAGGGAGCGCGCCAGTTCGGCATCAATCGGGAATCGATCCGCATTGGTCATCGGCGTGTCCGAGGCGAACGAGGGCTCGAACGCAGCACTGGTGGCGGTGCCGAATGCCGGAGGGGGGACTCGAACCCCCACTCTGTTTCCAGAAGCGGATTTTGAATCCGCCGCGTCTGCCAATTCCGCCACTCCGGCCGGGCATCCATGGTAGCTTGGGGCTCGGACGACCCGAGTCGTTGGGAAACCACGAGACTCCCGCATCTTGCGGCCCACCGGGAATACTCCCTGGCTCGCGAGGTTGGAAGAGCATGCGGTTGTTCCCCTCCAACCCACCTTCGACCCGCTGCGACCGCCGCGATCCGATGCAGGCGGCGCTGAACGGCACGGGACTGGCCCTCTTCTAGCCAGCCGGGCGTCTGGCCCATCCTGCCCCCGCGACCGCGCGCCGCAACCTCTTTCTCGCCCCCAGCCGAGTGCTGCGCAGCGACGTCGCCGCGCGAGCCCGGCCCCCGCTCACCAATTGCAGCGCGAGCGATCGCTTTCGCTGCCGGAGCTATGCCATGGACCCCCGCTTTGTGACCAAGACCGTCCACGCGTTCCTCGACTACCCCGTCGCAATCCTGCTCGTCGGCGCACCCTTCGTGCTGCGACTCGGAGAATCCAGCCCGCTCGCGCTCTGGCTTTCCGTCGCCACCGGAGCGGCGGCCTTCGTCTTGACGCTGCTCACGAACCACAAGCTGGGCGTCGTCCGGGTGCTGCCCTATCGAGTGCACCTGCTGGTCGATGCCCTGGTCGGCGTCGCGTTCGTCGTGGCCCCGTTTGCACTCTCATTCTCGGGACTCGATGCCTGGTATTACTGGGCGAACGGCGCGGCGGTGCTGACGGTCGTGGCGTTGCACAAGCCGGCGGCCAGCTCCGATCTGGCTGCCATCGCCGCATAGCGTTCGATCGAGACGATTCCCAAGAACAAGGATCGGGGGCGCGGACGCAGCACGCGGCCCGCGCCTCACCCTCATGGAGTTCGTCATGCGATTGCCCCAAGCCCTTCGCGAGGCCCGCGGTTGCACGCTCTGCGAGCCCGATCTGCCGCTAGGCGCTAGGCCGCTTCTGCAGGGTTCGGGGCGATCGAGGCTGCTGATCATTGGCCAGGCGCCCGGCGCCGCTGCCCACGAGAGCGGCACGCCCTGGGACGACCGCAGCGGGCAGCGGCTCCGCGAGTGGCTGGGCCTCACGAGCGAGCGGTTCTACGACCCATCCTTCGTGGCACTCATGCCGATGGGCTTCTGCTATCCGGGCACGGGCGCATCGGGCGATCTGCCCCCGAGGCCCGAGTGCGCCCCGCTCTGGCACGATCGCCTGCTCCGCGCATTCCGGGGCGTCTGCCTGACGCTCTACCTGGGCAAGCACGCCCATGCGCGGTACCTGGGGGACCGGTACGCCACGCTGACCCAGGCCGTCGCGGCCTACGACGACCTGCTGCCCGAGGCGATGGTCCTCCCCCATCCGTCGCCGCGCAACAACATCTGGCTCAAGAAGAACGCCTGGTTCCTCGAACTGGCCGTGCCCCGGCTCCGCCAGGCCGTAGGAGAACTGCTGCGCGCCTCATGAACGGACACGAGAAGGACCCGCCAGCACCGGCCGACGGGTCCATAGAAGCTCGACGGTAGATGTCAGGAGGCGGGTTGCGGCTCAGCGGCGGCGCCGGGCCATGGCGCCGAGGCTCAGCAGGCCAAAGACGGCGGCGGTCGCCGGTGCGGGCACGATGGTGATCCGGCCGATCAGTTCGCCCTCGGTAAAGACGTCGGTGATGACGTCACCAGGCGCGGTGGTCACGCCGACGATGCTGTCGAGGTAGTCCGTGGCGCCCGGTCGGCTGAAGAAGAACTGCACGTTCTCGAACTCGTCGGTGCCACCCATTGCATCGATGCCGGCGACAAACGCGGGACCATCGGTGATGTCGTTGACCTCGGTGCCGTTGTCGTAGACGCTGCTGCCGAAGATCTCGATCGTCACCGGGCCGAGGAACGAGCCGGACGAATCGAACAACTCGATGGCGCTGTCGTTGCCGACGAACAGGTCGTTGGTCGGCACGACCATCGATGCGTAGTTGAAGAAGCGATTCACGCTGGTGTCGCCCAGGTCGTAGGTCATCGATGCCGACTCGCCCGGGCTGAACACCGGTGGGCCGCTCGGATCCAGGAACGTCGTATCGAAGCCGCCGGGCTGCTCGGAGGCGAAGCGGCCGCTGAGCACGCTGGTGTCGCCCAGCTCGGCGATCTCGGTGATGCCGGCCAGGTCGCGGGCCATGGTGCCCGACTCGAACACGTCGAACGAGCCATCATGGAATCCGAGCCAGAAAGGGGTAAACGCCATGCCGCCGCTGGGCTGGACGTTCTCGATCAGGACCTGAACATCCTGGGCCATGGCGGGGGCGGCCACAGCGGCCGCGACGCCCATCAGGGCGACGCGCGAACACGTGGTGCGGGTCATTTCTGTGCCTCCTCAAACCGGTGGGACGCACCCCTCCGGTGCGTTCGACGCGTGAGTCGAGGATGGCACAACGGCCTTGCACGCCGCGTGCGAAATTTACCGCAGGCCGCCGCTACTCTCGTCCGCATCCGCCGACCGGAGCCGCGCGGCGATCCGGGCCCGGGCGTCGGCCGGCATGGGTTCGCCCGTGGGCTCCGCGGAGCCGCCGGACGCGAGGTCCGACAGGGCATCCTGGATCTGCTCGGCCTGCCTCCGGGCGTTGCGGCACGACGAGCACAGCGTGCTGTGCACACGCTCGGCGAAGCGGTCGGCGCGGGTCACGGCGGGGTCGCCCAGGTTGGCGCGGATGCGGTCCGCCTGCTCGCACTGGAGCGTGACGACGAACCAGATCGTCCTGGCGAGGCTACCCAAGCGGCTCAACGGCGGCGTCCTCATGGCTGGTGCGCATCCCCGGCATCGCGAAGATGTTCGCCGAGGCGGGTTCGGAGCCGCGCCTTGGCGCGATGCACCAGCGTCCACAGGTTAGTCGGAGTCACCGACAAAACCTCGCAGATTTCTTGCGTGCCGAGGCCATCGAGTTCTCGGAGCACCAGCGCCGTCCGCATGGCATCGGGCAGCCGGTCGATTTCTCGGGCCAGGATTGCGCGGAACTCGGCCCGCTCCGCGGGCATTTTGCCGGCTCCGGGCCACGGATCCTGGTGCTCACGCCAGAACCCATTCTCGAATTCATCGGTCTCCGCCGCCAGCATGTCGGCCAGGGCGCGGGCGTGCCGCGCGTCCCGATATCGGTGCCGCAGCCGATCGAGCACCTTGTGCTTGAGGATGCCGGTGAGCCACGTCCGCTCGCGGGAGCGGCCCTCGAATCCGGCCGCCGACAGCGCCGCCAGCAGGCATTCCTGAACCGCGTCCTCGGCGTCCTCGGGGGCTCCCAGGCGTCGGAGGGCAAAGGCGTACAGCGCATCGCCGTGCTCGTCGAGCCACCGGGTTGGATCCGCCTCGCCCGCCACCTGGGCCTCCCTCGCGGCCGACCGCGGAGGGCAGGGTACAGCCCATCTACACTCGGCGGGTGAGGACCCCGCGGATTGCCCCACGCCTGCTTCGGCCACTGCCCTTCGTGGTGCTCGGCGCCATTGTGGTCGCGTGGATCGTCGGCACCGTGCCCACGGGCAGCATGGCCGCGGCGGTCGAGGCCGGCGAGAGCGTCAAGCGGGCGGGCGACTTCCCCCACTTCTACTTCGCGGCCGACGCGGCCCTCGAGGGGCGGAGCATCTTCGGCGGCTTCGCGAACTTCCGCGAGGGTGGCTACCTGTACCCGCCGTTCCTGGCCGCGGCATTGACGCCGCTGGTGCCGCTCGGGCTGGACACGGCGGCGTTCGTCTGGTGGGTGCTGATCGCGGGGCTGCTCGGCGTGCTGTGGTACGCGAGCGTCCGGGAGATGGCGCGGCGATGGGCGCTGCCGGGCGGTGCGCAGGCGCTTGCCGGCGCGTCCGCGATCGTGGCGGTGGTCTTCGCCGACCCGATCCGGGCCTTCCTGGCGCTCGGCCAGACCGATTCGCTCGTGCTGCTGGGCTTCGCGGCGCCACTCGTGTACCTCGCCCGAGGTGCGCGGCGGGACCGCCCGACACTGGCAGCCATCGGGCTGGCGATCTCAGCGAGCATCAAGTTCCTGCCGCTGGCGCTGCTGCCGTACTTTGTTGCCACGCAACGCTGGGGCGTGCTGTGGCGGTCGATCGCCGGGCTCATCGTGATCGCGCTGCTGCCCGCCCTTGTGCTGGGCTGGTCGGCCAACCTGCGGTACCTGGGGGCGTCGCTGGCCGGGCTGGGGCAGGTGGTCGGCCTGAGCCCGCCGGACATCGATATGCCCGAGCCGCCGACGCTGGCGTGGAGCCGCAGCAGGTCGATCCTCAGCGGCTTCGCGCGGCTGGCCGATTGGTTCGAGCAGCCGCACGCCTACGCCTACGCGGGCGCCGCCCTGCTGCTCTGCGTGTGGGCCGCGCTCGCCGCGTGGCTCTACCGACGCCACGGTCTTGGATTTCTCGGGAGGCTCCTGCGACCGAGCGCCCTGCCCGAGCAAGTCTCCTCTCGGATCGTCGCGCTCGAGATCTGCAGCATCATCGCAGCCATCCTGGCGCTAGGGCCGCAGACCGCCAAGCGGCACGCGATCATCCTGCTGCCGGCGATGCTGCTGGCCGCCCTGTTCCTCGTCGCCGGGCGTTCGCGGCTCTCCCGAGTGCAGTGCGGCATTGGGCTCGGGCTGCTGCTGGTGACGTCGGTGCTGCCGGCGCGCTCCGGCTTCGAGATCGGCTCGATCGGCGCCCTGTGGGACGTCGCCGGCGCCATCGGCGGCTTCGGCTGGGCGATCGCCGCATTCTCGCTGCTGTTGCTCGATGCCGGCCTGCGCGAAGCACGGCTCGCCGAGGATTCGTTGAGCCACTAGGTCCCGAACTCCGGCAGCACGCCGAGCATCAGCCCGCAACGGACGCCACCGCTATCCGAGCGACGACCCCCGCCGCACGGCTCCCGAGCCGTACCGCGCGCGGATCTCGTCGGCGACGGCGTCCACCGCCCCGCTCTGCTGCCGCTCGCGCCCGTCGAAGAGGCCCGGCTGCGCGGCGGCATCCGACGCCAGGGCCTCGACGCCCACGCCCAGGAGCCGCACGGGCGAGAACGGCCACTCGTCGAACAGTTCCCGGCTGATCGCGAGCAGGTCGGAGGTCGCCGTCGTGGTCTCGGTGAGCGTGCGGGACCGGGTGACCGTCGCGAAGTCGGGCGTGCGGATCTTGACCGTGACCACCCGGCTGGACCGGCCCGCGCGGCGGAGCCGCCAGGCGACCCGTTCGCTGAGATCAACGAGCACCGCGTGGCACGCCTCTCTCGTCGTGAGATCGTCGCCGAAGGTCTGCTCGTGGCTGATGGTCTTGACGCCGCGGTCGGTCGAGACCCGCCGGTCGTCGATGCCGCGGCAGCGCCGCCACAGCGAGCCGCCCATCGATCCGAACATAGTCTCGAGCGTCGCGAGATCCAGGCGCCGCAGGTCTGCGAAGGTCCGCACGCCGTGCCGCGCGAGCCGGGCTTCGCCGGCCGACCCAACGCCCCAGAGTCTCGAGATCGGCAGTGGGTCGAGGCGTGCCTGCACCTCGCCCGGTCGGATGACCGTGAGCCCATCGGGCTTGTCCAGGTCGCTTGCGATCTTGGCGACGAGCATGGTTGGCGCCACGCCGACGGATGCGGCCAGACCCAGCTCACCTCGGATGCGCGCACGGATCGACCGCGCGATCCGCACGCCGTCGCCGAGGAGTCGCCGCGAGCCCGTCACGTCCAGGAAGGCCTCGTCGATGCTCAGCGGCTGCACGAGCGGCGTGTGGTCGTGCAGGATCGCGAAGACGCGGTCGCTGAGCTCCCGGTACCGCGCGTAGTTGCCGCGGACGACGATGGCCTGTGGGCACAGGCGCCGCGCGATCGCCGTGGGCATCGCCGATCGACAGCCGAAGGCCCGGGCCTCGTAGCTCGCCGCGGCGACCACGCCACGCCGACCGCCGCCGCCTACCAGCACCGGCTTGCCCCGCAGCGACGGATCGTCCAGCTGCTCGACCGACGCGAAGAAGGCGTCCATGTCGACGTGCAGGATCGTGCGATCGGCAGGATCCGGGCTCGGCTCACCCTCGGCCATGCCTAGATGCTAGAGCGTCCTCATCGTAGTTGGGCCTTATGCGTCAGCTCAGGCCCGCCGGATTCACTCCGGCGCGGCGGTACGAGAGCGAGTGTGCGGCCGGACGGCCGCTACGGAGCGCTCAAAGGAGCTCTAGACGAAGGCCCGCGAATCCCGCACGCCCAGCGCGCGGTAGATCTCCCGGGTCGCCGTCGAGCGGTTGAGCGTATAGAAGTGCAGGCCGGCGACCTTGTGGTCCAGCAGGTCGCGGCACTGCTCGGTCGCCCAGTGCACGCCCACGCGACGGACGGCCTCGGCGTCGTCGCCCGCCCGCCGCAGCGCCCGCAGCAGCGACGCCGGGAAGCGGGCGCCCGCCGCGAGTTCGGCCATCCGACGCATGCCCTTGACGCTCGTGACGGGCATGATGCCCGCGACGATGGGGACGCGGACGCCCGCCAGCTCGCACCGCTCGCGGAAGTCGTAGAAGTCGCGATTCTCGAAGAAAAGCTGCGTGGCGATGAAGTCGGCGCCCGCATCGACCTTGGCCTTGAGGTGGTCCATCTCCTCGAGACGGTTGGGTGTTGCGGGGTGGCCCTCCGGGTAGCCGCCCACGCCGATGCCGAGCTGCGTGCCCCGCTCGAGGTGCCGCTCCGAGAACCCCCGGATCGCCCGTACGACGTCGATGCCATGGCGGAAGTGCTCGAAGGGGTCGCCGCTCGACTGGTCGTAGTTGCCCGGCGGATCGCCGCCCAGCGCCATGATGTTCCGCACGCCCGCGGCCGCGTAGCCCTCGAGCATCTGCTCGACCTCCGCGGGCGTGTGGCAGACGCCGGTCAGGTGCGGGATGGGCGTCAGCGGGCTCTCGCGGCGGATGCGATGCACGAGGTCCCGCGTCAATTCCCGGGTCGAGCCACCCGCGCCGTAGGTCACCGAGACGAACGACGGCCGCAGCGGCACCAGCTCGTGCACGGCGTCGAACAGGCCCTCGGCGGCCTCGGCGGAACGCGGCGGGAAGAACTCGAAGCTCGCCGTCGTACCGTCGCGCTCGAAGATGTCTCGGATGTGGTCGGCCGTCGCGGTCACGCCGGATGATATATCGGCCGGGGCGAGCGCCCGCTTGCCGCGGGGATGATCCGCGGCGGGCACGCAAGGCGTCGGATCGGTGCTCCGGCGGCCTATCGGCTCTGCTGGTGGAAGGCGTAATCGACCCAGGCGTCGATCTTGGCCGACTCCTCGCGGATCAGCTGCCACCGCCGCGTGGCCGCCCGCTGGGCGAGCACCACGAGCAACCTCGCCAGCGGTGACCGCAGCGGCTCGGGGCAAGCCCTCGCCAGCCAGCGGAGGGGCGGCGGTCCGTAGCGGCGGACCATCTCGTCGTCCAGGGCCACGTAGGCCCTCGCCTCGCCCGGATCGCCCTGGCGTCCGCTGCGGCCGAAGAGCTGGCGATCGACGCGGCGCTCGTGGTGGCGGTCGGTGGCCAGCACGAGCAGGCCGCCGGCGTCCCGCGCCGCGCCGTCGATCTTGATGTCGGTGCCGCGGCCGGCCATGTTGGTGGCAACGGTGATCGCACCCGCCTCGCCCGCCTGCTCGATGATGGACGCCTCCGCCGCCTCGTGCCGCGCATTCAGCACTCGGCACGACAGCCCGCGGTCGCGGAGCAGCGTGGCGACCCGCTCCGAATCGCGGATCGATCGCGTGCCCACCAGCACCGGCTGGCCGGCCGCGTGGGCGCGCTGGGCGTCGCTCGCAATGGTCTCGAACTTGTGCGCCCCGCCGGAGGATACGCGATCCGGCCGCTCCTTGCGGATCACCGGCCGGTGCGTGGGCACGCGGACGACCCGGACGCCGTAGGTCCGCCATAGCTCGGGCGCGACCTCCCACGCCGTCCCGCTCATGCCGCTGAGCATCCGATAGCGGCCGAAGTACCGCTGGTAGCTAACGCGGGCGGCGGTGTGTCGCTGCTCGGTGGGCTCGAGGCCCTCCTTCGCCTCGATCGCCTGGTGCAAGCCGAGCTGCCACTGGCGGCCCTCCAGCACGCGGCCGGTCGATCGATCGACGATCGCGATCTCTCGCTGTGCCTCGCCCGCGTCGTCGGCCTTCTCGCGGACCATGTAGTCGTCGTCGCGGGCGTAGAGCTCAACGGCCGTGAGCGCCTGGTTGACGAGCTCCTCGCGGCGCCTGGGCCCGGACCAGAAGGGCGGCAATCGCTCGGCCAGCTCGGCCAGCCGCTCGCGGCCGGCGCGAGTGAAGTGCACCTTGTGCATCCGCTTGTCGACGCGGTAGTCCCGGCCGCGTTCGAGGGCCCGCGCGAGCTCGACGCCGACGCGGTAGTGGTCGTGGGCGGCCTCGCCGTGGCCGCCCGGTGCCGGCAGAGAGATGATCGCGGGCGTCGCGGCCTCGTCGATCAGCACGCTGTCGGCCTCGTCGACGATCGCCACGTGCAGCCCCCGCTGCACCACGGCGCTCGGCCACCGGCTGCGCTGCGGGTCGTCCTCTTCGGGGAAGAGGTCGTCCAGCACCGAGGTGGTCACGCTCGGAGCCAGCGGCGAGGAGAGGCGATCCCGCAGGAAGTCGAAGATGAACTGCTTGTCGGCCCCGTAGGTGACGTCCGCGTCGTAGGCCGAGCGGCGTTCGGGCTTCTTCAGCGATTCGCCCAGCACGCCCACCCGCAGCCCTAGCCGTCGATAGACGGGGCCGCAGATCTCCGCGTCGCGCTTGGCCAGGTAGTCGTTGACCGTGGCAACGTGCACGCCGCGTCCGGTCCATCCCGCCAGCGCCGCCGGCAGGATGGCGGTCACCGTCTTGCCCTCGCCGGTGGCCATCTCGGCGATGGCGCCCTGCGAGAGCACGAGCGCCCCGGTCACCTGCTCGGGATACAGCGTGAGCCCTAGGCATCGCCGCACCGCCTCGACCGCGATGGCGAATGCGGCGTGCACGCCGTCCGTGCCGGGTGCGAGCGCAGGCAGCCCGCGCACGGTTGCACGCATCTCCTCGATCTCGCGGTCGAACGCGGCCTCGGAGTGGTCCCGCAGCGCGCGGGCGGCCGCCAAGATGGCCGCGGCCCGCTGCGCCTCGCTCCGCGACGACCGCCTCCGGATCGCCCGGCCCTGCAAACCGGCCGCGACGCGATCGAGCCCCTTCAGCGGCTCCTCGGAGGCGTCACGAAGCGCGAGGGCCGACCACAGCCGCTCGCTGGCGGCGACTTGCGGGGCCCGAGCTGGCACGGTTGGTGTGCGCACGCTACGTCGCCTGTCGGATCGCTAGAGCCACGTCCTGCTCTCGAAGAACTGCCGCACACGCCGCCACCACTGGCGGCCCAGGGGCATCTCCGGGCCCTCCAGCCGCACCCGCGCCCGGACGCCCGCCGCGGCCGCGACCGAGGCGTCGCCCTCGAGCTTGAGATCGATCAGGAAGCTCGGTTCGAGGGCTACCAGCCCGTCGGTCACGCGGGGGTCGGTCACCACGCTGCCGCCGGCCTGCGCGGCGAGCGAATCGCTCGGTAGCGTGCGGGACGCCACCGCCGCGACGCGAACCACCGCGGCATCGAAGGTCTCCGAGGGCCGGCTGGCGAGCCGCACCTGCGCCGGGGGCGAGTCGCCCTCGCCACCGAAGACCAGCGCGTGGTCGCGATCGGGCACGAGCGCGCGGACGACGAGGTCGTCATCGCTGACGACCAGCGCCAGGGCCGTTCCGCGAGGGATGAACGCACCCACGCGGGACTCGAGGTCTGCCCGCGTCTCGGCGCTTAGCGGCGACAGCCGGCCCGACACCTCCGCAATGAGCTCCAGGTCGGCGATCCGCTGGTCGAGCGTGGCGAGCTGGTCGGCCAGCACCCGCTCGGCCCGCTCGAATTGGTCTCGCTCGGGGGACCGGGCGGTCATCGTGTTGCGCACCTGCACGCGGGCCTGCCGCAGCCGGGCGTCGAGCGCATCTCTCTGCGCGCGCAGCCGCGGGTTCTCGAGGCGGGCGATGAGCTGGCCCCGCTCGACCCGCTCGCCCGGGCGGACGAGGAACTCGCTGAGGAAGCCCTCCTCGAGCGCCCGGACGCCCGCGATGCGGACGGGCTCAACCGTCGCCGCCGCGTACGCGGGCGTGGGCACCGGGTACAGCGCCAGCGGCGCGATGAGCAGCGCGAGCCCGCCGAGCGTGACCGCCCAGGCCTTGCCGCGGCGGCCCTCGAGCTTGGGATCGCTCAGCAGGAAGCCCGCCGTCTTGAGCACGGGCCACACCATCCAGACGACGCCCGCGACCACCGCCAGCACCACGCCGAGCGTCAGGTACTGGCTGGCGATGACCAGGAGGATCGCGAAGGCGATCACGATCCGATACGGAACCGAAAGCGCGCCGTAGACGGCTAGGAGCACCGCCTCTCCCGTCGACGAATAGCTCGGCCCGCGCGACCCGCGGACGCCCAGCAGGTACCGCTGGGCGAGATGCTTGAGCATCTCCCTGGATCGCTGCGCCAGGTTGGGCGCACCGGCGACATCGCTGAGGATGTAGTACCCGTCGTAGCGGAGCAGCGGGTTGAGGTTGAACAGCAACGTGGTCACGCTCGAGACCAGCATGGTCTGGTACGCAATAGAGACCAGCAGCGGATCGCTGCCCAGCGCCCAGTAGATCGCGGCGACGGCGGCGATGACCGTCTCGGCCAGGATGCCGCCCAGCGAGACGATGACCCGCGGCGTGATGTTCGCGAACCGCCACGCGCTCGTCGCGTCGCAGTACGGCAGCGGCAACACGTAGGCGATCAGGATTAGCCCGATCTCGGTGCAGCGGCCGCCGAACGCCTTGCACGCGATCGCGTGGCCTGCCTCGTGGACCGCACGCAGCGCCATAAAGATCACGCCGAGCGTCGCGAGGGTCTGCGGGTTGAGGGCCGCGAGCTGGTTGAGCGAGTCGCCGAAGCGATCCATGCTTAGGAACACGAGCACGAGCGCCACGAGCACGAGCAGCGTCCACGCGACACCCATGGCCGGCGAGAACAACGCCCGGCACAGCCATGCGTGCCGACGCAGCAGCGGCTCGGGGTTGATCAGCGGCACGTGCGGGAACATCCACTTGCCCGTGCGGCGCTGCAGCTTCTGGTGCTTGGCCTTGCTCAGGCGTCGGTGCAGCAGCTCGGGATCGAGCGCGCCATCGCCCGTGAGCAACCCAAAGAGCTGCAGCCGGCTGAGCAGCTCGATGACCTCCCGCTGCGTGGGGGCGGCGTCGCCCAGCTGCACGTTGCAGGCCTGCCAGGCTTCGTCGACCGTGGTGCGGCCATCGAGCATGCCCAGGAAGAAGTGGGCGCTCTCGCTGATGCGATAGAACTGTCCGCTCGCGGGATCCTCGACGATGTACGAGACGGTCGGGCCGAAGTGCTGGCGGACAACGTCCGCGTGCACGCTCAGCCGCGGCCGCGTCTGTGCCACGCGGTACCACAGGTCGCTGAAGGTGGTGCCGATGTCCCGCCCGCGCACGCCCGCCTCCCTACCACCACCAGGCCATGCGGGCCCGGTCGAGCAGGGGATCGACGACCCGGTAGAGGATCGTGGTCCAGCCGTTGTCGATGCGGGCGCGGCCGGTCATGCCCGGGCGGAGCCACGCGGGGCGATCGCCGACGAGCTGGGCTTCCACCAAATAGACGTTGCCGCCCGCGATGGCGTCGGCCTGCGGGTTGATCCGCAGCACGCGGATCGGCAGGCGATCATCGGGCCGGGCCCGCGCCGCAAAGGTGCCGTCGGCCTCGCCCCGCTCGTCGGCGGGACGGGCCAGGATCTGCTGGACGGCGTCGACGTTGTTCTCGCCGACCTTGATGACGATCACGCTGTCGATCCCAACGATCTGGCCGAGCGGCATATCGGGCGAGATCGGGGCATTGATGAACGGCTCGAGGTCGCTGCCCGACAGCCGCCCGTCGATGGACGCGCGGATCTCCGCGCGCTCCAGCTCGCGGGCGAGGATGGCACGCTGGGGCTCCAGCTCGCGGATCCGCTGCTCGCTGACCGAGGCCGCATCGACCTCGCGGCGGGCGAGCTGGGACTCCCGCTCGGTGCGGGCGGCGGCGAGCTGGGCATCCAGGGCGGCGAGCTGCAGCTGCCGCTCGGTCGTCGCCATCCGCGCAACAACGTCGCCCTCCGACACCCGATCGCCCGGCTTGAAGCCCACCCACTCCAGGTAGCCCTGGAACGGAGCCGTGAGCGACCGCATCGCATCGGCCTTGGTCTCCGCTTCGGACGAGATCGTCGCGGGCACGGGCACGAAGGCCATGGCCGCGAACACCGCGAGCACCAGGATCCCGACCACCTTGGCGAGCGTGTGCCGCGGCCCGACGATGGCCGACCCCAGGTCGCGGATGCGGTCCCGCACGACCCGCAGGATGCCGCGGTCCGCGAGGCGACGGGTCCACACGGCCGGCCCGATGAACTCGGCCACCAGCCTCATGAGCGGGATGGAGCCGGGCGGGAAGGGATCGTCGGCGGCTCGCTCGAGCACGGCGACGCCCACCAGGTCGCCGTCCACGCGGAGCGGCAGCGAGAGGATGGCGGAGGGCCCGAAGCCCTGGCTCAGGTCGCCGTGGGCTCGCACGACGCGGCGATCGGCGGCGGCGAGGCCCTCGGGCTGGGGGAACACGACCTCGATGTCCTGGTCGGCGCACTCCTCCATCGCCGCCTCGAGCGACTCGACCGCCGGGCTGCGTCGCTCGACGGTGTCCGCCCCGCTGACGGCGACCACGCGGATGTCATGCCCCTGCACCAGGCCCACGCTGACCCGCGAGCAGGCGAACCGCCGCCGCAGCTCGTCGCAGAACAGCGCGGCCATGGCGGGCGCGGCCGGTCCCCGCTGGGCGGCATCGAGCAGCTCGAGCGTCTCGCGGAGCTTGGCGGCACGCTCGGCCTCGGCCAGGCACCGCTGGGACCACAGGAAGGCCTCGAAGCCGTCGGCGGCGAGCCGCAGCGACGTGCGCGCGAGCCCGCTCGAATCCCGCCGGGCCAGCGGCACGAGCAGCACGCAGGCGCCCTCGGTCCGGCCGTTGGCAACCAGCGGCACGCCGAGCGCCTCGTGCGTGGCCGCCGAGTCGTACATCAGCCCGTCGGCGGCAACGAGCCGTTCCGACACCACGCCGGACTCGTCGGACTCCATCGCCCGCTCGGCCACGCGGGCTAAGCGGGCGAGCATGCCGGGGTCGTTGCGCACGCGCTGTGCGAGCTGCTGCGCGCCGGGCCGCTCGTGCATGGCCGCCAGCCCGCCCTCGCGATCCGAGCCGCCGCCGATGTAGGCCGCGCCGAGGTCGGCGTTGGCCAGCTCGCTCATGCGATCGAGCAGGTTCGCGAGGAAGCGCGCAATGGCGTCGGCGCCCACCGCCCTCTCCGGCAGCCCGCCCGTCGCGGCTGGTGTGGCCGGCTGGGCGGCGTCGGAGCGAGACGTGGAGGCGGACGTGTGTGGACTCATGGCGATCAAGGGATGGGGCCGGGATGCCGGCCCGGGGCAACTTTGCTAGTAGGTGCTGCTACTCGGTGAGCTTGGGGCCGTCCTCGGCGGCGGGGCCGGCCTGGGGGCGCTGCAGCTGGATCTCGCCGTTGCGCTCCTCGTACTGGCGGACGAGCTGGCCCATGGAGATCGCCAGTCGCTTGGCGCCCGCCCAGTTCGTAATGACGCGGCTTCCGATGGAGAAGTTGAGCACCGGCTGGTTGTCGGGCCCCTGCATCGGGATGTTCAAGCCGAAGTCGAGCACGACCTCGTCGTTGGTCGTCGAGCTGCGGATGGTGTTCGCGTAGGTCGTGTGCATCTTCGACTCATCGATGCGGAGCTGGACCTGTTGCTGGGGCTGGTTCTCGGCCATCGGTAGACCCGATCCTTTCTGCGTTACGAATCTGAACGCGGTGGTGCGAACTCGCGGCGGGGGTGCTTTATGCCGGAGGGCCCGCATCCGCGGGCGGTGGGCCTAGGCGAGCCGCGTCCTGGTCCCGCCCGACCACCGGGCTGGGGCGGCAGTGTATTGGCTCCGGCGTGCGGCGTCTGCCCGCGGGGTTCGGCCCTCGCGTGGGGGCGGGCCGCCCTCGGATCGGGCGCCGCCGCGGGGCCTCGGCGTGGCCTGCACGCGCAAGCTCGTTCGCAACGCGGTCGCACCCGGTTGCACTCGCCCCCGCGGGACCGATATCCTCCTTCGAATTTCCGCCGATTCGGCCGTCTGGCCCGCGCGGCGGCGAGAGGAGGCCCCCATGAGCGCGTTTCCGACCATCAACCTGCGCCGCTGGGTCGACGAGCATCCCGAGGCGTTCACGCCGCCGGTGATGAACAAGCAGTTCGCCCACGAATCAGAGAACGCGATCATCTTCGTTTCGGTGGGCCCCAACACCCGCAACGACTACCACGTCAACCCGACCGAGGAGCTGTTCTACCAGCTCAAGGGCGACATCGCCGTGCGGGTGCGGCCGCTCGATGGCAGCCCGGCGCAGGACGTCGTGATCCGTGAGGGCGAGATGTTCCTGCTGCCCAGCTGGGTGCCCCACCGCCCGCAGCGGCCGGCCGACACCATCGGGCTCATCGTCGAGTTTCCGCGCGGCGTCGACGAGCACGGCAACCCACAGAAAGACCGCCTGCAGTGGTATTGCCCGAAGAACGATGAGCTCGTGCACGAGGCCCAGTTCGAACTCGAGCACATCGACCGCGACCTGCACAAGATCATGGACGACTTCTGGAACGGACCCGAGGAGACACGGACCTGCAAGAGCTGCGGCACCGTCATCCAGCGAGCCGGCTCGTTCGATCTGGAGAAGGACGCGCTGCCGAGCTAGCGGCTCGCTCGCGGCGCACCTCGAATCAGGGCGACTGGATTCGAACCAGCGACCTCCTGCTCCCAAAGCAGGCGCTCTACCAAGCTGAGCTACGCCCTGAGGGCACAACTGTAGTCGGTGCATGCCGCGGCGGCGGACGGCCCCAGGCAGCGCCACAGTGCTTCAAACACACGGCAGAGCCAGGGCTAGAACGGGATCTCCTTGAAGACCACGACCTCCGGCCGATCGCCCGCTCGCGTCACGCCGGTGCGATCGAGCACGAGCAGATATCGCCTCGCGATCGAGGGCACGATCGGATCGGTGGCGCGGAGCCCCTCGACATCCTCGCGGGCGTAGCCGTGGAGCACGAACCAGACCGCGAAGTAGTCGCTGCGGACGGAGGTCGAGTTGGCGACGGCGTTGAAGAGCGCGAACTGCTCGTCGTAGTCGTTCACGATCTCGTCATCGAGGGCGGCCGCCGCCTCCGAGACGCCGCCGTTGGGTCCGTAGCGCACGGCGTCTACGCCGCCGACGTCGAGCGATGCGCCATCCAACGCCATCCGCCGGATGTTGTCAGGACTGGCATAACCACCGATGGTGCCGAGGCCCGGAGCCGACGGCTTGTGCGCCGCCAGCATCTCGCCCGTCGACAACAGGCCTGCGTGCTCACGGATGGCCTCGATGTCGTTCTGCTCGAAGCGGCCTTCGAGATCGAATGCGTCGAGGTCGCCGCGTGCTGCAGCGCCCTGGAAGGCGATGTCTCCGCCGTTGCGAGTCGGCCAGTTGGCCTTGTCTCGGTAGGCCAGCACGCCCGCGGCGACGTCCGACCGCGAATCGTGCAGCACGTTGCCGAGCGCATCGACCATCCAGGCCCGCGCCGGATCGACCGTGTCCTCCCAGTTGGGACTCAGGCCAGGCAGCACGCGGGCGACGGTCTCGGTCATCGTGGCCACGTTGACCGTGCCCAGGACGGGCGTGCGGGCATCGCCCACGCCGTCGGGCGTGGTCTTGATCGACGACAGCAGCGCCATCGCGTGCGGTATGCCCAGGCCCCGCCGCTCGTCGTCGCCATCGAAGATGCCCGGCATGTTGAAGTCCACGAACGGAGCGGCCGCGTCGAGGGGCAGGTGCCCGCGATCCAGCAGGTCCGCCATCGCCGGCGGGATGCCGGTCTGGCTGCTCGCGACGTCGTAGCCCAGCACCAGACCCATCATCTCGCCCGTGGTGTACCAGCCCTCTTCCGGATCGCCGCCGGGCACCGCGAAGTGCACCGGGCCGAAGGCCGGCACGCCCAGGAAGTCACCCGGCCGCAGCACGTCGATGTCGCTGCCCGACAGCGTGACCTCGCCGCTGTTGTCGTTGCGGAACGGCTCGATGTAGAGCGAGGGGCCGCCCGGCGTGACCGGATCGAATTGCAGACCCGGCACGCTGTTGATATCGGTAGCCAGCGGCCGCGCGATGTCGGCACCGGCGTACTGCATGTTGTCGGCAAAGGCGCTCGCCGGCAGATCGAACAAGAATTCGAGGCTCTGCGCTGCCGACGACTTGCGGGGCGACATCGGCAGCTGCGGCGGGGCCGCAAAGTCGCCCTGGCTCAGGCTGAACACGCCGAGATCGAACTCATCCGTAGCGATGCTGTTCAGTGGATTGATCGGATCATCGACCTCGACGACGTACGCCGGCAGGGCGCCACGCGGTGCGGCGACGCCCCCCTTGGGCCGCGTGATCGTTCCCCAGGTAACCATCGAGAAGCCGGTATTGTCGCCGGCCTCCGTCACCGTGCCATCCTCGCAGCCCGCCGTGCCCAGGGTCCCGCTGACGTCGAACTGCTGCGCCGGTGGCCGCCTGTCGAGGGTGGGCCGGACCGTGGAATCGGCGGGATCCGAGATGCGATCGAGCAGGATATCGGTCGTGAATCCGCCCGTCCGATTGACCCTGCGCCAGAGCGTCACGCGGCGATTCTCCGACTCGGCAACATCCCCCGGGTCGCCCGCCAGGAAATCCTCGCTGTTGGGCGTCGAGCCGAACGCCACACGCGGGACGCCCGAAAGCGTCGTGAACTGGTCGTCGAGCCAGTCGCTCACATCGCCGGCGCCAACCGCGAAGGTGCCACCAAAGCTCACGGCCGCGGCGCTCGCACGCGACACGAAGTCGGCCTCGCCACCCGTAATGGCGTAAAACGTCACGCTATCGCCGGGTCCGATGCTGCGCACCGGCAGATCGAATTGCTCGCCGCCGAAGCGGACAAAGAAGTCCGAGTTGACCTGCACCGGGGATGCGTACGGGTTGGTGACCTGCACCGCAAAGACCTGGCCGATGTAATCGGGGTTGCCGGCCTGCGTCGCGAGATCGATCGTGACTTCCTGGTCCTCGGAGGGTGCGAAGATGGGCCCCCCTCCCCCACCCATCGGCATGCAGATGCCGTCGTCGTCGCCCGGTCCGCCGGCACGATCGGACTCCGCATCGGTGAACACGCTGTAGAGCGCCACCTGGGTGATGAACGGGTGCCGCTCGAGGCCGTAGATGTTCATGGCCTCGACCGGAGCGGACAACGCCGGCGGCGGCGTATCCGGCAGGCGGGCATCACCGAAATCCAGCCGGCCACTCTCGTTGGGCTCGCTCCACCAGGGGAACGCGTCGATGAAGCCCGGGTCCGAGTCGAGGTCCGCACGGCTCTGCGCGTTGGTGAGCACGGTGAAACCGCTCGGCTCGTCGTCCTCGTCGTACGCGTCGATCATGTTGGCCGTCAGGTGGGCGGCCGTCCGCAGCGGGAAGAGCCAGTCACCCGTGTTGTTGGCGAAGTCGAAGCCGAAGAAGGTCGTATCCCAGGCCGCGTCGATCCAGGCGTTCTCCTCGGCCGCCGACGGCATGAGCGCGTTGGCGTAGGTGCGGAAGAGTGGATGGGGCTGCCGCTCATCCTCGGGCCCGAAGCCCGCCAGCAGGATCAACAGGTTGCCGTCCTGCACCAGGGTCGGATCGGGATCCTCCGGCGTGAGCGCGATGTCGACGTCTACCTGCCGCTGCAGCGTCTGGGCGACCTCGGCCGCCGTGGGCGAGCCGCCGCCCAGGTCCACGGGCGTTGAGAGCCGGGGCATGCCGCCGCTCAGGGTGGTCAGGTGCTGCCGCACGTCGATGGCGCGCAGCGCGAGCGCCGGCGACCACGACGGCGGACCGCCGTCGGCAATCCGCCGCTCCCACTGCAGCGAGCGATTGCTGCGGAGCGGCCCGAACTGGGCCACCGTCCCGCGGCCGTCCACCGCGCGCTCGAGGTCCGACGTGATCGCGGGGTCGTTCAATCCGCGGTAGGTCAGCAGCTCGGCCAGGTCGTCGGCGCCGAACACGCGATAGCGGGCCAGCCCGGCCGTCCGGCGGATGACCCGCGAGCCCTCGGATCGCACCTGCTGGAACAGGTTGCGGCGATCCTGGGCGGTGACATCGGGCAGGGCAACCAGTGGGCCGGGCGACACGGCCGCGGCGTCGAGCGCGGCGCGGAGCCCGTCGAAGCCCGCATCGCCGATGTCCACGGCCAGGCCGAAGTTGTCGTAGGCGCCATAATCCTGCGCGCCCGCGGGCGCCTGCTCCGCGGCGTCGTAGAACTCGCCGTAGAGCGCCTCGGCATTCTCCAGGATGAGCAGCCGCCGCAGATCGATGTCCGCCGGCGAGATGCCGAGCCGGTAGGGGTTGTTCGGCTGGGATTGCTCGTCGAGGGCGGCCACGGCCGTATTGGCCTCGATGGCGCCCGCCGTGTTCACGTTGACAAGGCCCGACAGGTCGACGCAGCGCACGGCGACGAACCAGCGGTACGGCCCCTCCCCGCGGACGACGCCGAAGGGGTTGTTCGGGTCGGTGGTGTCGACCAGTTCGATCCACCGGCTATCGAGGAAGCCGTCGCCATCGGTGTCGGCCCACTGCATGGGCGGGTAGTCCGGATCGTCGACCGCAGGGGGATTGTCCAGCAGCGTGGGATCCGCCGGCCGGTATGCGCGGATCTGCAAGCTGTCGAAGTGGGCCGGGATCCGCGGGTTGGCCACGCCGCCGTAGGCCAGCTGGTTGGTCGGCCGCCCGGCGTCGTCCAGCAGCGAGAGGTTCTCGCTCATGCGGTCGTCGCCGTCCGAATCGGTGCCCAGGCCGGGCTCGGCGTCGAAGTTGTTGCGGAGGTTCTGGATGTTGGAGAACAGCCCGCTCGGGCTGAAGTTGCTGATGCTGCCCCAGTCCCGCCGCTCGTCGTACAGCGGATCGGCGAGCGTGGCCTGGGAGATCGGCCGGATGTACCGCGGCTGGTGCTCGGCCAGGAAGGGATCGGAGGGGCCGAAGGGAAGCAGGTCCGCGTAGACGTCCCGGGCGGAATCGGTTGGATCGTCCGACGCCCGCAGCGGCGGCAGACCACCGGCGGGCGTGTGCTTCAGGCCGAAGTAGTCCGTCTGCGGCTCGGGCACGCCCGTGTTCACGGGCTGGCCGTCGATGGTGCGGTTCGGGTCGGTCCGCGGCAGGTCGACCGCCTCGCGGACGAAGATCGGCTCGCCCTGCGGATCGAAGCCCTGGAAGTAGACCGCGAGCACGTCGTCGCCGACGACGCGGCCGATGTAGTCGGCGGTCGCCTGCGCCTGGCGCTCCACCTCGGCGCTGCGGGTGTTGGCCCTCGCGATGCGGCGGTCGCCCCCGCCGATGCTGACGTAGGTCACCGTCAGCACCGCCAGCAGCGCAAGCGTGGCGACCACCAGGATCAGCGTGGATCCGCGGCGGTGGTGTCGCCTCGAACGGAAGGCGTGCAGGACCTCGGTGCGCAGCGTCGTGGATTGCATAGTGGAACTCCTCCCCTCTAGGACCATCCTCGCACTTACGGCGCCGGGCTCGCCGGCGTGGGGAAGACGAATTGGAACGTGCGCTCGGCCGCATCATCGGCGGGGTCGACGAGCGTCACGGTAACGCGAATCAGCTCGGGCCAGGGCCACTCCAGCGTGTCCTCGAGTGCGGCGTCGGTGTTGGCGCCGTCGCCGTCCGGATCGCCAGGATCAAAGTAGGGCGTCGTGTACCCGAAGTAGGAGACGAGTGACTCGTCGCCCGCGGTGCCCAGGCCGCTTCCGACCTGCACGCCGTGGATGAGCTCGGGCAGCACCGGGTAGCTGGAGAACTCGTCGCCCACGTCGGCGAACTGGCCCGAGAGCACGGGAGCAATCGGGCTGCCGATACGCAGTTCGTCCACGATCCGCCGCGCCGTCGTTCCGACGCCCGTTGTCATGGCATCGGGGATGGTGCGCAACCGATACGGCTGGAAGTATCCGCCCGCGAACTCCTGCGCGGTGCCGCGGACCTCCTCGTCGTACTGCGGGTAGGGCAGCACCGTCCGGTCGGGCGTGCCGTCGCGATCGAAGTCGATCTCCCGCTCGGCCCCGTGCCAGATCAGCTCGCCGTCGTCGTCGGTCTTGCCGAACGACCACTCGACGATGAACTCCGAGCACCGCGGGATGAACACCGACGAGGTCATCTGGTACTGGTCGGCCATGCGGATGGCGCGGCGGGTGACCACGGGCTCGGCCAGCGCGGTGTGCAGGTCGGGCGGCGTGTCCTCGTACCGCATCCGTGTCCGCTCGGCGACGGGCACCTCTACCTTCGAGTAGCCCGGCTCGTCGAACGCGCCAACGACCAAGCCCGTGTCGTCGAGCCGCAGCACCCGCTCGTGGCTCGAAGCCGGCAGGGCGTCCAGCATCCAGGCCTGCTGCACACCCACGGGCCCCACCACCGGCGACAGGTTGGTCTCGTAGTCGCCGCAATTCACGAGATCGATCGGCGTGAAGTAGCCGTACGGCGGCGCGATGATCTCGGGATCGGCGTTGCTATCGCGGAAGGCGGGCGAGGACTGCACGATCGCGCGGATCTCCTTGAGGTCCGTCGTCGCGATGTCCACCAAGCCCGACGAGAACCGCGGCCCGCCGGCGTTCGAGCCGCCCAGCGACGGGCCCAGGGCGGCCGCCCGTAGCTGCGGCACCGCCGGGAAGACCAAGGCGCAGCCGCCGGTATCCAGCCGATTGACCGACCGGAAGAGGCTGTCGGCGGCGGGCTGGAGCCCGATCTGCAGCCGGCTGTCCCCCGCGGAGGCCTGCAGCGAGGTCGGGATGGCCGGCACATCCGCGACGCCGCCGCCCGGCTGCACCAGCACGCGGGCGAATCGGAGCAGCGTCCAGTCGCCGGCGAAGCGGTTGGGGTTGGCGCCGTCGCCGGCACCCAGCCGCGTCTCGCCCATGGTCGTCGTGTTCTCGTCGGTGACATCGGGCAGCAGGTACGACCGCCGCGGGTTGGGGTCGGGCAGCGCCCGCTGGCCGATGCCGTAGTAGAGCGATGTCGCCGAGCCCTCCGCCTCCACGCCCGCCGCCAGCGGCTCGCGGGCCGATCGCGAGGGCCGCTCGGTGAAGAACACGATCTCGTCGGCCCGCCGCGGCCGCCAGGCGCCGATCGGCTGTTCGGCGGACAGCGGCACCGGCTCGCCCTCGTTGACGACCTCGTGGCGGATGAGCAGGAAGCCCTCGCGGGACATGGCCCCGAAGTCCTCCCGCATCTGCCGCTCCATGATCGCGGCGTAGGCCGTCAGGGCGCTCACGCTGCGGCCGCGCGAGACCGTCTCGCCAACGGCCGCGAACACCGAGGCGATGCCCACCGCCACGAACGCGACGGCGCCCACCGCCACGAGCAGTTCGATGAGCGTGAAGCCCGATGCCGACCGGATCGCCCGGGCCATCCAGGCGCGTGCACGCGTCATAGCGGCTGCCTCCCCGCTCCGGAACCCGAGGGCGACAGCACCGATCGCCCGGTCGGCCCGGTGCGGAACACCAGCACCGCCGCCGGCGGCTGGGGCACGAACACGACCTGACGGATGTGCGACCACGTCCGCTCGTCGAGCGGATCGCTCGCGCCGGTGTCGACTCGCGACTGGGGCACCCACGAGGGCACCGCCGGCCGCACGCGAACCTCCGCGCTGTTGGCGTCCAGCGACAGCAGCTCATCGACGACGAACACGTTGCCCAGGTTGTCCACCAGCTGCTGGCCGATCTGCGCCGCCAAGACCAGCCGCTGTTGCTCGGAGACGTTGCCGCCGGGGTCGCCAGTTCGCACCGTGTTGTCCTCTTCCAGCTCGAGCACGCCCGGCCGCGTGGGATCGAACTGCGCCTGCAGCGTCAGCGGCACCGCGTAGATCTCGTTCTCGGACGGATCTGCGCCCGTCCCGGTGGGACCGCCACCCTGGCTCAGCCCGACCGGCAGCACGGGGTTGGCATCCAGCAGCGTGCCGAAGAGCGTGGTCCCGGGCTGCACGCGGATGCCGGTATCCACCCGCCGCACGAAGACGGCGATCTCGACGCCCGCGCGGGCCTGCCCGGGGATCGTCGTGGGGAGCACCGGCAGCGTCGGATCGGCCAGCAGCGCGTAGCCGTCGGCCTCCACGGGCGGCAGCCGCCGCGCCACGAAGTCCCACACGAACTGCGGGCCGGTCAGCCCCGAAGACGGCCCGGGGTAGAGCCGCTCGGCCAGGCCGATGCGGGCCGGATCCACGCCCTGCACGGGGTCGCCCAGCCGGATCACGCCCTCGTCCTCGTACAGGGCCTTGTCGATGCTCAGGGCGTCCCAGAGGTAGGTCCGCGACCAGTCCGGATCGCGGAGCCAGACGCCCAGGCCGTAATCGAAGTCACCCGCCGGCATCGACGTGCCGAGCCCGGATCCGGAGGTGACCCGCGGCGGAATCGCCAGGCGGTTCAGATCAGCCCGCGTCCGCAGGTACGCCCGGGCGTCGTTGGCGACGATCACGCCGAGCGAGCGATCGGAGGCGATCCGCTGCTCGCGGATGATGCCGGGGATCAGCGCGCCGAGGCCCAGCAGCCCGAGCCCGAGCACGAAGATCGCCAGCAGCACCTCGACGAGCGAGAACGCCACCGCGACCCGAACGGCCCGGCGCCGGCGATGGAGGCAACCACGCCGCATGCTCATTGACCCTCCACCAGCCGCTCGACCTCGGTCGGCGAGCCCAGATACCGGGAAACCTGGAAGATGCGGGCGTCGGACGTCTCGGAGGCGGGCAGCGCCCCGGTCGTCAGCGAACTGCCCCGGATCCACTGCGAGATGCGCGCGTTGATGATGGCCGGGTCGGCCACGCCGCCGAACAGGCCGACGTCGTACTCCGGGTCGGTGACGCTGCCGTCGATGGCCCGGTAGAACGTATCGGTGCCGCGGTTGAGCCCGTCCGCCCCGATCGAATTCGCCAGCCGCTCTTCCTTGTACACCGCCACCTGGCCGACGGGGCCGACGAGGACGGTGTCGGCGGAGATATCGCCCAGCAGGTCGCGGCGGTCGTTCTGCGAGAGCGATGGATCGGCGAGCACCCGCCGCACGAAGCGGCCCAGATCCTCGGCGCGGTCCACGCGGAAGCGGTCGTAGATCGTGCCCGAGCGCCGGAACGCGATCGTCGGCGCGGGCTCTATGTACAACGCCTTGGCGGTCGCCGTGCTCTGGTAGCGTCCGGTGCCGCCCTCGAATCGAACCATGAACGTCTGCCGGGCGGCGCCGCTGTCGGGCTCGGCCCGCTCGTAGAACTCGGTCTCGGGGTAGACCCAGTGCCCGTCCTCGCGATCCGACGTGTAGGTCTGCTCGTACCACTCGGCGTTGTCGGCCAGCTCGGGCCTGGTGCCGGGCGTGCCCGACACGCTGCTGACCAGCGTCGCCGCGCGGGCGTAGCCGCGGGCCGACCAGCCGCGGGGCAACTGGATCGCCTCGGTCCCCGGCGCGGGCACGAAGATGTCACGCAGCACGTCGACGCCGCCCGCGTCATCGAGGATCTGCGCCTCGACCACGCCCGTGACCGCCCGCACCCGGCCGTCCTCGCCGCCCAGGAAGATCGCGGCGGCATCCCGACCCGGGCCCGCGCGTACGGCGGCGTCGCGGGCGCTCTCGAGGGCGTTCTGCACGGCGCTGGCCGATCCACTCCGGCCGCTGCTGTAGGTGAGCGAGCCGTACGCCGGGATGGCGATCGCCACCAGGATCAGGATGATGATGATCACCAGCGTCAGCTCGACCAGGGTGAAGCCCCGGTCCGCCCGCTCGCGATGCACGGCCCGGCTCACTTGCCCACCTCGATGATGTTGTCGGCGCGGCCGGCGGCCTCCGAGGCCTCGTCGCTGCCATCGCCCACGCGGCCGACTTCGCGGATCACGCGGTCCACCGTCTCGGTGTCCATCTCGCCGAACACCCGGTTGGGGCCCGCCGCGACGATCGCATACCCCGCGTCCCGCAGCTCGACGTTCTCGGCCGGATCACCGACCATCGCGGGCACGTTGAGCAGGTCGCCCACGCTCTTGCTGGGGTCGGGGCCGCCGATCTGCTCGTCGGGCAGCCAGCGGTAGAAGCGATAGGGCACGCCGCTGCGATCCCGCAGCTCGGCCCGCCCCTCTTCGGGGTTCACGATCACCAGGCGTTCGGAGTCGCCCCGAACGTCGAAGAGCGGATCGGTCAGCGTGCCGCCCAGCGTCCGGAAGGTGCCCGAGCGCGTCGGGGTTCGGAAGCCCGGCCCGGCCTTGCCATCCACCGGCGGGCCGCTCGAGCCGTCCACGGGAAAGTCCTGCACGCCGATGAGATAGGTCGGCAGGCTGTACACGCTGAACCGCAGGTCGGGCCCCATCGTGCCGGTGTCCCGGCGGAGGAACTCGACGTCCTCGGGCACGCCGGGGTCGTAGACCGACAGCTGCGCGCCCATGAGCGGCGGCGTGCCCGTCGGGTCCGGCGGGTTGCTCCGCGAATAGAGGATGCCGTCCTCCATGAGCGGCGGCAGGAACCCGAAATCGGCCTTGAACTGGTCGACGGCGATCCGCAGCGCCACGACGTTCTGCCGCTCGGCACCGGCCTGCGCCGTCCTGGAGATCTGCGCAACGCCGACGAGCAGCAGCCCGATCAGCGCGGCGACCACGAGGATCGCAACGCCCAGCTCGACGATGGTGAACGCGGTCCGGCTTGTAGTGCTGCGCGGCTTCATGCGGCTCCGTGGGCCTCCGGCGTGCGGCGTGCGAACTCGATCTCGGATCTCGGCGAGCCCGAGCAACCCGGGCGGCGTCGGCGCGAAGGCGTCCTCCCCAGTGCGCCCCGCGCCGACGCGTTGCCCCGGGCCGCTCAGACGCCTCCTCCGTTCAGCGACTCGATCATCGCGACCATCGGCAGGAACATCGCGATCACGATCGTGCCCACCATGACGCCGATCAGTACCACCATGACCGGCTCGAGCAGCTTGAGCGCCGCCTGCACCGCGACGTCAACCTCTTCGTCGTAGTTGTCGGCCACCTTCATCAGCATGACGTCCAGCTCGCCGGTCTCCTCGCCCACGTCCACCATGTTCACGACGATGGGCTCGCAGGTCTTGCTCTCGCGGAGGGGCACGGCGATCGACTCGCCCTCCCGGACCGAATCGTGCACCCGCATCAGTGCCTTCTCGAACACCGAGTTGCCCGACGTATCCGCGGTGATGCGGATGGCCTCCAGGATCGGCACGCCCGCGGTGATCAGCGTGCCCAGCGTGCGGGTGAACTTGGCCACCGTCGACTTGCGTGCGATGCCGCCGATCACCGGCGTCAGCAGCACCATGCGGTCGGTCAGCGCCCGGCCGGGCTTGGCCAGCCGCACCAGCTTCCACACGAACGGGATGGCGAACAGGCCGCCCACGAAGAGCACGGCGCCGGGGAAGGCCTGGCCCGGGTTGGTGCCCGCCATCCACTTGCTGGTGCCGATCAGCCAGATCGTCAGCCCCGGCAACTCGACGCCGAAGTCCTCGAAGATCGCCTGGAACTGCGGCACGATCACCAGCATGATCACCACGAGGATGACCACGGCCACGAAGAGCACCACGATCGGGTAGATCATCGCGCCCTTGATCTTCCGCTTGAGGGACTGCGCCTTCTCCATGAATTCGCTGAGCCGCTGCAGGATGACGTCCAGCACGCCGCCGACCTCGCCGGCGGCAATCATCTTGACGTACAGCCGGTTGAACGCCCGCGGGTGCTTGGCCATCGCCTCGGAGAGGCTCGCCCCGCCCTGGACCTCGTCGGTCACGTCGATCAGCACGTTCTTCAGCGGGCCGGGCTTAGCCTGGCTCTCGAGGATCTGCAGGCTGCGGAGCAGCGGCAAGCCGGCGTCCTGCAGCGTGGAGAGCTGCCGCGTGAACTGCGTCAGCTGCTTCTTCTTCACGCCGCCGATGCTGAAGCCGCCACCCTTACGCTTCTTCTTGGCCGCGACCTCGGGCCCGCCGGCCACGGCCGACTTCTTGACCTTCTGCTCGCGGACCGCGGTCGGGTAGAGGCTCTGGGACTTCAGCCGACCGATGGCCTCCTCGTCCGAGGTCGCCTCCAGCGTGCCCTTCTTGACCTTGCCCTCGGCATCGCGGGCTTCGTACGCAAAGGTTGGCATGCCACACAACTCCTGTTCGTCCGCCGCGGCCGAATCCGGCCCGGCGCGACCGCACCGCTATTCCTCGACGAGCGTCTCGCGGACCACCTCGTCGATGCTGGTCTGACCCTCGTAGATCGCCAGCAGCCCGCTCTCACGCAGCGTCCGCATCCCGCGGGTGCGGGCGTGCTCGCGCACGAGGCTCAGGCTCTCCTCGTTCATCACCATGTCCCGGATCGTGTCGTCCATGACCATGATCTCGAACAGCGCCATCCGGCCCCGGTACCCGCCGTGCTGCGCATCGCCCCGCGGCCGATGGAAGGTCTTGCCCGCCACGTCGGACATCCGCAGCCCCAGCTCCATCAACTCTTCTTCGGCCGGCTCGTACGCCTCCATCGCGTCCTTGGCGATCCGGCGGACCAGCCGCTGCGCCACGATGCCCTCGATCGTGGCCGTCAGCAGGAAGGGCTCGAGGCCGAGATCGACCAGGCGGACGATCGAGCTGGGCGCGTCGTTGGTGTGCAGCGTGCTCAGCACGAGGTGGCCCGTCAGCGACGCCTGCACCGCGATCTGCGCGGTCTCCAGGTCGCGGATCTCGCCGACGAGGATTACGTCGGGATCCTGACGCAGGAAGCTCCGCAGCGCCTTGGCGAACGTCAGGCCTACGTCCTCGTTGACCTGCACCTGGCACAGCCCGTCGATGTCGTACTCCACCGGATCCTCGGCGGTCAGCACCTTGGTCTCGATGTCGTTGAGCTCGGCTAGGGCCGCGTAGAGCGTGGTCGTCTTGCCCGAGCCCGTCGGCCCGGTCACCACGACGATGCCGTTGGGCTTGTTGATCAGGGCCCGGAAGCGCTCCAGGTCGTCCTCGCGGAAGCCGATGCGGTCGAGATTCAGCTCGACGTTCGAGCGATCCAGCACGCGCATCACGACGCTCTCGCCGTGCATCGTGGGCAACACCGCGATGCGGAGATCGACCGGACGGCCGCCCACCTGAAGCTCGATGCGGCCGTCCTGCGGCAGCCGCCGCTCGGCGATATCCAGGTCCGCCATGACCTTGACGCGGCTTGTGATCGCCGGCCCGAGGTGCTTGGGCGGCGGCACCATCTCGTAGAGGACGCCGTCGATGCGATACCGCATCTTGAACTCGTCCTCGAACGGCTCGAAGTGGATGTCGCTGGCCTTGTCCCGGATGGCCTGCAGCAGCACCAGGTTCAGCAGCTTGACGACCTGGTTGTCGCTGGCGGCCTCGGTGATGGCGTCGAGGTCGATCGACTCGCCCCGGCCCTCGAGCGCCATGAACTTCTCGTCGCTGGCCAGCCCGCTGACCACGTCGACCACCGACTCCTGCTCCGCGTAGTGCTTGCCCAGCAGCTCGTCGATCTGCGCCGGATCGGCCACGACCGCCTCCACGGTCATGCCCAGAAGCAGCCGCAGGTCGTCCACGGCGCGGAAGTTGTCGGCGCTCTTCATCGCGATCCGAAGCCGTTTGGCCGTCGCGTTGTATTCCAGCGGCACCACGCCGTAGGCCCGGGCGCTCTCGGCGGGGATCGCGGCGATGGCCTCGCCGGCGATTTCTCGCTCGGCCAGATCCACATAGGCCATGCCGGCCTGGCCCGCCAGCGCCGCCTGGACGTCCGTTTCGGTGCAGTACTCCAGCTCGACGAGCACCTCGCCGATGGGCCGCCGCCGCGTCTTCTGGATCGACAGCGCCTCGTGCACCTGCTCGCGCGTGACCTTGCCCATCTTGGTCAGCACGCGGCCGAGCTTGCGGCCCTTCAGTTCGTCGGTGTTGGTCGTCGCCATGGTGGAGTCCTCGAGGCCGAGGCGATCATGCCGCGATCGGATCCGGAGGAGTCTTCGGCCCCCGAACCCTCGATGATGCCGGCCTCCCGAAACAAAGTCGGCCTCGCGGAAACGAGGCACCTAGAAAAACGACTAATTCAGAGCAAAGAACGGCTGGAACGGCCTTTCGTGCTCATGCGACGTCGGTCTCATCCAATTCGGGCCGGCCAACCGTCCGCCCGGTCTGGTGCACCCGATCACGCACGGCACCTGGATCCTTGGCCTTGTCAACCATCTCCTCGGCGCTGATGATGCCGCTGGTGTACAGCGACCACAGGTGGTCGTCCAGCAGCTGCATGCCGAACTTGGCCCCCGTCTGGATCGACGAATCGATGCGGAAGGTCTTGCCCTCGCGGATCAGGTTCGAGATGGCCGGCGTGACGACGAGGAACTCGTAGGCGGCGATGCGGCCGGGCTTATCGACCCGCTTGAGCAGCGCCTGGCTGAGCACCGCCAGCAGGGCCGTCGACAGCTGCACCCGGATCTGGTTCTGCTGGCTGACCGGAAAGGCGTCCACCACGCGGTCGATGGTCTTGGCGGCCCCGGTGGTGTGCAGGGTGCCAAACACCAAGTGGCCCGTCTCGGCAGCTCGGATGGCCGCCTCGATGGTCTCGAGGTCGCGCATCTCGCCGACGAGGATCACGTCGGGGTCCGAACGCAGCACGCGGCGGAGGGCCTCGGCGAAGCTGGGCACGTCGTTGCCCACCTCGCGCTGGTTGACCACGCTCTTCTTGTGGTAGTGGAAGTACTCGATCGGGTCTTCCATGGTCACGATGTGGCGGTCGTAGTAGGTGTTGATGTAGTCCAGTACCGTCGCGAGGCTGGTGGTCTTGCCCGAGCCGGTCGGCCCGGTGACCAGGAAGAGCCCACGCGGGCGGCGCGACAGGTCCTGCACCACCTCGGGCAGGCCGATCTGTTCGAAGGTCAGCAGCTCGTTGGGGATCAGGCGGAGCACCATCGCCAGATCGCCGCGCTGCTTGAAGATCGACACGCGGAAGCGGGCGGCATCGCCGTAGCCAAAGCCGAAGTCGGTGCCACCGACCTCGCTGAGCTCCTGCTGGTTCCGCTCGGGGGTGATCGACTTCATCAGCGAGACCAGGTCGTCCGAATCGAGGACCTTGGTCTCCAGGTTCTTCAGGCCGCCGTGCAAGCGGACGGTGGGCTTGCGGCCCACGGTGAGGTGGAGGTCGCTGGCGCCCGTCCGCACGACGGTGTCGAGCAGGCGGTCGATCTGCACGGTGCCGCCGCCGGCGATGGTCCTGGACTGCTCGGATTCGGTTGAGGCCATGGCTGCTCCCTCGGGTTGCTGGTGGGTCTCGTGCTAGTGGCCGCCGCCCTCGACCTGGGTGACGCGGGCGACCTCCGCGGGCGTGGTCACGCCCTTGAGGATCTTCCGCTTGCCGTCCTCCACCAGCGTCTTCATGCCGCTCTGGATGGCCTTCTGGCGGATCTCGGCCACCGGCGTCTTGCGGAAGGCCATGTCCCGCAGGTCGCTGTTCATGATCATCATCTCGAAGATGGCCTTGCGGCCCTTATAGCCCGTCGGCGCCTCGGCGCTCGACCCGGGCTTGTAGATCCTTCCCTGCCACTCGCCGTCCTGCAGGCCGGTCAGGAAGAGGTGCTTGGGGTCGGGGTTGTCGTCCAGCTCCTTCGAGGGATCGTGCAGCATCCGGATCAGCCGCTGGGCCATGATCGCTTGGATCGAGCTGGCCACGAGGAAGGGCTTGATGCCCATGTCGATCAGGCGAGTGATGGCGCTCGGGGCGTCGTTGGTGTGCAGCGTGCTGAACACCAGGTGGCCCGTCAGCGCCGCCTGGATGGCGATCTCGCCGACTTCCCTATCGCGGATCTCGCCGACCAGGATGATGTTGGGCGCCTGGCGGAGCATGGAGCGGAGGATGGCCGGGAACGTCAGCCCGATGTCCTCGCGGACCTGGCACTGGTTGATGCCCTCGAAGTTGTACTCGACCGGATCCTCCGCGGTGATGATCTTGCGGTCGGGTCGGTTGAGCACGTCCAGCGCCGAGTAGAGCGTGGTCGTCTTGCCCGAGCCGGTGGGCCCGGTCACCAGGAAGATGCCGTTGGGCCGGCGGATGATGCGGTTGAACACCTCGAGGTTGTCGGACTCGAAGCCCAGGTTCTCCAGGCCGATCCGCACCGAATCGGGCCGCAGGATACGGAGCACCACGCTCTCGCCGTGGTAGGTCGGGCAGGCCGACACGCGGTAGTCGATGTCGGTCTGGTCGACGGGCAGCTTGATGCGGCCATCCTGGGGAATGCGCTTCTCGGCGATGTTCATGCCCGCCGACAGCTTGACGCGGCTGAGCAGCGAGGCCTGCATCCGCTTGGGCAGGTTGTCCCGCTCCACGCACACGCCGTCGACGCGGTACCGCAGCCGCACGCGGTCGTTCATGGGCTCGATGTGCACGTCGCTGGCCCGCATCCGCACGGCCTCGGACAGGATGCGGTTCACGAGTCGCACGATCGGCGCCGACTCATCGGCCGCAACATCGATGGACTTGTCCACCGAGCGGTCGACCGAGCGATCGATCGAGTCGGTCACCAGGCCCTGCTCGCCGGCCTTGAACTGGTCGGGCTGCTGCGCCGCGGCTCCGGGTTCGTCGCCCTCGAGGAACCCGCGGATGGCGCTCCTGGAGGCGAGCATGGGATCGATCTCGAGATTCAGGCGGAACCGCAGCATGTCCTGGAGTTCCAGGTCCATGGGGTCCGAGACGATCAGCTTGAGGCGGTTGCCCGATTTCTCGACGGGCAGCACCAGGTGCTTGCGGACGATCTCCTTGGGGATCAGATCCACCTGCACGCTCGACCGGACCTTCGGGTCGCTCGGATCGACGTAGGGCACGCCGAACTGCTCGGCCAGCGCCTCGGCCACCTGCTCCTCGGTGGCGAATCCCGCCTCGACGAGGGCCTGGCCGATGCGGCGGCGGGAGCCCTTGGCGATGCCGAGGGCCTTGTCGAGGTCGCCCTGGGAGACGACTCCCTTCGCGACGAGGATCTCACCGAGCTTCTTGCGATTGCGTGCCATAGACCAGTCGATCCCGCCGTCCGTCAGAGGTGTTGGTGGCCGGCCCCGAGGCAGGGCGAGCCGTCAGCGTACGCTTCCCGGAGTTCCTGTGGGCGTGCCGGCGAGATCCAAATCTGCCCTACAAGCACCGAATCCGCGGGCCTCCATCCGAGCCGCCGGACGCAACGCATGGCAAGCCACGACCAGCCCGACGCCGAAGCCTCGCGCACGCCGCGGGTCTTGGTGGCCGCGGGCCCCACGCACGAGCCCATCGACGACGTGCGGTACCTCGCGAATCGCTCGTCGGGTCGGCTCGGCGCAGCGCTCGCGGAGACCTCGTCCAAACGCGGCTGGCCGACCACGCTGCTGATGGGACCATGCACCGCCCGCGATCGCCTGGAGGAGCGGATCGCGGGACGTCGATCGGCACCAGGGCGCCCCCTGGCGGATGCTGCCTCGCACAACAACGAGCCTCCATCGGGCCAGAACGGCCCTGCTGAGCAACGCGTCGCTTCGCACCTCGACCTCGTCCGGTTCCGAACGGCCGCGGACCTGCAGGCCCTCCTACTCGAGCGCGTACCGGCGATCGACGTGCTGGTGATGGCGGCCGCGGTCGCCGATTTCCGGCCCGCCGGCCACGTCCATGGCAAGCTGGAGCGGGGCGAGACGATCACGCTCGCACTCGAGCCCGTACCCGATCTACTCGCCGAGGCCCGCCGGGGCATGACCGGCGGAGCGATCGCTATCGGCTTCGCCCTCGAGGCCGACGCCGCGAGCGATGAACGCGGACGCCGCAAGCTCGAGCGGAAGGGCTGCGACGCGATCGTGGTGAACCCCCTGGACACCATGGACTCGGCGGACATCGACGCCAGAATCCTGTTCGCCGATGCGGATCGGCCGCCCCGCCGCGTCGGCCCGATGGGCAAGGCCGCCTTCGCCTCGGTGCTGCTCGACGTCGCCGCCGAACTCTGGCGGGCGGCGGGCCGCCCTTCGCCTCGTTGACCTCCACGCCTCGACGACGGAGACCACAAGCATGCCCGACGCGACGCCCCGATCCAAACGCGAGCGCCAGCGGCGCTCCGGCGGCGCCGCTCCCCGGCCCAAGATGACCCCGCGCATCCTGGGCGAGCACGATGGGGTCATCGTGGTCGACAAGCCGGCGGGCATGACCACCGCGTCAAAGGACGCCCGCGACGACACGGTGCTCGCGCACGTCCGACGGTGGCTGCAGGCGGCGCGGCCCGACGCCCGCGTCTGGGTCGTGCATCGCCTCGACCGCGACGCCAGCGGGCTGGTGCTCTTCGCCTCGACGTCGGCGGCTTACGGCTGGCTCAAGGAGGATCTCCGCGCCAACCGGGTCCGGGCCGACTTCGCGGCCATCGTCCGCGGCACGCCCGCGTGGGAGGGCGAGCACACGCTCGTCGACGAGCTGCACGACGGCCCGCAGCGGCGAGTGGTCGCCGTCGCCAACGGCCGTGCGCCCGCCAGCGACGCGACGGCCACGGCGGTCACGCACGCCCGTGTCGAATGCACCGGCAAGGGGCGGGCGCTGCTCGCGCTCCGGATGGACACGAGCCGCCGCCACCAGCTGCGGGTGCAGCTCGCACACGCGGGACACGCCATCCTCGGCGATCGTCTCTACGGCCCCGAGCGCCAGAAACCCCGGCACGACGCCCGCATGCGGCTGTGCCTGCACGCGACGCGGCTGGAGCTTCGCCACCCCACCACGGGCCAGGCGATGACCTTCGAGTCGCCGCCACCCAAGCGATTCGCCACGCTCGTTGACGCCGGTCGGGACGCGCCCAAGCCGGCAACCGATTCCGAAGCCACGCCCCCAGGCACGACCGCGGCAGAGACGCCGAGCGAACCCGCGCCAAAGCCCGCCCGGCCGCAGCAGCGGGACGCCCGCGGATGGGATCACGTAGCCGCCTGGTACGACAAGCTCGTCGGCGAGGGCCGCAGCGACCACCACTCGGCCGTCATCGTGCCCGGCACGCTGCGGCTGCTGGGGCTGGAGCGCGGCGAGCGGCTGCTAGACGTTGCCTGCGGAGAGGGCGTGCTGGCACGCGCCGCCGCCGAACTGGGCGCGGCGGTCGTCGGCGTCGACGCCTCGGCGGGGCTGATCGATGCGGCGCGGCAGCGGGCGCGGGGACGGGAGACCTATCTCGTCGGGGACGCCCAGAACCTCGCACACGTCGAGGGGCTGCGCGACGCCGAGCCCTTCGACGCGGCCAGCTGCGTGATGGCGCTGATGAACATCGAGGCCATCGAGGCCGCCTTCCGGGGCATCCGAACGCGGCTCAGGCCCGGCGGCCGCTTCGTGGCGATCGTGCTGCACCCGGCGTTCCGCGCACCGGGGCGAACCGGCTGGGGCTGGGACGAAGAGGGCGCTTCCGACGGCATCCCGTCCGGCCCCGCCGCCCAGCGGCGCCGCCAGCCCGGAGCCATGCGGCAGTACCGCCGCGTGGACGCCTACCTCACGCCCCACGCCCAGCCCATCGTGATGAACCCCGGCGCTGCCGCGCACGGCCGCCGAGCGATCACCACCACCACCCACCACCGCCCGTTGCAGGACTACATCGCCGCGCTCGCCCGCTGCGGCTTCGCGATCGACGCCCTCGAGGAATGGCCGAGCCAGCGTACCAGCGAGCCCGGTCCCCGCGCCGATGCCGAGAACCGCGCACGCCGGGAGATACCGATGTTCCTGGGCCTGCGGGCGATCGCGTTCGCGGCAACATAAATCGTGCCCAGGAGCCCAATGCTAAGAAGACGTTAGCACAGCGCGAAGACGCCGCCGATGCACGCAATCCCGCGGGCCGCGCGACGCGACTCGAACTGCGAACGCCCGTATCCTCCGGCTTACCCCGCGGAGGATCCGAGATGCCCCGAACGCCGATCGTGCTCGCGTTGTCGCTGTGCCCGCTGGTCGCTCCTGCCCTCGCCCAGAACGGCGAGGTCGAGCCCGGCTACCAAGCCAAGGAGGAGACTCCCTTCCTGCTGCACGAGCGGCACCTCCACAGGCACAACGCCGACCATCCCACCGTGGCGCCCGACGGCACCCGGTTCTTCACCAACCGCCGAAGCGACGTCGATCTGCCGCTGCCCGAGGAGACCGACGCGTTCGTGTTCGCCGTCTTCGGCGATCGGACCGGCGGACCCGATAGCGGCGTCAACGTGCTGGCCGATGCGGTCCGCGACGTCAACCTGCTCGAGCCCGATCTGGTGATGACCGTGGGCGACATGATCGATGGGTACAACCAGACCGATGAGTGGATGACCGAGATGCGGGAGTACAAGGCGATCATGGGCGAACTGATCTGCCCGTGGTTCCCCGTCGCCGGCAACCACGACATCTACTGGCGGGGCCCCGATGCCGACCGCAACCGGCCCGAGGGCGAGCACGAGAAGAGCTACGAGATGCACTTTGGCCCGCTGTGGTACAGCTTCACGCACAAGGGCAGCCACTTCATCGTGCTCTACTCCGATGAGGGCAACCCAGAGACCGGCGAGAAGAGCATCTCCCGCGCCGACACCCAGGTCATGAGCGACGAGCAGAAGCAATTCCTGGCCGAGGCGCTCGAGCGCGGCAGGGCGGCGCAGCACCAGTTCCTCTTCCTGCATCACCCCCGCTGGCTCGGCGGCCGCTACGGCGAGGACTGGAACGACAACGTCCACCCGATGCTCGCCGACGCCGGCAATGTCCGCGCCGTCTTCGCGGGCCACATCCACCGCATGCGGCACGACTTCGGCCCCAACGGCGACGACGGCATCGAGTACGTCACGCTCGCCACCGTCGGCGGCGGCCAGCGTGGCGCCATTCCCGAGGCCGGCAACCTGCACCACTACCACCTGGTCACCGTACGGCCCCAGCAAATCGCCCTGACGGCCTATCCCGTCGGACAGGCCATGAACGTCCGCGAGATCAGCGGTCCCATGCTCGAGCAGATCAACGCCCTCCGCGAGAGCGGTACGACGGTCGAGAGCTTCGTGAAGTTCACCCCCGAGGGCGCCGCCCGCGGCGAGGTCAGCGTCACCGTCACCAACCCCAGCGATCGCCCGGTCGAGTTCGCGCTGTCGCCGGCCTCCGCCGACAACCGTTGGATGTTCCGCCCCGACCACACCCACGACGTGCTGCAGCCCGGCGAGTCCGCCGAGATCGGCTTCCTCGTGGGCCGGCCCGAGGACAGCGCGGACGCGTCGCTCGATCGCCTGTCGATCGACGTCGACTACGACTACATGGCCCCGAGCTTCCGCTACAGCATCCCCACGCAGAGCGTGAGCGTGCCGGTGGACCTCAGCAGCCTGCCGCTGGAGACCGCCGACGCCGAGAACAAGGCGATGCGCTTCGACGGCGACGACGCCATCCGCGTCGACACGGAGGTCGCCAGCTTCGCGCCGCAGGGCTCGTTCACCATCGAGTGCTGGTTCAACGCCGAAACCTTCCAGGGTCGCACGGGCCTGCTGGCGAAGACCGAGAGCAGCGAGTACGGCATCTTCGTGAGCAACGGCGAGCTGTGGTTCGCCGCGCACCTCGGCGGCGCGTACCGCGAGCGGCGGATCGAGGGTGTCCTGGAGACCGATCGGTGGCACCACATCGCCGGCGTCTACGACGAGCGGGCCGAGGAGCTGCGCACCTATCTCGACGGACGGCTGATCGCATCGGTCGCGGTCGACCCCAGCTGGAGCCGCACCATCAACGACCTGCCGTTCTACATCGGCGCCGACGTCAACCGCGGCGGCCAGCCGACGTCGTTCTTCCGCGGGCTGATCGACGAGGTCCGCCTCTCGCCGCGGGCTCGCTACCGGGGCGACTCGTTCGTGCCCGAGCGCCGCTTGACCGCCGATCGCCGGACGACCGCGTTGTACAGCTTCGACACCCTGCTGGGTGCGTACATCATCGATAGCTCGGGCAACGGCCACCATGCCGAGGCCTTCGGCGACCCCGAGCCGGTGGCGGTCAGCAACTAGGGGAACTGCCCCCACGCGGCGAAACTACCCGCCGAACGACTCGATCCCGAGTTGCAGGTCGCGGCGAGCCTTGGGCGTCCTGGCCCGCGTGAGCACCCTGCGCAGCAGCGCGATCCCTTCCTCCCGCTCGCCGCTGGCCGCCAGCGCGCCGGCGAGTTCTAGGGCGTCCGTTGCGAGCCGCTGCGGACGCACGTGGCCCGAGAGCACCCGGGCGATCGTGGCGGCGGCGCGATCGTCCAGCAGCAGCGGCCGCAGCGCATGCCAGGCGAGGTCGCGAACCGCCGGATCCTCCGCGGCCTCGGGATCCAGCCGCGCGAAGGCGGCGGCGAAGCCGGTGCGCTCTCCCATTGCGAACAGGGCCCCGAGCCCGGCGGCGGCGACCCCCGAATCCACCGAATCGGGCGCGACCCGCAGCGCATCGAGCACGACCTCGGCGGCCCGCGCATCGTCGCCCGACATCCGCAGGCCCCAGATGCCGTCCGCAACGCCCGGCCCCACCGCCTGCGGGAACGTGCGGAGATTCGCGAGTGGCGGGACGGCGTCGATGCGCTGCGGCGGCTGGGCGTCCAGCATCCACAGCGGGTCGCCGAAGAACGCCAGCTTGCGATTCTCGAGCAAGCCGTCCTCGCGGACCGCCGCCGCGAAGGGATAGAGCGAGCCCAGCCGCGCGGCCAGCGTGACCTGCGGCACGAAGCTCTGCAGCCCCGGCTCATCAACCGAGCCGAAGTATGCGAATGCGCCGCGGTCGAGCCACGCGCCCGCCACGCTCGTCCGAATGCCGGGCCGCTGCGCCGAGAACGAGTGCACGACGTACACCGCGGCCGGCGTGGCGAGGACGGGCACGTCGCGGGCCGACGCGGTTCCGGGCTCGAGGTGGAACTCGGTCACCCGCCCCTTGGTGTTGAAGGCGATCAGCTGGGCGTCGACAGGCGACGCGGCCCGCTCGAGCAGGTCGGCCACGCCCTGCCGCGGCGCGTCGTCGATGGCCAGCCCGAGGCCGATCTGGCGGTAGATCCCCGCCGCCGGCTGCACGTCGTAGTTGGTCCAGGGCGGCGTCTGCGGGTAGCCGTCGAAGAGCCACGCCCGCCGCGGCGTCAGGAAGAGCGAGGACATCGCCGCGTACGCCGAGCGGGCGCTCGACCCGAAGATCTGGCCCGTCCACGCCCAGCGTCCCGCCTCGCGGGAGGCCGACCCCATCCGCCCGAGGCGGGCCGTGAGCGCGATGGTGCCGTGCGGCGGCCCCTCGATCCGCGCGGGAGCGTTGGCGCAGAGCGTGATGGCGTCGACGTCGTCGCCCAGGCCCCGCCAGGCGACGCCCAGGCCATCGAGCCGCGCCTCGATGGCCGCGCACAGCAGTTCGGCGTCGGCCGCCTCGATCGCCTGGTTCGCGCCGCCGGCGACGGGCATCCAGACGATGGGCTGCGCCCGCCCCGCCGCGAGTGCGAGCGCGGCGGGCCAGGCCGCGTCGCCCGGATCGGCCACGATTGCACCCGCCGGCGTGAGGCCCAGCGACCGCCACTGCTCGATCGCGCCCGCCATGCCGGCCGACGCGTCGCCGGAAACGCCCCACACGCGGCGTACCGCGCCCTCGATGGCCTCCCGCCGCTCGTCCGCGGACCAATCCTCCGCGCCGCCTTCCGCGGACCAGCCGAAGACGGCCTCGGGCTCGAAGGCACGGACGAACCGCGCGATACCCTCCCGAGCGAGCCATGTGCCGTCGTCGAGCAGCACCGGGTAGCGGGCGGCGGCGGTCCAGCTGGCCACCGCCTCGACGAAGCTCCGCTCGTCCCGTACCACGACCACGAAGGGCGAGACGCGGACCGCCCGATCGAGGGCCCGCACGCGCGCGCCCAGCCGCTGGGGTGGCCGAAGCTCGTCGAAGCTCCGCGTCTGCTGTTCGGGGGCATCCTGGCCGGCCACCGGCACGCCCGCCGCCAGCACCGCCGCGAGCACGCCCAACCCAAGCACGATCCGTCGCATGCGGCACTCTACGCGACGCGTCGATACGATCGATCGGCCGGACAAGGGCCACGCGGGCGTGGCGGAATTGGCAGACGCGCGGGATTTAGGTTCCCGTGGCCGAAAGGCCGTGCAGGTTCGATCCCTGTCGCCCGCATTACGTGCCGCCCGGCGGGCCCCGCCGCGGGCGTAACATGGCCGCAGCCAAGGACGGACCAGCGTGACCAGCACCCCGCACACCGGAACCCACGTCGACGCCGTCAAGGAGGCCGCCGCCGCCCTGGATCGCGGCGGACTGGCCATCCTGCGGACCGAGACCGTGTACGGCGTCTTCGCCCGGGGCGACAATCCCGAGGCGATCGACCGCATCCGCGCGCTGCCGCGGCTGGAGGCCGCCGGCCCGTGGGGCCTGCTGGCATGGCACGCGGGTGCCGCCGCCGCCGTGCTCGACGCGCTCGACCGCGCGGGCGTCGAGCCCTCGCCGACCTACCGCCGCGTGATCAATCGGGCGTGGCCCGGCCCCGTCACCCTGCGGCTGCGGACGCCCCGTGCGGCCGATATTGCGGCGGCTGGCGGCCTGCACCCCGGTGTCGCCAATGACGCCGACCGGCTCTCCGTCCGTGTGCCCGACGACACCTGGGCCCAGATGACGCTGCAGCGCGTCGGCGGCCCGGTCGTTGCGTCCTCGGCCGAAGCGCTGGACCTCTCGCCACCCGCGCGCCCGGGCCAATGCCCGCCGGCCGTCGATGGCGTGGACTTCATCCACGACGCCGGGGCCACGCGCCTCGCGAGGCACAGCACCGTGGTCGACCTCGCCGACGACGGCTCCTGGACCGTGGCGTCGGAGGGTGCGCTGACGGGCGACCAGGTCCGCGATCGGCTCGCCACCGTGGTGCTCTTCGTGTGCACGGGCAACACCTGCCGCAGCCCGATGGCCGAGGCCATCGCGCGGGGCATCCTCGAATCCCGGGGCCGCGGGCAGCACGCGATCGTGCTCTCCGCGGGCGTGTCGGCCGTCGATGGCGCCACCGCCACGCCGGAGGCCGTCCGCGCCGTCGAGGCCGTCGGCGGTGACCTCACGACGCACCGCAGCCAGCCGCTGACCGATCGGCTTGTCGAGCGGGCCGACGCCGTCTTCGCGATGACCGAGAGCCACCTGGAGACCGCACGCAGCCTGACGCCGCCCGCCCAGCAGCACAAGCTGGTGCGGCTGGACGCCGACGCCGACACGCCCGATCCAATCGGCGGGCCCCAGAAGCTCTATGATCAACTGGCGCGGCGGCTCAGCGACGTGATCCGCCGCCGGCTCGAGGAGCTGGACCTATGAAGATCGCCATCGGCGCGGACCATCGGGGACGAGACGCCGCGCGCTCCCTCATGCGGGCGCTGCAGGCCATCGGCCACGACGTCGACCTCTACAAGGACGCCGAGGAGGGCCAGGCCTGCGACTACCCCGACCGGGCCTACGGCGTCGGGCGGCTCATCGCGGCGGGTGAGGCCGACCGCGGCGTGCTGCTCTGCGGCTCGGGCATCGGCATGTGCATCGCCGCCAACAAGGTCGACGGCGTACGGGCCGCCCTCGTGCACGACGAGTTCACCGCCCAGATGGCCATGAGCCACAACAACGCCAACGTGCTGTGCCTCTCGGCCGACATGATCGGCCAGCGGCTCATCGAGCGGATGGTCGAGTCCTGGCTCCGTACCGACTTCGAGGGCGGCCGCCACGCCCGGCGCGTCGCCAAGATCCACGCGATCGAGCGGGGCGAGGACCCGGCCGACGTCACCAGCGAGACCCTCGCCGGCGACTAGCCGCTCTCGAATCGACTACCCCCGCCGCGCCCGCGCCGCCCGAACCAGCGCAATGGCCTCGGCGATCGCATCTCCGAGCGATTCGTTCACGATGAAGTGGTCGTAGCAGCCGCTCTCGCGGGCCGTTGCGATCTCCCGCTTGGCCTCGGCGAAGCGCCGCTGGATGGCCGCCTCGTCCTCCCGCTTGCGGGCCCGCAGCCGCGCGAGCAGATCGTCCTCGCTCGGGGGCAGCACGAAGATCGCCATCGCGTCGGGCATCCGCGCCTTCACCTGCCGCGCCCCCTCGACGTCGATGTCCGCGATGACGACCCGTCCCCGCCGCAACTGCTCGTCGACCCAAGCCCGCGGCGTGCCGTAGTAGCGGCCGAACACCGTGGCCCACTCCAGCAGCGCATCGCGGTCGATCATGTCGCGGAAGGCGGCCTCGTCGACGAAGTGGTAGTCCACGCCGTCCACGTCGTCGGGCGTCTTGGCCCGCGTGGTCACCGACACGCTGAAGAGCGCCGCGGGGATGTCGCGCTCGACCGCCCGGGCGATCGTGGTCTTGCCCACCCCCGACGGCCCGCTGAACACGACGAGCACGCCGTCGTCGGTATCGGTCGCCAGGCGGTGCGTGGGCTCGCTCATGGGGGCGAGTCTAGAGACCGTGCCGGCACGCGTCGCGTCAGCCGCCGAGCACCCTGGGCACCCGGATGAACCGCCCGTCCATCGCCGGCGCGATGCGCACGAGCGCCGCATGATCGAGCTCCCCACCGGCCTCGTCCTCGGCCAACGGAGCATCGAGGTCCGCGGCGTGGGCCAGCGGCTCGACGCCCTGGAGATCCAGCTCGCCCAGACGCTGCGCGTAGCCGCAGATGCCGCTCAGCTGGCCCGCGAGTTCCGCGGCCTTGCCGGGCTCGATCTCGAGCTTCGACAGCCGCGCGAGCTTCTCGACCTGCTCTCGGGTGACCTCATCCGCCATGCAGCATGCTAGTCGGACCTAGGCCAGCTTGGTGACCCCGCGTTCGGCCAGCGTCGCCGCATCGCGGCCGCTCAGCTCCTCGGTGCGTGCGATGTCGTCCTCGGACATCCACGGCAGCAGCCGCATGTTCTCGCGCAGCCTGTCGGGGAACGGCCGACCCAGCCGCTCGTGCCGCGGCCGGCTCTTCCAGATTCGGTGCATCCACAGGTACTGCTCGGGAGCGTCGCGAACGGCCATCTCCAGGGCACGGCGATACCTCGCCGTCAGGTAGAACAGCGGATCGGGGTGCGTGTTCCAGTCCTCGGGGCCGTAGGTATCGAAGATGCGGAAGCGGTACCGCAGCGTGCCGTCCACGCACGGCAGCCGGTAGGCCGCCCCCACGACCAGCTGGGCCTGGAACTGCATCGCCAGCAGCCCGATCGACTTGTAGCTGCTCGCTAGCCGCCCGAAGTAGGGCACGAACAAGCCGCGGTCGCCCGCGTTCTGGTCGGCGACGAAGGCCGGGCACGCGCCATCCGCGACCAGGCTCGGCATCTGCGTGACGGCACCGAACTTGTCGACGAGCGTGAGCCCGGGCCTCGACCGCGTCTCGCGGACCCAGCGATCCAGCGGCTTGAGATCGAGCGGACGATACACCGCGTGCAGCGGCAGCCCCAGCAGGCCCGAGGTGCTCGCAAGCACCTCCCAGTTGCCGCAATGGCCGGTCATCACGATGCATGGCCGGCCGCCCACGATCGTCCGCAGGCCCTTTGCCACGTCGCACAGCTCGACGTGTCCCAGCAGGCTGTCGACGTTCAGCGTCCGGGGACAGCGGGCGATCTCCGCGGCAAGCACGAACAGGTGCTGATATGCGGCGATCGCCAGCTCGCGTCGTGCGTCGACATCCAGATCCGGGAAGGCGACGCCGAGGTGCTCCTGGGCGCGTGCGAGCCGCGATCGATTGCTGGGCAGCAACGCGAACCGCCGGCCGGCGGCGCGCGCGAAGGCAAACGTCGGTCCCGGCGGCGGCGAGGACAGCGCCGCCGAGGCGATCTTCACCCCGAGCGCCGCCGCGACGCCGAGCGGGGCCGCGAATTGCGTCTTGGACCGTGCGCGGGCCGTCGGTCGCCCCCGGGTTCCGCCGATGGCCGCCGCTAGCGGATGTCGCCGAAGGGCTTGCCGATCAGCGTGTACAGGCGGTTCTGGTTGAGCACCGGCAGGTTGGCGGCAATGGCGTCCTCGAACAGGCGGTCGTACCGCTCGGCGCGATCGAGCGCCGCCTGGTACCGCTGGATCTCCTCGATCGTCGCGTTGATGTCCGGCTCGGGCGGCAGGCCCGGCTTGGACCCGAGCACCAGGAAGTCAACGTCGCCGGCCAGATCGGGCACCACCCGACCGTTCCAGCCGCGGATGGTGGCCTCGATGCCGCGGGCCTCGAGGTCGCTTTCGATGCCGTCCCCGTTGGCGTCGAAGTTGCCGAAGACGACGAACTTGTAGACCTTGTTGGGGTCGTACGCGGCGTTGGCGATGACGTCGCCACGAATCAGCGGCCGTCCCGCCTGCGCGCTGGTGATCCGCGCCGTCGACTGGTTGGCCTCGCGGCGGATGATCTCGATGGTGGCCTTGGAGCGCTGGTAGTTGCCGTTGGGCCCGACGCGGATATCGCCCTGCGAGCCAAAGACCGCGAAGGTCATCCCCAGCGTGACCTTGTCCTGCGAGCCCAGATTGATCGTGACCTCCCGGCTCAGGTCGTTGACCGCGATGATCGCGCCGTCGACCAGCGATTCCTCGGCCTGCGGACGCACGCCGCTGTCGGGCCCCGAGCCGCGGAGCTGGCGGACCTGGTCCTCCAGCCGGCGGTTCTCGGCGAGCGCCTCGTCGAGCTGGTCGCGGAGGATGGACGCCTGGTCGTCGGTCCGCCGGCGGATGTCCTCGACGCGGCGGTCCATCGACTGCCGCGCGTCGATGTACTCGCCGCGGAGATCCTCGACCTCGCCGCGGTACTCCTCGACCTCGCCGGTCAGCCGCTCGGTGGTGGCGTTCATGCTGGTCTGGATGGACTCGACGCGGGCGACCTCGTTGGCCAGGTCCTCGCGGGCGGTCGCCAGCGCGTCCTCGGCCTGCCGCAGCCGGGTGCCGAGCGCCGCCACCTCGTTCTGCGCCTCGCGGGCGACCTGCAGCAGCGGCCGCGAGCCGGTGGAATCCAGAGCGTCGATCTTGGTGTTGAGTTGCTCGAGCGAGTCGCCGCCCACCCCGGTCACCCGCTGCATGACGTCGCGGCGGGTGTCGACGAGGTAGCCCGCCAGGCTCTTGCGGTCCCTGGAGGCCGCCTGCACCAGCAGCCGGATGTCGTCGCGCTGCCGCTCATCGGACCGCACGAACTCGGCCAGGTCCTCGTTGAGCTCCTGGTAGTCGCGGTCGGCCGCCTGCGCCTGGAAGAAGAACACCACGCTGACCACGAAGAGCACCACCACGAGGATGCTCGTGACCGCGGCGTAAAAGACCATTCCGCCACTACGTCCGGCCATGCCTGCGGCCCCTTTCCCTTCGAGCGCTCGATGCCGCGGGCCACGCTCGGCCCGGCTGTGCTGCCCGCGGCGGGTCCAGATCTGGAGCGATCCGGAGCGGAGCCGCCCGGCGATTCCAATACGTACGACCGGGCGCGGCTGTTGCCCGGCCTCGGGGTGCCAAGTGTGGGCGGTGCGGGCCGCCTGGTCAAGTCCAGCACGCGATGCGGGCGGTGATATCCGCCTTTTGGTAGGATCGATCCATCTCCGCCACGCACGCCCCTGCTCCGCAACCGCGGGGCCGCCGGCAAGCCGCCGGACGCCTCCGCGTTAGCCCCTTCGAAACGCCGGGCCGTTCTCGCCGATCAAGGGGGCAGTCCGCGAGGCAATCAAGGAGGACGCCGCGATGCCCAGCACGGGACACAGCCCCGACACCCGCACGCCGACGTGGCTGAGCATCGCCGCGATGCTGATGGCCGCCTGCCCCGCGCTCGCCCAGGAGGGGACGGAACCGAAGGAGGGAGCCGCCCCGATCCTGGGCGGGCCGAGCGTCGAGGCCGCCGCGACCCGGGCCACGCTCGTCTCGCGGACCTATGCCGGCGAACTCGAGCGGCTGTCCCGCCATCCCGCGGAGGCCGCTCTCGACTTCGTCGAGCCTCCCGAGGCCACGAGGCCCGCCATCGAGGCCATCCTCGCCGAGCGGCGGGCGGTGCTCGACGGGCTGGTGATCGATCGCCTGGACCTGCTGATCAAGCTGGGCAACGGCGGCGGCGCGAGCGACCGCCGCGAGGCCATCGCCGAGCTGGCCCGGGCGATGGCGCCGCTCGCCCGCAAGGGCGCCCTGGGCGACCGCATCCGCGCCGAGCTGCCGCCCGAGGCCGCCGCAGAACACGAGCGGCTCGAGCAGGAGTACAACGAGGCCGCGCTGGCCGATCGCGTACGGCTGCTCAGCGAGGAGCGTCGCGGCGGCGAGCGGGGCCTGCGATTCCGGGCCCGCGCCATCGAGCGGCTGGTGGGACTGGGGGCCGAGGTCCGCAGCGCCTACGAACGCACGCTGCTGCAGCGGGCCCAGGAGCTCGACGAGCTGATCGCCAAGCTCGACCTCACGCCCGATCAGGAGAGCAACGTCCGCCGCATCATCCAGCGGTACGGCGAGAAGACGCTCCTGAACCCCGACAAGCGATCGCAGACCGAGCGGGACCGCCTCGGCGTGTTCCTCGAGGTGGCAAAGGAACTGACACCCGAACAGCGGCGGACGCTCATCCGCATCTCGCGGGGCGAGGCCTGAACGACTGCAAATTGGCTGGATCCGAATAAGCCCGGACCCAAGCCATCACCGCATGACGGTGTCGACCTGCCGCCGCTCCTCGTCGGACATGCCGTCGGCGGGGATGTGTTCGAGCAGGTTGTCGACGATGGCATCGGTCGTGACCTGGTCCGCCTCGGCGTTGAAGTTCGTCAGGATGCGGTGCCGCAGCACGGGTCGCGCGACCGTGCGGACGTGCTCGATGGTCGTATGCCCGTCGCCCTTGAGCAGCGACTCGGCCTTGGCCGCAAGCACGAGGTACTCGCTCGCCCGCGGACCTGCGCCCCACGCGAGGTACTCCCGCGCCAGCGGCGGGCGCTCCAGCTCGTTGTCCATGGGCTCGTTGATCCGCGTCGCCCGCACCAGCCGCAGGGCGTAGGCGATCACGTGCTCGGGGACGGGGTGGGCCTCCACCATGTCGGCCACGCGATCGATCTCGTCGGCCGTCAGCACGGCGTCGAGGTGGACGTGCGCCTTCTCTCCGGCCCGCCGCACGATCTCGGCCTCCTCGTCCAGGCTCGGGTAGGCGATGTGGATCTGGAACATGAACCGGTCGAGCTGGGCCTCGGGCAGCGGGTAGGTGCCCTCCTGCTCGATGGGATTCTGCGTCGCGAGCACGAAGAAGGGCTTGGGCAGGTCGTGCAGCACGCCGCCGATGGTCACGTGCCGCTCCTGCATCGCCTCCAGGAGCGCCGCCTGCGTCTTGGGGGGCGTGCGGTTGATCTCGTCGGCCAGGACAACGTTCGCGAACACCGGCCCCTTGACGAAGCGCAGCTCGCGGTGGCCCGTCGTGCGGTTCTCCTCGATGACCTCGGTGCCGGTGATGTCGCTGGGCATCAGGTCGGGCGTGAACTGGATGCGGCTGAACTCCAGGTTCAGCGTCCGCGCGATGGTCGAGATCAGCAGCGTCTTGGCCAGCCCCGGCACACCGACCACCAGCGCGTGCCCCCGGCTGAACACCGCCAGCAGCATCTGGTCGACCACCTCGTCCTGACCCACGATGACCTTGTGGATCTCGGCCTTGAGGCGGTCGTAGGCGTCGCGGGCGAAGGCGGTGTCGGCGTCGCTGGCTGGCATATCGCGGCCCTCCGTGGGCCCGATCATACCGGCGGGGCCGCGCCGATGGCCGCACTCCGATGGCCGATGAGGTGCTTGGGCAAACGGCCGGTTTCCCGTATCATGCCACCGAGGCTCCAGGCACGCGCCACCCGAGCGGCCACGCAAGAGAGAAAGAGGGACATCCATGCCCACGCGTTCCGCACGCGCCGCCGCTCTGGCCGCCGCCATCCTCCCGGTGCTCGCCAGCGCCGCCCTCGCGCAGCCGTCGTGCCCGGCCGACCTCGATGGCGACGGCGAGCTGACCGCCCTGGACTTCCTCGCCTTCCAGACGCTCTTCGACGCCGAAGACCCCGCCGCCGACTTCGACGGAGACGGCCGCTTGCTCATCCTCGACTTCCTGGCCTACCTCAACGCCTTCAACGCGGGCTGTCCGGGCGAGCCGATCGCCACCCAGCTCGCCGGCGTCGCGCTGGATGCCTATCCCCACTTCCAGTACGTCCGCGCCTTCAATGCGGGCGACGTCGTTCGCGTGTCGATCGATCCCGATCGATTCCCGGCGATCCGCGGAGTCACCGCGGACATCTACCTCGTCGCCGCGAGGTCGGCCGACGAATGGGCGAGCGATCCAACGCTGGCCGACGTGCGGCCGAGCGGGCCGCAGGAACATGCGTTCCTTGCGGCCTCGGTGGAGGACGCCGCGGTTGCGCTCGCCGCATCCGAGCTGCTCGCCGCGGGCACGGGGCTGGCGATCTCCGGCGGCTACGACGTCGTGATCGACGCCGATCGCGACGGCCTGCTCGGCGCGGGCGACTTCATCGACGGCCTCGGCAGCGACGATCAACCCCCCGAACGAGGCTTCAGCGTCTACACCGACCTGACCCAGCCCGGCCCGCTCACCCCGACCACGGTGGACACCTCGACCATCCGCGGCGACCTGCGGCTGACCTACCCCGCCGAGATCGCGTCGGCCGGCCCGCTGCCGCTGGTGGTGATCGCCCACGGCGGCGGCCACGACTTCCGCTGGTATGACTACCTCCAGGACCACCTGTCGAGCTGGGGCTGGATCACCGTCAGCACGCGGAACTTCAGCGCGGGCACCGGCCTGAGCATGCTGCTGCAGACCGAGACCGTCATCGAGACGCAGGCGACCCTCGCCGGCGGCGTGCTCGACGGCTTCCTCGACGACTCGCGCATCGCCTGGATCGGCCACAGCGCCGGCGGCCGGGAGGCCGTCATCGGCGCCGAGCGGCTGCACACCGGCGACTTCGTGCCCCGCAGCTACGGCACGGGAGACATCGTGCTGCTGAGCGCCATCGCCGCCAACAGCGTCGGCGACTTCGCCCGCATCGACGGCGATCCCGGCCCCATCACCTTCCACATGATGTGGGGCGCCGCCGACGGCGACATCACCGGCCGGCCCGCCGAGCAGACCGTGCCCTTCCGCCACTACGACCGCGCGCGGGGCGTCAAGCACTCCACCTACATCCACGGCGCCGACCACAACGACTTCAATTGCTGCGGATTCGACGACTTCGCCGGCCCGCCCGCCACCGAGATCGGCCGCGCCGAGAGCCAGCGGATCGCCCAAGCGATCTACCTCGCGCTGCTCAAGCACCACGCCGAGGGCGACGCCGACGCGATCGACTATCTCACCCGCCCCTGGGAGCAGTTCCGCCCGGCATCGGTCAGCCCCGGCACCACGGTCGTGCACATGCACCGGTCCGATCCCGTCGCCGCCGCCAGCGGGATCATCGACGACTTCCAGCGCAACCCATCCACAACGACCAGCAGCTCGGGCGGAGCCGTCTCGATCGGCGTGGACAACCTCGTCGAGACCAAGCTCAGCGACACCGATGGCTCCTTCACCTGGTCGCCCACTAGTCCGGCCAACGGCATGACCTACGCCTTTACGCAATTCGACCGATCGCGGGGCGCCATCTTCGACTTCGACGGCGCCGGCTTCCTCGAGTTCGCGATCACGCCGGACCTCGCCGACGCCACCGGCTACGACCACCTCAGCTTCCGGGCGTGCCAGGGCACGCGGCACCCACTCACCACGGCCGACCTGGGAGACGTTGACCTGACCGTGTCGATCATCGACGGCGACCGCCGCAGCGGCTCGATCCGGATCAGCGCCTACGGCGGCGGCATCGAGGAGCCCTACCAGCGCACCGGTGCCGGCGACGGCACGGGCTGGCAGAACGAGTTCGAGACCGTCCGCATCCGCCTCACCGACTTCCTGGCCGGTGGCACCCAGGTCGATCTCTCCAATCTGGCCGTGGTTCGATTCGACTTCGGCCCGGACTCGGGCGCCGCCCGCGGACGGCTCGGTCTGGACGACATCGAGTTCGTCGCCGACCGCTGAGCACGGCGCGGCATCTGGCCGGCCACCTTCCCCCGCCTATGACCACACCGCGGATCTCGTCATCCGCAGTCGTAGCTGTCTCGGATAGAAGGGGAGTTCGAGCATGAAGTGCATACTCGTCGTGGTCCTGCTGCAGATGGTCATGCTCCTGCCCGCATGCGGATCCCCCAGAGCGATGGGCGACGCATCCCAGCACCCCATGGCCGCCGCCCGGATGGACCACGCGTGCCTGGTGACCCGGGACGACGAGCGGCTCATCGCCTGGTACCGCGACGTGCTGGGATTCGTCGTCGAGGTGCACTGGGAAGCCCCCGACGTCGTCCCCGGCGCCCGCCTGTCCTACCTCGTGCATCCCTCGGGATTCCGCCTCGAGATCGTCGGCGATCCGAACGCGGCGCCGCAGGCCCCGGCGCAGACCGTGCCGGCGGACTTCGCCGCCGCCGGCTACCGGCACCTCTGCTTCGCCGTGGACGACGTGGACGCCGCCCGCCGCGAGATGATCGCGCGTGGCGCCATCGCGATGGGCGAGCCCTTCGACTACCCGCTGCTCAGCCGGCGGCTGGCCTTCCTGCAGGACCCCGATGGCAACGTCATCGAGATCGTCCAGCCCATGGCGGGCGCGGGCGTCCTTCCGGGCCACCTGCTCCAAGCGGCGCACGGCATCGAGGGCCACGTCACCGTCATCACCACGATGCAGTCCCGCGCCGGCACCGAGCGCGATCTCGAGCACCGGCTGGCAGCCATCGATCGGGCGGGCGCCGTCCGCTGGCAGGCACTCCGCAACCCGGAGGTCGCCGGTCGCTACGCGATCGTCCAGACATGGGAAAACACCGACGCCCTCGAACGCCACGCCTCGAGCAACCAGGGGCAATTCGAGACGATCACGGACCTGCTGCACGGTCCGCCGCTTGCGCAGCTGCTCAGATCCAGCGAGCAGCCGGATGCTCCGCGGCGAGCGCTGCCCGACCAGCAAGAAACGCCGCTGCTCGATGCACTCCGGACGCGTGTCCGCGCCGCCGCGAGCCTGGACGAGCCGTTCGTGCTCGTCGTGCGGCTCCCAATGACCGTCGACGGCGATGCCACGACCGATGCGGCGGCATGGGCCCACTCGATCGCCCGTGCGACCCGCGCCGAGCCGCGGAACGGCGACTACGCGTTCTTCCGAGAGGCCGACGACCATCGCGCCTGGGTGCTGCTCGAGCGATGGCCCGAGTTCGCCGCCATGGAGGAGCACGTCACCCTGCCGCACTTCGGCGACCTGATGCGGCTGCTCGCCGCGTACGGCGGCGACCGTCGCCGCGCCGAACTGTACGTGCCGCTTGTCGCTCCGTAGGAACGCCGAGCATCACCATGCGGCCTATCCGCGGCCGCCCTTCATCGCGCTCACGCCGCGTGTAGTTCACCCCCAAACGGACCGCCGGGCCTGGATCCTGCCCGATCCAAGGCCCGGCGTAGGGGAGGTCACGGCGACGCGGAGCCCGGCGGGTCAGGCGCCGGGGCGTCCGCGGCCGCGTGAGTTCGGTATCCTGCTTCTTCCGATCCGGAGGGCCGGAGTTGCACGGCGAGTGCAAAAATTCCGCCCTGGATCGCTCGCAGGACCCGCTAGCGGCCACCGCCCGAACGGCCGCGGGCGCGATCACGCTCCAGCGACTGCTCCAGGCGATGCATCAGCCTCTCGACCATGGCCTCCATGCGGTCCTCGAAGCGCTCGATGGCGTCCTCGAAGCGATCCTCGAAGTCCTCCAGGCGATCCTCGAGGGCCTCGAGGCGGTCCTCCATCGACTCGGAGTCGAAGCCCTGCCACTCCTGGGGCGGCAGCCGGAAGGTGAAGCCCTGGCCCGGCTGGTGCTCGGCCCAGAAGCGGGCGCCATCGCCCTCGAGCTCGCGGAGCCGCGCCAGCGCGTCGTTCTGCATGCCGCGGAGTTCCTCGGCGTCGAAGGTGAACGCCTGCTGCTGGTTCTTCCGCAGCGCCTCGATGGCCCGCCGCATCGCGTGCTGGGCGTGCTCGTGGGCCTCGTGGGCCTCGTGGGCGGCCTCGCCCTGCAGCCGCGCGATCATCTCGGCGGCCTGCTTCAGCGCGGCTTCGGCCTGCTCGGCGTGATCCATGGCCCGGCCTTGGCCCTGGCCCTGCGCGCCCCGCCACGGGTTGGCGTCCTGCGCACGCGGCGCCGCCGGGGGTGCGGGCGGACGCGCGCCGACGCCCCCGCCGGCGGTCGGAGCACGGCCCAGCGCGGTCGCGTCGAAGGCCTCCAGCTTCACGTCAAAGGTCTTGGCCTGCCCCTTGCGGATGACCTTGACCTTGACCTTCTTGCCCGGTTCGGCCTTCCGGAGCACCACGCGGATGTCGTCGGCCGAGCGCGGCTCGGCGTGGTCGCCGAAGCCCACGATGATGTCCTTGGCTTTCAGCCCGGCCTTGGCGGCGGGCAGCCCGTCGATCACCCGCTCCAGCAGCACGGCCCTGTCGCCGTCCAGCCCCAGGTGCTCCAGCAGCACGTTGTCGGGCTCGCCCATCACGACGCCAAACATCACGCGGGGCTGGTCAGTGGCGTCCTGGACCTGCGCGACGCCGACGCGGACGGCCGGCGCGGGCCGTGCAAGCTGCACGATCTCCAGCTCGGGAGCCACGCCACCCAGCAGCGTCACGGGGGCCGAGGGCGCCCGCGGCACGCGGAAGGTCACCGCGCGGCCGGTGTCGTCGAGAACCACGATGGTGTCGCCCTTCCGCTCGATGCGGCTGGCGTCGACCTTCTTGCCGTTGATCTCCGCCGTCAGCTTGCCGTTGCGCTCCCGCACGGTCACGGCGTGGCCGTCCTGCGAGCGGGTCATCACGATCTCGCGGACCGACTGGGTCGGGGCGGTCTCGGCGACCACCTCGTAGCGGTCCGCGGTCGGGGCGGCGTCCTGCGGGGTGAGCGCGATCGCCGCCGCCGGCAGACCGGCGATGGCGGCAAGAGTGAGAGCGGTGCGCGAGAATGCCCTGGTACGAAAACGAGTCATGGATCGGTCCTCCTGCGGTCAGAATCCGATTGGCCGGTGCATCCCAAAGCGAATGCGTGGATGCGGGCCGGTGCATGATGGACACGCGGCGCGGGCAGCTCGTCGCGCACGTGGAATGCGGACGCATCGCCCGCCCGTTGGCTACTGGAACGCTCCCGGCAGACGGCCGAGAAGCGGTATCGCGATGTGGCACCCCCGCGCCACATCGCCTACATCGGCCCCGACGTCGGCCGGCTGAGCCGCATGGGCACCGGCCGCGGCGTGTTGGTGTCGTCGGGCTTCACCTGATACAGGTCGGCCTCGTCGATCACAGTCCGCTCGACGAATCGCCTGAGGTAGACCAGTTCGACGCGGCCATCGGGCAGCCGGCGGGCCTGCAGCAGCATCCGCTCGGGCAGTTCGCTGGACTCGCCGGCGCTCGCCAGCATGAACGGCTCGCCGGGCGAGACCATGCCGGGGCGGGACCCGCCCGCGTCGCCGGCCATCTCGCGACGCAACTCGGCGGCCGCCTGCGCCCGGCGCTGCTCGAGTCCCTCCCGCACCAGCGTCGTCGGCACCTGCTCGAGGGGACCGACGAAGTAGTCCGTTTCGTCGAAGGACGGCGCTCGGGCGATGTCGATCGACTCCTCACCAACCAGCTGCCCCGCTGACGCTTGCTGGCCAACCCAATCCGCGGGAGCCTGCGGCGGAGCGACCGGCGGCGGATCGGCCGGCGGTGGATCGGCCGCGACCATCGTGCCCTCGCGATCGGGCGCACCGCCCAGGCCGAAGGCCTGCGGCAGCATCCACGCGGCGACGACCGCCGCCGCCGCCCAGCCGACCCAGCCCGCCGCACGAACGACCGCGACCGGCCGCAGCCGGCCCGCGGGCAGCTGGTCGAGGGGCACCTCCACGCCGTCGGCCACCGAGATGGCATCGCCGACGATACGGGCGAGTTCCGCCTGGGCGTGCTGCGCCTCGAACAGCTCCCGCCACAGAGATGGATCGTCCTCGGCCATCGCACGCAGCAGGGCCCAGTCCTGGGCGCTCGCCGCGTCATCGACGACCCGTGTGATGAGCAGGTCGCGATCGGGCGGGCTGGGGCTATCGCTTCGGGGCTCCGTGTTGCTCATGGGTCCATTCCTCGCCAGCGATCGGCTGGTGTGCCGATCCGCTCGGCTTCGCGCTCGCGGGCGCTCGCGATCCGTTCCCGCAGCATGCGGCGGCCGCGTGCGATCCGCGTCTCGATCGTCGTCTCCGGCAGGCCCGTCAGCTCGCTGATGGCCTTGTAGTTCATGCCCCGCACGCAGCGGAGCACCAGGGGCTCGCGGTAGCCCTCGGGCAGATCGGCGATCAGGCCCAGCAGCCACCGCGCTTCGTCGCTCCGCTCGGGCGCCGCGGGCGTCTCGTCGGGCGCTTGCTCGCCCGCGAAACGGCCCGGGTCGCTCGCCGCCTGCGCGTCCAGCGCTCTGCGGCGGCGGGTCTTCTTGCGTCCGGCGGCGCGGGCGGCGTTGATGGCGACCGTTCGCAGCCAGGGCCGAAGCGCCGCGGACGTGCGCAGCTCGCCAACGCTGCGCACAAAGGTCGCGGCGATGTCCTGCAACATGTCGTCGAGCTCGCCATCTCGTGGCATGTGGGCGAGCACGATGGCGGCGACCCACCGGCGGTGCGATTGCCACAGACGCTGTATGGACTCGCCGTCCCCGGCCATGGCCCGCTCGACGAGCCGCGGATCGACCTGCCGGCGAGCGGCGGCCGCGGATGCTTCGGCTGGACTCACGATCGCCTCCGGTTGCAACCCACTCGGACTCCATCCCGCAACGGGCTCCGCACTTGGCCCGGATGCGCCCTGCGGGTTCCCCCGGCGTGCGGACCCAAGAAATTGCGGACGGCGGGCATGCCCTCCGCTATCGTCGCGTTCCGATATCGGGTTCGCGCCTTGCACCGATCCCGGCCGGATGCGGGGGATGCCGGGGAGGCCGACGCGCAGGACGGCGTATGTTGGGTTCTCGTTCGCATGACTCCTCGCCCCGCGACGCCTCCATGCCGCTGGGCGACCACCTCGACGACCTCCGCCGCCGGCTGATCCTCGCGGGCCTCGGCCTGCTGCCCATCGTCGTGCTCGCCTTCGTCTTCGGGACGTGGCTGATCGACACGATGTTCCAGCCGCTGTACGCGGCGCAGAAGGCCCGCGGCTATCCGCCCGGCGCCCAGGCCACCGGGCCGCTGGAGAGCTTCGGCACCTACCTGCGGGTGGCCTTCGCGGTCGCCATCGTGCTCGGGCTGCCCTGGCTGCTCTACCAGGCCTGGAAGTTCGTCGCCCCGGGGCTCTACGCCGCCGAGCGGCGCTTCGTGTACGTCCTGGCGCCGCTCAGCGTGCTGCTGACCATCCTCTCGGTGCTCTTCCTCTACTTCGTGATGCTGCCGGTGGTGCTGGCGTTCTTCCTGGGCTTCGGTAAGGCGCTGGGCGAGCTGGACCCCGGCGAGGCCAGCCCTCCCGCTGGGATCGCCTATCCGAGCGTGCCGGTGCTCGATGGCGATCCGCCGTCGCCCGAGCTCGGCAGCATGTGGGCCAACACGAGGCTCCAGCAGCTCCGCATCGCCGTACCGGCGCGCACGGCGGTCGTGGACGAGTCGTCGGAGTCCGCAGCCTTGGCGGCCCCCGCGGTGCGCGTGCTCGGCGTGCCGCTGGGCGAAACGGCGGGCCTGAGCCAGCAGTACCGCATGACCGAGTACGTGCGGTTGATGTTCCAGCTCGCGATGGCGCTGTCGGTCGGCTTCCAGACACCCGTGGTCGTGCTGCTGCTGGGGTGGGCGGGCCTGATCGTGCCCGAAGAGATGGGTCGCTATCGCCGCTACGCCGTGCTCGCAGCGGTCGTCGTGGGCGCGGTGCTGACGCCGGCCGACCCGGTGTCGATGGTCGTGCTCGCGGCGCCGCTGTACCTGCTCTACGAGTTCGGCCTGCTGCTGTGCCGGGTGCTGCCGGCCGAGCGCGTCGCCGGGGCGCGCCGCGAGGGCGACGTTGACGACGAGGGCGCCTGACGTGCTCGGGAGGCTCTTCCGCGGCCGGACCGAGCCAGGCCGGGGCGCCGTGCCGCAGCCCGCGAGCCCGGACGCCGCCACCGACGCCGACGCGGACGCCATGGCCCGCGCCCTCGAGCTCGCCCGGGAGGCGGCGGACGCCGGTGAAGTGCCCGTCGGCGCCGTGGTGTACGAGACCGCGACCGGTCGGACCATCGCCGAGGATCGCAACCGCCGCGAGCACTCGAGCGATCCCTGCGGCCATGCGGAGTTGCTCGCCGTGCGGGCGGCCGCATCGGCGCTGGGCGACTGGCGGCTCACCGGATGCACGGTGGTGGTCACGCTGGAGCCGTGCCCGATGTGCGCCGGGATGCTCGTGCAGGCGCGCGCGGCCCGGGTGGTCTTCGGGGCCTTCGACCCCAAGGCCGGCGCCGCGGGCAGCCTGATGAACCTGCTGGCCGACGACCGGTTGAACCACCGGCCCGAAGTCGTCGGCGGCGTGCAAGCGGACGCGTGCGGTGCGCTGCTCCGCGACTTCTTCCGCGCGCGACGACGCGGCTAGTCCGGAGCCTCGTCGACGCCGAGCTGCGACTCGAGGTGGTCCAGTTCCGCGGAGAGCGCGCGGTCGGTCGCCCGCAGCGAGGTGATCTTGTTGGCGCCGTGCATGATGGTCGTGTGGTCGCGGCCGCCGAGGTAGCCACCGATCTCCTCGAGCGAGTGGCGGGTGTGCCGCCGGGCGAGGTACATGAGCACCTGCCGCGGACGGGCGATCGAGCGGGTCTTCTTCTTGCTCTGTAGGTCGCTGAGCTTGACGGCGTAGTAGTCGACGATGAGGTCGATCACCCGCTGCATCGTCGCCGCGACGTGTGGCTTGGTCTCCGCCGGCGGCTCGATGGTGGCACGGGCCAGGTCGAGATCGATCGGCCGTTCATCGACCTTGGCGCGGACCTGCAGATTGACGATCGCGCCCTCGAGTTCGCGGATGTTGGAGTCGATGGCCGCCGCGATGTGCTCGGCCACGCCCTGGCCCAGATCCACGCCGCGGAGCCGGGCCTTGGTCTGGACGATGGCGATCCGCGTTTCGTAGTCGGGCTGCTCGACGCCGGTGACCAGCCCCCACTTGAACCGGCTGACGAGCCGCTCCTCGAGATCGGGGATGTCCTCGGGAGGTGCGTCGGAGCTGAGCACGATCTGCTTGTTGCTCTGGTAGAGCACGTTGAAGGTGTGGAAGAATTCCTCCTGGGTGCGATCCCGCTTGGCGAGGAAGTGGACGTCGTCGATCACGAGCATGTCGATGTCGCGGAACTCGTGGCGAAACTCGGACATGCGTCCCGCTTGCACGGCCTCCATGAACTCGCTGGTGAATTCCTCGCACGAGACGTACTCGACCACCCAGTCGGGATTCTGGTCGGCGATGCTGAGGTAGATCGCCTGGAGCAGGTGGGTCTTGCCCAGCCCAACGCCGCCGTGGATGAACAGCGGGTTGTACCGCCGTCCGGGCTCCTCGGCCACGGCGGACGCCGCCGCGTGCGCCAGCCGGTTGCCCGGTCCCATGACGAAGTTGCGGAATGTGTTGTCGGGGTTGATGGCCAGGCGGAGCGCCCCGCGGGCCCGCCTCTCGGCGGTGCGCTGGCCCATGCCGCCGCCGATCACAACGGCCCGGTCGGAGCCGTTCTGGTCCGCGGCGCTGCCGGCCGCCGCGTCGCCGGCGTGGGGTGCGGACTGGGCGTCGTCCTCGCCCGGCGCAACGAAGCGGATGTTGAGCAGGTGCCCCGACACGATGCGAAGGGCGTCGGCAAATACGCCCCGATACTCGGCGTGCAGGTGGTCCCGCTCGACGCCGCTCTGGGTGCGGACCAGAAGCACGCCGTTGCGGATCTCCAGCGGATGCAGCGCGTCGAAGCGGGCCCGGCTCTCGGCGGGGTTGTTGGCCCGGAGGTAGTTGAGCGTCTCGCTCCAGAGCGCCGCGGCCTCTCCGCCGCTCCCGTGTTGCTCCGCCCGCCGCGCCGGTTGTGCCATCTGGTTCTGCCCCGCACCCAACCCACGAACGCCAACCCCGCAGCGGGTCGGTTCATGCCGCCTCCGCGACGTGGCGCAGCAATACCCACAGCACGGACCATGGGGCGGTCCAGGCTGTCGCGCGCCTGCGCGGAGCGTCTCGTCGGCGGCTTGGAATCTGACCCGGCTCACAAGGTAACGCGACGCTCGCCGAGAGTCAACACGGCTCTTTCCGCATCGCGGGCGACGGCCCCCCAAGGGGCGTGGAAACGCCTATGCGCTGCCGCTTGCGACCGCCTCGGCGGACCGGGCCTCGGCTTCCTGCCGTTCGTAGGCCTGGCGGTTGTGGCGGTGGTCCATCAGCACGCGGATGCGGGCGGCCTGTTCGTCGCCCAGACGCTCCTGCAGCACGCGGCGGGCGTCGTTGACGTGCGTCCGGCGGGAGATGTGGCCGACCACGAACGTCTCGCAGGCCAGCAGCGGCATCCACTCGGCTAGGTCGTCCACGTGCATGTGCATGCCGATGCGGGACCGCTTGCGGTGGCCGGGCTCGAAGAACGTGCACTCGCTGATGACGACGCGCGCGCTGCGGATGTCCTCGCGCAGCAGGTGGGAGCCGGGCAAGGTATCCCCGGTATAGGCGATCAGCGGCACCTCGAAGCTGCGGGTGATTTCCTGGCCTCGCTTCTTGAGTTCGACGAGCTTCTCCTGCGGCAGCCCGACGTATTCGTCGCGGAGCTTGGTGCGTTTCTCGGCGATCACGAAGCCCACCGACGGGGCGGTGTGCTCGGTGTGGAACGCCCGGATGACGTGATTGGGCTTGATCTGCCAGGCCTGGTCGGCCTCGAGCGGCACGATCTCGTAGGGCGTCCGCTGCCGCTCGAGCGCGACGTAGCCCTCGAGCATGGACCGCAGGTCGTGCTCGATGCGGGCGTCGCAGACGACGGTGCCCGTGCCCATGCCCTGGAACTGTCGCTGCGACAGGTAATACGCCAGCCCGCCGATGTGGTCCATGTGGCCGTGGCTGAGCGCGCAGATCGGGCTGGCGAGCATCGCCCGCGGGCATGCACCCATGTCGAAGCACACGTCCAATTCGGGGATCTGGATGGCGGTGGCCTCCCCCGCGATCGAGACGCCCTGGATGCGGAAGGGCGGCGCGTAGATAAAGCCCAGCGAGGGATCACGCGGCGGCGGCTTGGGGATCATGGTGGCTCCGGCCCCGGACGGGGAGGAAGGCGGTGCGACGGCCGCTAGGCCGGCGAACGCGTGCAACGGGCCATCCGATCGTCCGCGGGGCTGGCCCGTATCGCCCCCGCATTCGCCAACGATAGGACGCGTTCGCCGGCCGGCTCCGGGCGTACGCTGGTGCCATGAGCAAGGACGCGGCACCGCCGCCGCAGGAAGATCCAGGGCTGGGTGCCGCCGGGGCCGTGGACGCGGATGCCGCGGCGAAGGCCAGCAAGGCCGCCGACCGGCTGTTCACCCTCGGGCTGTCCCTGTACCTGGGAGTCATCGGGCTGGGGCTGCTGCTGCGGTCGCTCCCCGAAGCGCTGGCCGGCTGGCTTGTCGACAATCTGTACGCCAGCGAGCAGCGGCTGCTGCCCGTCGCCATCGCGGCGCTCGGGGCGATCCTGCTCGCGTTCGGCATCACGCTCTCGATCGGGCACACGCGGCTCATGGCGGGCGTTCGGCTGCTCCGCGAACTCGGCCCCGCTGGCGTGCTCGGGCTGCTCTGGACCGCCATGCCGCCGGTCTCCGGCACGCTGCTGGTGGTCTACATCGGGGACATCTCGGCCTTCCTCGAGCGGCAGGGACCCGCGGGCCTGGTGCTCTACGTCGTGATCTTCATCCTGAGCGCCGGGCTGGGCTGCCTGCCCACGTACGCGCAGGCCATCCTCGGCGGCTGGGCCTTTGGCACCACCGTGGGTTTCCTGGCGGCTTGGGTCGGCTTCCTGGGCGGGTCGCTGATCGGCTTCCACGTCGCCCGCACGGTGTCCAAGCAGCGAGTGCAGCGGGTCATCGCGAGGAACGCCAAGGCGCAGGCCATCCGCGATGCGCTCATCGGCCACGGGCTTGCGAGGACGACGCTGATCGTTGCGCTGCTGCGGCTGCCGCCCAACTCGCCCTTTGCGCTCACGAACCTGGCGATGGCATCCTCGGGCGTGCGGGCGTTGCCCTTTGCTGTGGGTACCGCGATGGGCATGGCGCCGCGGACGTTCATCGCGGTGCTGCTCGCCGCCGAGGCCGCCAAGCGGGGCGACGACATCGGCGAGGTGCTGGGCCGCGACCCGATCATGGTCGTTGCGGGGCTGGGCGTCGCCTTCGTCGCGCTGGGCATCATTGGCATGATCGCCAAGCGGGCGCTGGCGCGGGTGACCGCGGCGAGCGAAGCGCCCGCTGCGGGTCCCGCCTAGCGCGATCGATCCGAGTTCATCCGGGATTGCACGACACGACCGCTCACTCGGGCGGATCGCCCCGTGGAGCCAGGAGCCCCGCCACGGCTCCGAGCGCCGTCGTGCCCATGGCGGTCACGACCTGGCTGGGCTCGGTGCCGTTCTCGGCGAGGCCCGCGAACAGCAGGGCGATGATCACCACCGCCAAGAGGCCTATTACGACGAGCCGGTAGAACACCTTGTCGTTCGAGTAGGCCGGCGCCGTGATCGCGCGGAGAGCCGACTCCGGATCGTTCTGGATCCTGCGAACGAGATCGGGGTTGCGTGCGAGTTCATCGGCGAGCGCCGACGTGCTCCGGAATCGCTTGCTCATCATCCACCCTCCCGGCACCGGGAGGGCGCCGCGTGGTCATTGCGACTTGATCGGACCCGTCACGCGTACTCGGGTGGGGACGCCGTTGATCTCGGGCGGGATGCGATCCCGGGCTCGCGGATCGCCCAGGAGGACGACGATCGTGGCCGCCCCCCCGCTCTCTTCGATCATGCATCCCTCGACGCCGTCGATCGCGAGCAACCGATCGCCGTGCTCGGCGAGCACGGCGTCGGCGTGCGTTGCGCCACCCGTGGCATCATCGCGCTCGGGGTCGTACGAGACTGCACCGGACTCCATGGCCGCTCCTTCGCGGCCGGAATGCGCTGCGCCGCCCGCTGCTTCAAGTATATAGCTGCACGCCCAGGCCACTCAGCACCCGCCGGATCTTGTTGCCGAACGTGATGCCGCCTCCTCCGGCGAAGAGCAGCCCAACGGGGTTGCGACGGCGGTCCCAGTTCCAGATCAGCGAGCCCGAATCACCGCCCTGGCTGAACGGCTTGCGGCCGATGCCCCGGACGGCCATCTGGTCGGTGAACACCGCGACTCGACCGCCCCCGAAGTTCACGCGGATGGTGGCGTTGGTGCTCAGCACGCGTCCGCAGGTCAGCTGCGTGGTGCGGCCCGTCTTTCCGACCACCCGGCCAACGCGTGGATCCGCCGGTCGCGACGACACGCGGAAGAACCTGCGGCGGCCCTTGTACACGTAGATCAGCTCTCGCCGCACCAGCCGGGGGCTGGTCCATCCCAGTGCACAGTCGACGTAGTTCTTCTTCCCGGAAAAATCGATGGTGACCCACTTGTGGAGACGAGCGATGCAATCCCGTGGATTGCGGCCGCCGTCGTAGGGTCCGGGCTGCAGGATGGGATCGCCCACGCGGGCGTTGTTGCTGTTGGCCAGCACGTGGTTGTTGCTCAGGATGTAGAGACGGCGGCGATCCCGCACGAGGCAGCCCAGGGTGCCCGCGCTGATGCGGACGTGCCCGACCGAGACGCCACCGGGCGCCGGGCGTATCCGGAACCGATGCGCCTCGGCATCGATCTCGCCGGTCTTGATGGGCACGATCGGAAAGCCGTCGTCCGACGCGGCTTGCACGTCCATGGCGTCGTGCAGCGTGCGCCGGATGGACTCTTCGTCGGCGTCCTCGACCGTGAAGACGCCCAGCGCACCCTCGCCCGGTGGCACGATCTCGTCCTCGAGCGGCATGGGCAGCGCCGCGGCGCCCACGACGTTGCCCGGCCCTTCGATGTCGTCGAGGGTTTGCACGCCGGCGGACGCCGACCGCTGCAAGCTTGCGGTGATGCTCTCCATCGCTCGGCGGACGGGCTCGCTGCCCGCCTCGGCTTCGGCGGACGCCTCGTCGTCGGCGTCGGAGTCGGCACCGAAGTCTTCGGGGTCGCCGCCGAGATCGGGCTCCTCGAATCCGTCTCCGCCGTCCTCTCCCGGCAGATCCTCGGGCAGTTCGAATGCGCCCCCGTCTTCTGGTATGTCCGTCATGGCCGTGGTTCTCCCTTCTTCGTCCTGCGCGTCGCGAGCGTCGCGGCGCAGCGAGAACCTAACGGACGACGAGCCATTCGATCAATCCCCTAATCTGGTGGATGCCGGCAGAATCTCGATGGGTCGATGCCGCCGGGGCTGCATCCCGTGCAGCTGCGTCCGCAGCGGGCGCCCACGGCCCCTACCCGCCGGCCCGGTGCACGCCCGTGGCTCGGATCGTCAGCACATCTTGGGACGGCCGGGCCCCGACCGTGCCGGTGACGATCACCTCCTGGAGGGGCTCGAGCCCGGCCGCGATCACGTCGTCGCCGACCGGAGCGCCGCTCGCATCGACGATCTGCACCGTGGCGGCGTGCCGCATGAGTTCCTCGGGGGGGTTGCAGCAGTAGTCCCACGGCGTGGGGCAGTGGTCGTCGTCGCCGACGCACGGATTCTCGAGCGAAGCATCGATGATCTGGAACACCGGGCTTTCGGGGCTGAGGGCCTCTACCCGGCCGCCGATGATGCCCCGCACGGTGATGGTGTCTCCCTCCGTGGCCTCCGCCTTGGCCGAGATCACCGACCTTGCGTCGCCTGGCGCTGTCGCGAGCATCCACGGGACATCGGTGGAGCGCGTCGCCGAGCTCGATTCGGTAGTCGATTCGCTGCATCCGACCAGGAACAAGAACGGGATGGCGCACAACGTGATTCTCTGCATGATCATGGCAACTCCTCTCGCGATTCAGCTTGCTCTGAGGGCCTCGGCGATCGGCAGACGCAGGCATCGAATGGCCGGTGGGATCGCACCGACAAACCCGAGGACCAGTCCGCCACCGACGCCCGCCAGCAGCACGGGTGGATCTAGCACAAGGGCGAACGCGCCCATCGAGAAACGAACGGCGATGCCGTCGAGCAGGGCGAGCCCGATGGCGACGGCCAGCAGTGCGCCGCACGCCGACGCGAAGATCGATTCTTCGACCAGGCTGACGACGATCGCTCCGCGCGTGTAGCCGAGCGCCTGCAGCATGCCGACCTCCCGCACCCGCGACGCGAACGCGGCGTACATGGTGTTGAGCCCGCCGAAGATGCCACCCAGGGCGATTAGCGCGGCGGTCACGAGCACCATGATCCGGATCGGCGCATAGAACGAAGCGATCGACGCGTAGTACGCGGCCTCACGGATCGCCGTGATCTCGAGGTCGAGCCTGCTCTTGGCAAAGAGATCGACGTCCGCAAAGCCCGCGTCATCGAGCGTGACGACGACGCACGAGATCGTGCTCTCGCGCCGCGTGGCGATCTGCAGGTCCGTCAGCGGGACCCAGATCTCGGCGTCCATCACCGTGTGCGGCGCCGAAAACTGTCCGACGATGGTCCACGGGCGGTCGTCGAACCACAGCGCTTGGCCGATGGCGACCCGCTCGGCGGGCACGCCCAGGCGGGTGGCGGCGAGCGAGCCCACCATCAACTCGTCCGCACCAGAGCGGGGCATGCGACCCGCCGTGATCTCCACTTCGGGGTGCACAAGCAACGCGACCGGCCGGACGCCACGCAGCACGGCGGGGAGGTCGGCTTCGTCCTCCGCCTCCAGCCGGAGTGGCAGGGCCGCGTGGATCTCGGACGACGCATAAACGACGCCCGCTCGCTGCTTGAGCCCACGGATGCTGGCCGCGGCGATGCCCTCGACGGCCGCATCGATCTGCGAGCGCTCCACGCCCTCCTCGGACCCGGTGCCGAGGATCATGACGTTGGCGTGCAGCGGCTCGCGCTGGGTGAGCGTGTGCTGCATTCCACGCACGAAGCCACCGGAGGCCAGCACCAGCAGGACGACCAGCGTGGACCCGACCAGCGACGCGATCAGTCGCACCCGACCCCGACCGAGGTTGCGGAACGCGTAATGGAAGGGCAGCCGACTCATGGCGCACATCATGCTGTCCGTAGGCAGGCCGCGATCTGCCTCGAAGAAGCCTGCCACGCCGGCACGAGCCCGGCCAGAACGGCGAGGGCCGCGCACACCAGCAGTCCGACCAGCAGGAGCGAGGCGTCGGCCGAGATGGGGATCGAGACGCCCTCGACCGAGAGCGCGAGGCTGCCATAGCTCGCGGCCCCGACCGCCACAAGGGCACCGAGAGATCCCCCGATGACGGCGAGCACCAGGCCCTCCAGCACGATGAGCGCGGCGAGCAGCCGGCCGGAGTATCCCAGGGTCTGGAGCACCGCGTGCTCGCTCACGCGGCTCTGCACGCCCAGCACGACGGAGTTGGCAACCAGCGCCAGCACCGCCGCCAGGCACCCAAGTCCCAGCCAGCGGGCGAAACCGACCAGCTCGATGATGTCGTCGGCGACGCGACCGATGAAGGCCTTCTCCGTGAACGTGGCCGTGGGTTCTTGCGCGACGGCGAATTCGGCGTCGATGGCGGCCGCAATGTCCTCCAGCATCGAGGGATCCTCGACCCTGACGTTGAACTGGGTGACGATGCCGAGCTCGTCGCGGCCCGCGAGTTGCACGAACTCGATCGCCGTGTACGCGACGTTCTGGTCCTGTGGACTATCCGAGCGGATGATCCCCGCGACGTAGGCGGTGATGCCCGCCGCATCGAAGGTCATGCCCGGCGAGAGCCCCCTGCGGGTGGCCAGGGTCTCGCCGAGGAGCGCCGCGTCCGTGCGCCGGGACCAGTCCTCGTACGAGCCGGCGACGAGCTCGATGTCGCGATTGGATCTGGCGAGGAACTGATCCTTGGGAACGCCGCGGAAGGTCACGACGTCCAGGCTCGTCCGGCAATTCGAGACGACAACCTTGACCGGGATCGCGGACTCCACGCCCTCGATGCGTTCGATGCGCGCGCGGTAGTCCTGCGGCAGCAGGCTAGTCGCCGGGCAGTAGCGGTCCTCCCGGTAGACGATGAGGGTGGTGTCCTTGGCCGTCTGCTGGGTCGCGATGGCGACGCCGCGATTCATGGCTTGCACGGCGGTGAAGAGGAACATCGCGATGCCGATGCCCAACACCGTGAGCAGCGACCGCACACGGTGCCGCCAGATCTGCTTGAGGACGTACGGCGAGCACTTCAGGAGCGTCATGCGAGCACCTCCTCCCGTGGTTCGGCGGCGGGCACGAGCCGCCCCTTGTCCAGGTGCAGCGTGCGCTTCGCGTAGGTCGTGGTGTTCGGATCATGCGTCACCATGATGACGGTGGCGTCCAGCCGCTCGTTCAGTTCTTGGAGGAGGCGCATCACCGACTCGGCGCTCCGCTTGTCGAGATCGCCGGTCGGCTCGTCCGCCACCAGGATGTCCGGCTCGGCCACGATCGCGCGCGCCACGGCCACCCGCTGCTCCTGGCCTCCCGAGAGCTGCCGCGGAAAGTGGTTGCGTCGCTCGGCGATGCCGACGCGCTCCAGGGCGGTCATGACGCGCTCGTGGCGTTCTCGCCTCGACAGACCGTGCAGCAACAGTGGGAGTTCCACGTTCTCGTACGCGGTGAGCACGGGCACAAGGTTGTACAGCTGGAATATGTACCCGACGTGCTCCGCTCTCCACGCGGCGAGCCTGCGTCGTGCCAGCTTCGAGATATCCGAGCCATCGACGACGAGCGAGCCGCTCGTCGGTGAGTCGATCCCGGCGATGAGATTGAGCAGCGTGGTCTTGCCGCTGCCGCTCGGACCCATGAGCGCGAGGAAGTCGCCCCGCGGGACGTCGAGGTCCAGATCCTCCAGCGGCCGGATGACCTCCCCGCCCCGCCGGTACTCGCGTGTCAGGTTTCGGCATTCGATGAGGCTCATTGGTCGCCCCCCTTGCCGATTCGAACGGATTGACCCGGGCGATAGCCCTGCTCCGGGTGCGCGAGCAGATCGCCCGCACGCAGCGGGCCGCTCACGAGGATCCAGCCGTCCTCCCGGCTATGGGTCTGGACGGCAACCGGTTGCAGACGCCCGCGTGAACCCCGGCGGTCGGCAACGAGCCACACGCGACCATCCTGCATGGACGACTCTGGGATGAGCACGGCCGCCGACGGATCGGAGGGATTGCCGCCGGCGTCCTCACCGGACGGCAGGAACTTCACGCGGGCGAGCATCTCGGGCCGCAGCAGCGGAGACGGCTCGAGCACGCGAACCTTGACCTGCAGCGTGTTCTTCTGCAGGTCCGCCTCGTGCGTCACGCGGAGCACCGAGCCGTGGAAGACCGTGCCGGGCAGGACATCCACGACGATCTCGCACGCCTGGCCCGGATGCACCTGCGACGCGTCGGCGAGCGGCACATCCACGCGTACCTGCAGCTTGGCTGGGTCGTACACGTGCACCAGGTGGGCTGAGTGGGCATCATCCATGCCCCGGATCGCCTTGTCCCCGGGCGCTTTCAGCCGACGGAGGACGACGCCATCCATCGGCGAGCGGATGACCATGCGATCCAACGCGAGCCGGGCGTCGTCCCGCTCGGCGCGACGCCGAACGACGTGCGCCTCGGCGCGCGCCAGGATGGCCGTCGCGGCGTCGAGCGCACGACGCTCGTCGATCCTCAGCTCGAAGTCTCGCTCCGCCGCCCTGAGTTCGGCCTGGAGCCTCTCGACGCCGGCTCCCAGCACGGGCTCGCTTGCGCGGAGGGCGGCGACCTCGGCCCGCTGCGCGGCGACGCGTTGCTCCGCGACCACGAGCTCGAGCTCCACCGTCGCGCCGCGTTGCCGGGCCGACCGCGCCCGCTTGGCCTCCTCCTCGAGGCGGACCAGCGTGGCCTCCGCCGACTCGATGAGCGTCGGCAGCCGGGCGAGCTCCGCACGCCGCTGGGCGAGCTCCGCACGCGCGACCGCTACGGCCTTCTCTCGTGCGACGGGCTGGTCCCACGCCTCCTGGGCGGCCCGAAGATCGGCCAACGCCACGGCGCGGTCCGCCTCGGCGGCGGCGAGCGCCGCCGCCGAAGAGGCGAGATCCAAGCGTGCCTCGTCATCCACAAGGGTGGCCACGAGCTGGCCGGCCCGCACGGGCTCGCCCTCGAGCACGTCGATGGTCTCGACGATCCCATCGGCGAGCGTGGTGACGGCGGTGTAGTACGGCTCGGCTTCCACCCACCCGGGCGCCTGCACCATTCGGGTCGAGGGGGTCGCCGCGGATTCCGACTCGGCCTGCGGCTCGGACTCATCCGGCACGCTGAACACGACCTGCGCGACCTGCACGGTGCGCGTCGGTCGGACGATGGGCCACGCCGACCAGCCAAGCACGGCGAGCGTTGCGAGCACGACGGCGATGGGAATCACCGTGGACGGCCACGACCGCCGCAGCGTTGCGTCGCGCGGGCTCGCCGCGCGTGCGTGTGCTTCCTGCATGTGATGGGCTCCAAGTTCTGGCGAACCACCGCGCACGGCCTGCGCGCACCTTCGGCGTTGGCGTGTGGTCAGAACTTGGGCGGATGGGCTGGGTCGTCCGCGAACGCATCACGAGGGGCTTCGGTGAGCACCATCGCAACCGGCGCGGAGGCATCGCTCCAGAGGAGGCTTCGTGGCTGCTGCGGAATGGCCGGCGTGGCTCCGCCGATCTTGCAGCACGACCGCGGGCATTCGCAGTCGCCATCCCTGGGGCACGGGAGCCGGGGCTTGTCCTCGGTCTCGTCGCATTGGGCCGGAGCAGGTGCTGCACAACACGAATTCGACGCGGCCTCGGTTGCAACCTCGGCCGCGTCGTGTGCATGCCCGCTGCAGCACCCCGAAGCGAAGATGCTTGCGAGTGCGGTCGTCGGCTGGCAGACGAGTGCCAGGACAAGGAAGATGGAGAGCACGCCCGGCATCCAACGGAATCCTATCGGCACGATCGAGTGCGGGTCGAGTGATCCGGAAAGCCTGTCGTGAAAGCACTCTCAATAGCAGCCGACCCGCCCACCGCATCCGCCACGAGCAGGGGATGCCCGCTCCGGCCCGACCTCTCGGATCCGGATCGTCCGCGCAACGCGTTGGGTTTGTGGGTTACGCCGCCGGAGCGCTTCTACCGCCGTTCGGCCAAGTGGGCGATACAGGACTTGAACCTGTGACCTCCTCGATGTCAACGAGGCGCGCTAGCCAACTGCGCCAATCGCCCAGGATGTCGCCGCCACGGCCGTGCGTCGCGGGCCGGGAGTATATCGGTCCCATCGCCCGGCGTCGCCGCTGGACGCAACTCGCGGGCGCCCGGCCCGTACACTCTTCGAGTGATCGGCTCGGGAGCCCCACCCTGGCAGCCGACGCACGGACGCCCTTGCGGGAGCCGAACATGCACAGGACGTATCGCATCAGCCTTGCGGCCTTGGTGGCCACGATCGCGGGTACACCGGCGCTCGCCCAGCAACAGCCGGCCGCACCCCGGCCGCCGTCGCTGCCCGCCGTGGAGGACCCCGCGGGGATGCCCGAGGCGGTCGACTACGAGCAGGCCGTGCGCGAGATGAACCGCCGCCGCCGCGGGCTGGAATTCGAGCTCCGCAAGCTGAAGCGGACCTACTTCCGCAACCCGCGGGCCCAGGAGCTCCGCGAAGCCGGCATCCGCAAGCTGCGGGAGTACACGGACCCGGCGATCTTCGAGAGCATGCTCGAGATCTTCGGCCGCTCGGGCGACGACGTGCGTCGCGCCATCGTCGAGCACCTCGCGCAGCTCGGCACCGACGAGGCGCTGGCCATGGTCGCGTGGACGGCCGTCTTCGACAAGGACGAGAGGCTCCGGGTCATGGCAGCCGAAACCCTCGACGACGTGCTGAGCGGCAGGGACGTGCCGCGGAGCGTGCAATCGGTCGTCGCCGAGGGGCTCCGCCGATCGGACAACACGCCCGCGTCGGCGGCCGCAGGACTGGCGGCGACGCTCCGCATCGCGGACGCCATTCCGGCCATGATCGCTTCGCAAATCGCCGGCCGACGCAACGACAGCGACGGCAACGGCGCCCTGGCGTACATCCTCGTCGGCCAGCAGCAGGCGTTCGTCAGCGATCTGACGCCCGTCGTCAGCGACAGCGCCGTGGCGTTCGACCCGGAGTTGAGCGTGGTCACCGAGGGCGTCATCCTGCGGGTCATCGACGCCGCCGTCGTGCAGTACCGCGTGGAGATCCACGACGCGCTCGTCCGCCTGACGAGCGATCTCTACGGCGAGGATACCTCGCGGCTGGGCTGGGACCAGGACGCATGGCGGCAGTGGTACGCCACCGACTTCGTGCCACACATGCAGGAGCAGCTCGCGAAAGCGGACGGCGCGGGCGACGCCGGACCGGGCTGATCGCGACGCGGCATTAGCCCTCGGCGATCGCCGAGGCCATCGCGTGCGTATCGGTGTGGCTGATCGAGAGCGTCCACCGCTTGGCGTCCAGGCGGCGCGCGTGCTCCGCGGCCAGATTGTGCAGCGCGACGCCCGGCCGTCCGGCCGCGTCCCGGGTGACCTCGACGTCCGTCCAGGCGATGCCGCCCGACCAGCCCGTGCCGAGCGCCTTGAGGACGGCCTCTTTGGCGGCGAAGCGTGCGGCGAGATGCTCGAGGCGGCGGGCGCGATCGGCCGCGTAGCGCCGCTCGTTCTCGGTGAACACACGCTCGAGGAATCGGTCGCCGAAGCGATCGATCGAGCGATGGATGCGGGCGACCTCGACGAGATCGACACCGTGGCCGACGATCATCCGGCGGGGGCCTTCTTGTCGGGCTTCTTCTCGGCGCTTGGCTTCGCCTTCTTCGCGGCGTCGGGCTTCTTCGAGGTGCCGGTGTTGTCACCGGATTTGTCGCCGGCGTTCTTGTCGCCCGTGGACTCGGGGCTGTCCGCCTTGGCCGCCTTCTTGTAGCTATCGCTGCGGTAGTCGGTCTCGTAGAAGCCCGAGCCCTTGAAGAGCACCGCCGCACCCGTGCCGATGAGGCGCTCGAGCTTCCGCTTGCCGCACTCGGGGCAGGTCTTCTTGGGCGCGTCCTTCATGGACTGGAACAGCTCGAACTCGTGCTCGCAGGCGTTGCAGCGGTAGTCGTAGGTGGGCATGTCACTCGTCCTCCGCCGGCGCGACGCCGACCTTGGCCGGCCGCAGCACCCGCTCGCCCATCGCGTAGCCCGCCTGCAGCACGAGCGCGATGCGTCCGGCTGCCACGCCCTCTGCGGGCTGCTTCATGACCGCCTCGTGCAGGTGCGGATCGAACTCGTCGCCCACGGTGGGCGCGATGGGCTGCACGCCGTGGCGGGCCATCGCCTTGCTGGCCTCGCTGCGGATGGTCTCGACGGCCTGAATCATCTGCCGGGCCGTGATCTTCTCGGGATCCTGCGCGAGCGCCATGTCCAGGCTGTCGAGTGCGCCGAGCATCGCCTCGCAGACGTCCCGCACGCCGCGGGCGCGGGCCTCGGCCTCGTTCGTCGACGCCCGCCGCTGGAAGTTCTGGAACTCCGCGAGCGTCCGCTTCCAGCGATCGTCCATGTCGGCCAGGCGATTCGACAGATCGGCGAAGAACAACCTGGCGGATTCGGCGACGAGATCGCCGTCCTCGGTCCGCTCGATGTCCCCGAACGACGCCGGCGCGGCCGCTCCCCGCTCCTCGTGGGCGGCATCGTCGATCGTCTCGTGCTCGCTGTCGGCCATCGCGTGCGTCCTTTTGGCGTCGTCCCGGTGCACCGCTGGTGCGCCACGGGTGCAAGATCAGAACAGGTCGCGGATCTTCTTGAGGAAGCCCTGGCTCTCGGGCAGGACGTCGTGGTCCTCGGTCTCGGCGAACTCGCGGAGCAGGCGCTCCTGGTCGTCGCTGAGCTTCTTGGGGATCTCGATCTGGGCGAGCAGCACCAGGTCGCCCCGGCGGCCGCTCCGCAGGTTGGGCAGCCCCTTGCCGTGCATGCGGAAGATCGCGCCGTGCTGCGTGCCGCGGGGCACGGTCGTGGTCGCCTTCTCGCCGAGCGTGGGCACGTCGATCTCCGTGCCCAGCGCCGCCTGCGTGAAGCTGAGGGGCATCTCCATCACGAGGTGGTCGCCGTCGCGCTGGAAGAACTCGTGCTCGGCGATCCGCGCGACGACGTGCAGGTCGCCCCGCACGCCCGCGCCGTTCGCGGACAGCTCCGCCGGCGGCGGCTCGCCCTCGCCCTGCACGCGGACGGCCTGCCCGTCGTGGATGCCCGGCGGGATGCGGACGCTCAGCGACCGCTTGCGGGGCACGCGACCCTTGCCCTTGCAGGCCTCGCAGTGCTCCTTGATGATGGTGCCCCTGCCCCGGCAGCTCGGGCAGGCGGTGACCATGCGGAACATGCCGCCGAGACCCTGCTGCTGCACCTTGCCCTGGCCCTCGCAGGTCGGGCAGGTCGCCGGCTCGGTGCCGGGCTTGGCGCCGCTGCCGGTGCAGGTGTCGCAGACGTCCAGCCGCGTGAACTCGACATCCCGCTCCACGCCCGTGAGCACGTCCTTGAGGCTCATCTCGACCTCGGTCTCGAGGTCGTAGCCCCGCGCGACGCGCTGGCGGCCCCGCTGCTGGCCGAACCCGCCGAATCCGCCGCCGCCGAAGATGTCGCTGAACATCGAGAAGATGTCGTCGACGTGCATGCGGCTGAAATCATGAGCCGCGCCGCCCTCGCCGCGGAGGCCCTCGTGGCCGTACTGGTCGTAGCGGGCCTTCTTGCCCTCGTCGCCCAGGACCTCGTAGGCCTCGGCCGCCTCCTTGAACCTCGCCTCGGCCTCGGCGTCGTCGGGGTTGCGATCCGGGTGGTACTTGAGCGCAAGGCGGCGGTACGCCCGCTTGATGTCGTCCCCGGACGCATCACGCTCGAGGCCGAGGATCTCGTAGTAGTCGCGGGTGGTGGGCATGCGACCTTTCTGTTGATCGACCTAGTGCGACAGAGCTGGCGCCACGCCTTATGCCACCGCCCCCGCCGCCGGCTCGGTCTCGTCCTTGAGCTCGGTCACCAGCACGTCGGTGGTGAGCATCAGGCCCGCGACGCTCGCGGCGTTGACCAGCGCGGTGCGGGCGACCAGCGCCGGGTCGATGATGCCGGCCTTGATGAGGTCGACGTAATCGCCCGTGGCGGCGTTGAAGCCCTCGTTGGCCTCGCCCTCGCGGACGTTCTCGACGACGAGATCGCCATCGAAGCCCGCGTTCTCGGCGATCTGGCGGACGCACGACTCGACGGCGCTGTGCACGATGTCGAAGCCGATCTGCTCGTCGCCCTTGGCCTTCTTGCGGCCGGCGGCGATCGCCTCCTGGGTCCGCAGCAGCGACACGCCTCCGCCGGCGACGTAGCCCTCCTTGGCCGCGGCGCGGGTGGCGTGCAGCGCATCGTCGACGAGGTCCTTGCGCTGCTTCATCTCGACCTCGCTGGCCGCGCCGACGTGGATGATGCACACGCCGCCGGTGAGCTTGGCGTGCCGCTCCATCAGCTTCTCGCGGTCGTAGTCGCTGGTCGAGGCGTCGTGCTGGGCCTTGATCTGCTCGGCCCGGGCGGTGATGTCCTTCTTCTTGCCCGCGCCCTCGATAACCGTGGTGTCGTCCTTGGTGATGACGATCTTCTTGGCCTTGCCCAGCTCGTTCAGTTCGATGGACTCGAGGCTTCGGCCGAGATCCTCGCTGAAGTACGTCCCGCCGGTGAGGATGCCGATGTCCTGGAGCATCGCCTTGCGGCGGTCGCCGAAGCCCGGCGCCTTGACGGCGGCGATCTTGAGCGAACCGCGCAGGCGGTTGACCACCAGCGTCGCGAGGGCCTCGTTCTCGACGTCCTCGGCGATCAGCAGCAGCGGCTTGCCGGCCGACACGGCCTTGTTGAGCAGCGGCAGCAGATCGGTCAGGTTGGCGATCTTCTTCTCGTGCAGCAGGATGAGGCAGTCGTCCAGCACGCACTCGGCGGTCTTGGGATCGGTCATGAAGTACGGCGAGAGGTAGCCCTTGTCGAACTGCATGCCCTCGACGAACTCCAGCTCGGTCTCGGCGCCGCGGCCCTCCTCGACCTCGACGACGCCCTCGGCGCCGACCTTCGAGATCGCATCGGCGATGAGCTGGCCGACCTCGGCGTCGTGGTTGGCCGACACCGTGGCAATCTTGCGGTAGTCGTCCTTGCCCTTGCACGGGGTCGCCGCGGCATCGATCGCGTCGGCGGCGGCCTCGGCGGCCTTGTTGATGCCCCGCTGGATCTGCACGGCGTTCGCGCCGGCGGCCACGTGCTTCAGGCCCGCGGTGAAGATGGCCTGGGCCAGCACCGTCGCCGTGGTCGTGCCGTCGCCGGCCTTGTCGGCGGTCTTCTTGGCAACCTGGTGCACCATCTTGGCGCCCATGGACTCGAAGGGATCGGGCAGCTCGACCTCGCGGGCGACCGACACGCCGTCCTTGGTGACCTTCGGGCCGCCGAAGCTCTTCTGGATCACCACGTTGCGGCCCGCGGGGCCCATGGTGCACTTGACGGCGTCGGCCAGCCGGTCCACGCCCTGCTTCATCTCGAGCAGCGCGGAGTCGTCGAACATGATCTGCTTGGTGCTCATTGGTCGTCCTTCGGGCCCGGCGTGGCGACTAGCCACTCGCCACTGGCCATTAGCGTTCTGTCAACTTCGCTTCGATGCTCCGCAGCAAGCCCGAGACAACTCTGCCGACTTGCTGCACGTCCGACATCAAATCCTCAAAGTCCACAGCTGCAACGAATCCAAGTTCACTAGAAATGAGCAGCTGCGTCTGCAATTCGTACGCCGATCCTCGGGCCACCCGGATGAACCTCGCGTAGTCGCGGGTCTGTCCTCTGCCCCAGCCTTCGGCGATGTTGCTCGGGACCGCAACGGCGCTCCTCCGCATCTGGCTCACGAGGCCGAACCGTTCATCGCTCGGGAAGGCCGCCGTCGCCCGGTACACCCTGGTGGTGAGCGACACGGAGAGCTTCCAGGCCTGAAGATCCTCGAACGACCGGATCTCGCTCATCCCGCCCCCAGCGGCTCGTGGCCAATCGCCAGTGGCCAGTGGCTTCATCAGCCCTCCACCACCCCCAGCAACTCACTCTCCCGCAAAATCAGATGCGCATCGCCCTTCACCTCGACCTCGGTGCCGGCGTACTTGCCGTAGACGACGGTGTCGCCCTTCTTGACGGTCGGCTTGGCCCGCTCGCCGTTGTCCAGCCGCCGGCCCGGGCCGACGGCCAGCACCTTGCCGGTCATGGGCTTCTCCTTGGCGGTCTCGGGCAGGAAGATGCCCGACTCGGTCATCGCCTCCTTCTCCACGGGGCGGACGACGATCCGATCATCGAGGGGTTTGACGTTCATGGCTGCTGCTCCTGCAGGTCTTGGTGCGTACTCAGATGCGATCGAGGGATGGGCGATTCGAGGCGGGACTAGAAGCCCATGCCACCCATCCCACCCATGCCCGGCATGCCGCCGCCCATGCCTCCCATTCCGCCCATACCACCCATGCCGTCCATGTCCGGGCCGCCCGCGGGGGCGTCGTCGGTGTCGGGCACCTCGGTGATCAGGCAGTCGGCGGCGAGCAGCACGCCCGCGACGCTCGCGGCGTTCTGCAGGGCCGAGCGATCGACCTTGGCGGGCGTGATCACGCCCGCGTCGATCAGGTCCTCGTAGGTGTCGGTCAGCGCGTTGTAGCCGAAGCCGCTCTCGGGCTCGTCCTCGATGTGCTCGCCGATCTTGGCGACCACGACGCTGCCCTTGACGCCGGCGTTGTCGGCGATGGTGCGGGCGGGCACGCCCAGCGCCTCGTGGACGACCTGCATGCCCGCGGCGAAGTCGTACTTCGCGTGGCCGATCTCGTCGGCCGACACGTCGTGGGCCTTGCCGAAGACGGCCTTCCATTCCTTAAGATTCTCGATCGAGGCGCGGGCGTGGATGAAGCTGGTGCCGCCGCCGGGCACGATGCCCTCGGCCACCGCGGCGCGGGTGGCGTGCAGCGCGTCCTCGACGCGGGCCTTTTTCTCCTTGAGCTCGGCCTCGGACGCCGCACCGACCTTGACCTGCGCCACGCCGCCGGCGAGCTTCGCCAGCCGCTCCTGGAGCTTCTCGCGGTCGTAGTCGCTGGTGGAGGTCTCGATCTCGCGGCGGATCTGCTCGATGCGGCCCTGGATGTCGCTGGTCTTGCCCGCGCCCTCGACGATGGTCGTGTTCTCGCCGTCGATCTCGATCTTCTTGGCCAGGCCCAGGTGGCCCAGGTCGACGTCCTCGAGGTCGATGCCCAGGTCCTTCATGATGGCCGTCGCGCCGGTGAGGGTCGCGATGTCGCCCAGCATGGCCTTGCGGCGGTCGCCGTAGCCCGGCGCCTTGACGGCCGCGACCTGCAGCGTGCCGCGGAGCTTGTTGATGACCAGGGTGGCGAGCGCCTCGCCGGTGATGTCCTCGGCGATGATGACCAGCGGCTTCTTGGCGGCCATCACCTTCTCGAGCAGCGGAACGAGCTTCTGGACGTTCTCGATCTTGTCCTCGTGCACGAGGATGAGGGCCTTGTCGAGCTCGACCTTCATCGCGTCGGGGTCGGTCACGAAGTTGGGCGACAGGTAGCCGCGGTCGAACTGCATGCCCTCGACGACGACGACCTCGGTCTCCAGGCCGCGGCCCTCCTCGACGGTGATGACGCCGTCCTTGCCGACCTTGTCGAAGGCGTCGGCCATGATCTTGCCGATCTCGCGGTCGTTGTTGGCGCTGATGGTGGCGACGTTCTGGATGTCGGCCTTGCCCTGGATGGGCGTCGCCAGCCCGTCGATCGACTCGGTGGCCGCCTCGACCGCCCGACGCATGCCGCGGACCAGCGAGTTGGCGTCCACGCCGGCAGCGACGAACTTCAGGCCCTGGCGGAAGAGCGCCTCGGCCAGCACGGTCGCGGTCGTCGTGCCGTCGCCGGCGTCATCGCTGGTCTTGCTGGCGGCCTCCTTGACCAGGCGGGCGCCCATGTCCTCGGCGGGGTCGCGGAGCTCGATCTCCTCGGCCACCGACACGCCGTCCTTGGTCACGGTCGGGCCGCCCCAGGACTTGTCGAGCACGGCGTTGCGGCCCTTGGGGCCCAGCGTGCTCTTCACGGCCCGGGCGAGCTTCTCCACCCCGGCGAGCAGGGCGTGGCGGGCGTCGACATCGAAGGTCAGCTCTTTGACGGCCATGGGCAGCGATCTCCGTTTGGTTCTGCGTCACGCGGCAGCACGCCGCCGCACGCGGCGAGCACGCTTGGCGAGGCCCAGTACAACCGGCGCGCCAGTCCGCGAAGCGATATGGGATCGCCTACGCCGGACCGCGTGACTGCCCGAGCCCCGCCACGCCCCGCACGAACCGCCAAACTGGCATCCCGGTGAGCGACCTCGGACCTCGGCGGGCGTCGCGGTGAACGCTCGTGCGGGTGGCCGACGCCTATCCTCGGCCCATGCTCGCCGGACCCACGACTCTGGGCACGACCGACCCCGCGGCCTTCTTGCCGCTGATCGTCATCATCATGGCGGTCGTCGGCTTCAGCGTGATGAACATCGTGCTGACGCGGATCCTCGGGCCGAGCCGGCAGGGCGAGACCAAGGGTGCGACCTACGAGAGCGGCATGGAGGCGGTCGGCACCGCCCGCAAGCGGTTCAACGTCCGCTTCTACCTGATCGCGATGGTCTTCCTGGTTTTTGATGTTGAGATCGTGTTCCTGTATCCATGGGCCACGACCTTCGCGAATCTCGGGCTCGACGCGGACGAGCGGCTGCTGTGGCTCGGCCGCATCCTCTTCTTCCTGCTGACCACCGTGGTCGCCTACCTGTACGGTCTCCGCAAGGGCGTCTTCCAGTTCGATTAGCAGCGGCTTCGGCCAGCCGGCTTATCGGCGACAGGGTTCCCCGTGCCACGGGCGAACCCGGGGCATTGCCTTGAGCCCCCGATCCCTCCAACCGATACAGCGCCGCGACGAGCCCCCGCCGCGGGGCTCGACGGGTTCGATCGCGGGTGCGCGGGGGGGCAAAAAGCCATGGACTGGAGGCCGATGCAGTCCAGAGAACGGGCGTTGGCTCCCTTCGGCCTGGCGACCGTCGGGCTGCTGATGCTGGTGACGGCGGCCCACGGCTGGCTCGTCGTCCGCGCAGGATCGACCACGGGCCTGCCGGTGATCGTCGAGTTCGGCCTTCTGGTGGCCCTTTCCGCCACCGCCAGCGCCCTCGCGTACCGGTGGCTGCGGAAGCGGCTTCTGGCGATGGCGGCGCTCCGCGAGGCCGTCCTCGCCTCGGTCGAACGGAAGGCGGCACCCGAAGAACTCCGGATCGGCCAGCGCTTCGGCGCCGAGGCCGCCGCCTGGAACGCGCTGCTCGAGCGGCTCGAGGCCCCCGCCGCGGAGCCCGCTTCCGCGTCGCCCGGCGTCCCCATCCCATCCAGTGGTGACGCAAGCCTCACGGGCGCCGTGTGCGCCGCGCTGTGGCAGGGCGTGCTGGTGGTCGACGCCGAGCTGCGGGTCTGCTTCGCGAACGAGGCGGCCGCCATGCTGCTCAACGCGGATCCCTCGAAGCTCGCCGGTGCGGACATCGCCGACCACCTCGAGCTCGATGGGCTGCTGGGCACGTCGGAAGGCGGGCGTCGCGAGCTGCGCCGCTCGAGCGTTGAAGTAGACCGCAGTCTAGGCGACACGCGGGCGTGCCTGCGGGTGTCGGTCCGGGCGTGCGAACTGCCGGGCCACAGCGTGCTGGTCGTCGAGGACGTCACGCAGCTGAACGCCGCCGAGGACGCCCGCGCCAACTTCGTCGCGCACGCCACGCACGAGCTGCGGACCCCGCTGACCAACATGCGGCTGTACGCCGAGACCGCGATCAGCGACGAATGCGACGAGGCGATGCTGGGCACCTGCCTCAACGTGATCAACCAGGAGGTTCGCCGGCTCGAGCGGGTCGTCTCCGACATGCTCTCGGTCAGCGAGATGGAGGCTGGCGCGCTCTCGATCCAGGAGGGCGAGGCCCGCAGCGACCAGCTGTTCGAGGAGCTCCGCGGCGAATTCGTCCCCCAGGCAACGGCCAAGAGCGTGGACCTGCGGTTCAAGCTGCCGCCGAAGCTGCCGGTGATCCGCGGCGACCGCGACAAGCTGCTGCAGGCCTGCCACAACGTGCTGGGCAACGCCATCAAGTACACGCCCGAGGGCGGCGAGGTGGACGTCGTCGTCGACAGCGGCGTCGACGGCATGACCATCGAGGTGCGCGACACCGGCGCGGGCATCTCGGCCCAGGACCGCGACCGCATCTTCGAGCGCTTCTATCGCGCCGACGACGCTCGCAGCTCGGGCACGCAAGGCACGGGGCTGGGCCTGACGCTGGCCAAGGAGATCATGCTCTGCCACGAGGGATCAATCAGCGTCGATTCGGAGGTCGGCAAGGGCAGCGTGTTCACCCTCTCCATCCCATCGGGCCGGCTCGTCGCCTAAGGGGGTCGCCGCGATGCGCATCGACGAGCAGGTTCGTGGAGCCGTCACCTTCCTGAGGCCCGACGGCGCGATCGCCCAGGCCGACTCCATCGAGTTCCGCCGGCAGCTGCTGGATCTGGCCCGCCGCTCGATGGGCCGCTGCGTCGTCGATGCGTCGGCCGTCCCCTTCATGGATAGCAAGGCGCTCGAGGCGCTGCTGGACGCCACCGACGACCTCGCCCGAGCCGGGCGGGTGCTCAAGCTCTGTGGCCTGAACGAGACGGTGCGGACCTGCCTGGACCTCACGGGCATCGCCCCGAAGTTCGACATCTACGACGACGGCGTGTCGGCCGCCAGGAGCTTCCTGTGAGCGACGCCGAACGCCCCGACCAGCCCAGCGCCGGCGATCCGCCGGCGCCTCCCGCGCCGCCCCCCGCGCGGGCGCCGGAGGGCCCGATCCGCATCGGCGATCTGCTGCTCGAGGCGGGCGCCATCACCGAGGACCAGCTCGGCGCGGCGCTGCACCGCCAGCGAACCGAGGACCGGCTGCTCGGCGAGATCCTGGTCGAGGACGGCATCATCCCGTCGTCGCAGCTCGTGCACGCGCTGGGCAAGCACCTGGGCATCCGCAGCTGCGTGCTCCGCCACGGCCTGGTGGATCCCGAGCTGCTCAAGCTGGTGCCCGCGGAGGAATCGCAGCGGCTCGCCGTCATCCCCATGTTCCGGGTACGCGACGAGCTGACGGTCGCGATGGCCGAGCCGCAGTCGCTGCCGACCATCGACCGCCTCAAGGAGCTGACGGACTGTCGCATCCGCCCGGTGCTGGCGCTGCGGCCCAACATCGAGGAGTACCTCGAGAAGTACGCCCAGAACCAGGCCGACCTCAACGCGTTCCTGTCGCAGCTCGAGGAGACCGACGTCGAAGTCTTCGACCGCGAGCAGGTCGACGAGGAGAGCTCCGAGGACGACCTGTCGCGGCTGGTCGCGGGCAGCCCGATCGTCAACCTCGTCAACATGTCGCTGCTAACGGCGATCCGGGATCGGGCCAGCGACATCCACATCGAGCCCAGCCACCGGGGCACCCGCATCCGCTACCGCATCGACGGCACGCTCCGCGACCTGATGCGGCCGCCCCAGGGCATGCACTCGGCCATCACGTCCCGCGTCAAGGTGCTGGCCAAGCTGGACATCGCCGAGAAGCGGATGCCCCAGGAGGGCCGCATCCGCATCATGGCGGAGGGACGCGAGGTGTCGCTCCGCGTGTCGTCGATGCCGACGCTGCTGGGCGAGAAGCTGGTGATCCGCATCCTGGATCGCGAGAACCTCAACGCGAGCCTGGCGGACCTGGGCATCCGGCCCGAGCTGATGTCCACGATCGCCCGCATCCTGCGGAAGCCGTACGGCCTCGTGCTCGTCACCGGCCCGACGGGCAGCGGCAAGTCGACGACGCTGTACTCGGCCCTCGAGCTGCTCAGCAGCCCCGAGCGGAACATCGTGACGGTCGAGGATCCGGTGGAGTACCAGCTCGACCTGATCAACCAGATCCAGGTGCAGGAGTCGATCGGGCTGACGTTCGGCCGCGCGCTGCGGAGCATCCTTCGCCAGGATCCGGACGTCATCATGGTCGGCGAGATCCGCGACCAGGACACGGCTCGGGTGGCGGTGCAGGCGGCGATCACCGGGCACATGGTGCTCGCAACGCTGCACACCAACGACGCGCCGGGCGCCATCGAGCGGCTGATGGACATGTCGGTCGAGCCCTACTTGCTGTCGGGCGCGATCAACGGCGTCGTCGCGCAGCGGCTGGCCCGCACGATCTGCCCCAATTGCTCGACCAGGTACTACCCCGACGATGGCGTGCTCGAGGAGGCCGGGCTCGCCGGCGAGCAGCGAACGCCGTTCCGCCGCGGGCTCGGCTGCGTGCAGTGCCACGACACCGGCTTCCAGGGCCGCACCGGCGTATACGAGGTGATGGAGGTCACGCCGGCAACCCGCCGGCTCGTGCACGCGGGCGCCTCGTCGGTGGAGCTGCGGGACGCATTCCGGCGGGGCGGCGGCAAGACGCTCCGCGAGGAGGCGGTACTCGTCGCCAAGAATGGCACCACGAGCCTCGAGGAAGCCCTCCGCGTCACGCGGGCCGACGACAACGACGAACAGGGCGACGGCCTGCGGGAGGCCGCATGAAGTTCATCTACACCGGCTTCGACGCAAACGGCAAGTCCCGCCGCGGCGTGATGGAGGCCGCCACCGAGCAGGCCGCCCGCGAGAAGCTCCGCGCCGATGGCGTGCTCGTGCTGGAGCTCGGCGAGGCCGATCGCGTGGACGACGAGCGCGTCCGCGGGCCCAAGGGCAAGCTAGGCGAGATCACCCAGTGCCTGCGGCACCTCTCGGTGCTGCTGGCATCGGGCACGCAGCTGTCCGAGGCCGTGGACAGCCTTGCGTCGCAGGCCCGCAACCCCAAGTTCGCGGCCGTGCTCGAGGACATCCGCGACCACATCGAATCGGGCAGCGCACTGTCCGAGGCGATGGCCAAGCACCCCGGCTACTTCGATCGCGTGTGCCGCGCGATGATCTCCGCCGGCGAGGACAGCGGCCGGATGAGCGAACTGCTCGACCGCGTCGCCCGCATGCTGCAGCAGCAGCTCCGCGTGCAGCGGACGCTCGTCGCCTCGATGATTTATCCCGTGCTGCTGATCGGCATCGGGCTGGTCGTCGTCGTCTCGATGCTGGTGTTCGTCTTCCCGCGGTTCGAGGAGCTGTTCGACTCGCTCGATACGCCCATCCCGCCGAGCACGCAGCTGTTCATGACCATCAGCTACGTCCTGCGGAACTACTGGTGGGCCGTGGTGCCCTCGGTGCTCGGCGTGGGCGCGCTGGGGTGGCTCGCGACGCGGCGGCCCTCGACCGGACGCCTCATCGGCGGCGCCATGCTGCGAACGCCCAAGATCGGCCCGCTGCTGCAGGCGTTCGCTAACGCCCGGGTCGCGCGGATGTTCGCCCTCCTGCTGGACAGCCACCTGCCGCTGCTTGACGTGCTCGAGCTGTCGTCGCGGTCGATGCGGAGCCCCGAGTACGTCGACCTGCTGCGGTCGGCCCGGGACGCCGCCGAATCGGGCCAGCCCATCAGCTCGGTCTTCGATGGCAGCGACCTGGTGCACCCCCTCGTGCGCGAGGGCGTGCGGACGGGCGAGCGCACGGGCTCGATCGGGCGGATGATGAACAATGTGGCCGAGTTTCTTGAGGAGGAGAACGACGCGGCCCTCAAGACGCTGACGAGCATCATCGAACCGCTGCTGCTGGTGACGCTCGGGCTGATCGTCGGCACGATCGCCATCAGCATGTTCCTGCCGCTCTTCGATCTCACGGCCACCGCGGGGGCGCCATGACGAACCTGGGGAACCTCATCTCCGCGGCACGACGGCGGCCCCGGATCGGCGTCGAGATCCTGCCGTCCGAGATCCGCATCGCCGAGGTCGTCGGCGTCGCCGGCGACTGGAGGCTCGCGTGCTCGGGCGTCATGGGCCGCCTCGACGCCGGCGACGTGCTTGACGAGACCGATGCCCGGCGGCTGGAGTCGCTGCTGTTCCGCCGCGGCGCTCGGGGCACCGAGGTGGTCGTGTCCGCTCCGGCCGAATCGCTCGTGCATGCGACGATGAACATGCCGCCCGCGTCGTCGGACGCGCCCTTCGCGAAGCTGGCTCGCGCCGAGTTGGAGCGCCTCCGCAAGCTCGAGCAGACGCCCTTCGAGTTCTCCGCCTGGAGCCTGCCGGCCACCGGCTCTCGGCACGAGATGATGGTCATCGGCTGCAAGACCGAGCCCGCCGACGCCCTCGCGGGCGTGCTGGAGCTGGCGGGCCTGCGGGTGGCCGGCATGGACGATCCGACGCGGGCCATGGCCCGCGCGGTGCACGGCGAAGCGGCCGGCGGCGATGCGTTCCGAGTGATCGTCTGCGTCGAGGCGGACGCCTGCGTGCTGGCGGTGCATCGCGGAGGCGTGCAGACCTACGCCCGGGCGCTGCCCGAGCTGCGGCTGCGGGACCACGGCCGATCGCTGTCCGTGCTGGGCACGGCAATCGCCGAAGAGGTGCGCGCCTGCGTGGGCTTCGAGAGGCATCGCTGCCGCTCGTCGGCGGACTTCGTGACGGTGCTGTGTGGCGTCGGCGGCACGCTGCCGACGCTGCGTGCGGTGGTAGGCGAAGCCCTCGCCATCGACGTGCGGCCGTTCGCGGCGCCGGACGGCGGCGAGGTGGACGCGCGCTTCGCCGGCGCGATCGGCCTCGCCCTGCTGGAGGACGCGGCATGACCCCGACGAATCTGCTGCCTCGCCATCGCGTGGCCGCACTGCGAGTGCGACGCTGGCTGGAGCACTGGTGCGTGACGACCGGCCTCGTCGCGGGCGCCGGCTTCCTAATCGTGGTCGGCCTCCGCAGCGCGGCGCCGCCGGTGGGCAGCCTGTCGGCCGACCTCGCGGTCCAGGCCGAGGCGGACCGCTCCATGCTGGCCACGCTACACAACGAGATCAACGCGCTGACCACCCGCGAGCGGGCCCAGCGGCGGGCGTCGGTCATGCCGGCCTGGGACGCGGTGCTCCTGGTCATCGCCCACAGCACGGGCGATGGCGTGGTGCTCCGCAGCATCACCGTCAAGGAGCGCGCTCCGAGCGGCCCCCCGCAGTGGCGGGTCGTCATCGATGGATTCGCCGGCAGCACGCCGCTGGCGCAGGGCATGTCGCAGCGGCTCGACTCGTTGCGGCTGTTCTCGAACACCGTGCTGGTGTACTCGCGGGTGGCGCCCCCCGGGAGCCCCGCGAGCACGAGCTTCCAGATCGAGTGCACGGTCCAGCCCGGGAGCGCCAAGCCATGAAGCCCGCCTCGCTCCAGAGCCTGGCAAGCCGCCTGACACCGGCGCACGTGCACGCGCTCGGCTCGGGCGTACTGGTGGTGCTTGCCGGACTCGTGTACCTGCTGGGCGTTGGTCCCATGCAGCACGCCCGCGAGGCGGCGCGTGCCCAGGAGGTCATCGCGGCCGCGGAGCGAGCGGCCGCCGTCCAGCGCGCCGAGGAAATGGACGCACTCCGCACGCGGATCGCTGAACTGCGGCGGACGCTGCGGCTGGACGCGCAGCAGCCCGCGGCGATCGCGGCGGGCTCGATCTTCCAGCGGCTCTCGGATGGCGCCGAAGACTGCGGCCTCGTCGTGCGCGGCGTCGACACGATGGACCGCCGGGAGGAGGACGGGCTGCTCCGCACGCGGATGCTGCTGCAGGGGGCCGGGCGGCTGGAGGGGCTCATCGAGCTGATCGGCTTGCTCGAGGACGATTTTCCGGACGTGGCGGTCGACCACGTGACCGTCTCCCGGGGTACGAGCGCCGAGCAGCCCCAGGTGTTCCAGCTCGGCCTGTCGCGCTATTCCGCGCCTTCGGCAGGGCCCGAAGCCGGGCGGGGCGGGTCGGCTCCAGGGTCCGCGCCGCCGGCTCGATGAACGCTGCATGAAGCTAAACAAGGAGCGTCGCGTCTACGTCGCGCTGCTGGGCTGCGCCGGGTTGGTCCTGGGCGTCGATCAACTGCTCAGCGCTGGGCCGCAATCGGCCCAGGCCGGCGCACCGGTGCCCATGCACGACGCGACCACCGGGGACGCAGGCGCAGGGGCGGCTGCCCGACCGCTCGACGAACGCAAGGCGATGGCCGGCTGGAACGAGGCGGCCCGGGCACTGATGGCCCAGAAGAACGAGTCGGGGGGCGTGCCCGATCCATTCGCGATGCCCGATGCAGGGGCTGGCGAGGCCGTGGCGTCCGCGGGAGGCTCGTTCGCGTCCCGCCACACGCTCAGCGCCGTGCTGGCCGCGGGGCCCGATAGCGTGGCGATCATCGACGGCAGGCCCGTGCGCATCGGCGAAAAGATTGACGGCATGACGCTGGTGGAGGTCGAGCGGCGGGCGGCGGTCTTCGAGAGCGGCGCTCGGCGGATCCGCGTCGAGCTACCGGACCAGGCCACGGCTCCCGGTCGCCGGGGCGTCTCGGTTGGCGCTCCGCGGCGCTAGCCGCACAGCCGGCACAGACCGCCCGAGCGACGCGATGAAGGCCCCGCAACGGGGATGGGTGGCTGGATACGGGCAACGAGAACGCCGATGCCATCCTCGGCGAGCCAGGATGGCCCGCCGGGATCCGAGGTGGAGGTGACGGACATGCTTGGGGTGCTGCGTCAACGCCGGTGTGGCTTTAGCTTGATCGAGCTGGTGATCGTGATCGCGATCCTCGGCATCCTGGCCGCCGTCGCGGTCCCCCGTATGAGCCGAGGCGCCGCGGGCGCGGCCTCGTCGCGGCTCAAGTCGGACCTCGCGACGCTCCGCGGGGCGCTGGAGCTCTACTACGCCGAGCACCAGAACAACTACCCGGCACTGGCCGACTTCACCAACGCCATGGTCGTGCAGTTCTCGGATGCCGAGGGCAACCTGAGCGCGACCAAGACCGGCGAGTTCATTTACGGTCCCTACCTCAAGGAGATCCCGACGATCCAGATCGGCACCGAGAAGGGCAGCAACGGCGTCGGCGCCGCGCCCGGTGCGGGCATCGCCTGGATCTACGACGACACGACCGGCAACATCTCCGCGAACACCGGTGCGCTCACCGACGACGCCGGCGTGCTGTACACCTCGTACTAGCGTCGCGACGCTCGGAGGGCTCGATGCTCCGGCGTGCCTTTAGCCTCACCGAACTCGTGATCGTGCTGGTGGTCATCTCGGTGGCCGCCGGCCTTGCACTTCCGGCCTACTCCTCCGCGACGGGCCGCTACCGGGCGCACGGCGGCGCCCAGCAGCTCGTCGCGGATCTCGACCGCGCAGCCGCGCACGCCCGTACCACCGCCACCCAGGTCGACGTCGCGTTCCTGTCCGCCCCCGACCGCGTCGAGTTCAGCGGCCTGCCCGACCGGCTCGATGCCGCCGTCGACCACGTGCTGCAGCTGGAGGGAGATCCGTTCTCGGTCCGGCTCGTGACGGCCGACTTCGGCGGCTCGGCGGCCTTTACGTTGAACGAGCTGGGCGTGCCCTCCTCGGGCGGCACCATCGAGCTCGACGGCGGCGGCCGCAAGTGGATCCTCGACGTCGACCCCACCACCGGCGAGGCGAGCATCCGATGATCGGCCGTGCGCACCATCGCGGCCTGACGCTGATCGAAGTGACGATCTCGCTGGGGATCACCTCGACGGTGATGATCGGCGCGATCGCCGCCATCGGCATCGGCGGCCAGGCCTTTCGCGCCGCCGCCGACCAGAGCCAGATGAGCGCGGGCGCCGACGGCCTGGCGCGGATGACCGCCGACCTGCGGCTGGCCCGTGAATTCCTGGAGAGCAATCCGAATTCGGTGACGTTCACGGTGCCCGATCGCACGGGCGACGGCATCGAGGACCGGCTGCGGTACGCCTGGTCGGGCACGCCGGGCGACCCGCTGACGCTCTCGATGAACGACGCGACGCCGGTCGCGATCGTCGACGCGGTGGACGGCCTGGGGATCAACTACGTCGACATCCGGGTGGCCGGCACGGATCGGTACCAGGCAATCCCCGTGGTCATCGAGGAGTTGCTCTTCGAACGCACGGACGCCAGCGGATCGGGCGGCGTGGATCGCATTCGCGCCGACGAGTGGGTCGGCGCCGTCGTGGAGCCCGATCTGCCCGCAGACGCGGTGGCCTGCGAGATCACGCGGCTGGTGTTCGAGATCGAGCAACGCGGGGCCCCGGATCAGGAGATGGTGTTCCAGGTGCGTCCGGTCGACGGCGGCGGGCTGCCCGAGACGACCGTGCTGGCCGAGGTCCGGCTATCCGAGTCAGAATTTGCCGTGGGCGACCCCGAGCCGTACGAGGTCGTGCTGCCCACGCCCGTGCGGATCGCCGCGGGCGACCACGTGGCGATCGTCATGGGCATGTACGGCGGCGGGGCGGCGGGCGCACTGGCCATCGACACGTCGTCGCCCGAGTTCCTCGCCGACGGCTGGCTGGTGACGGGCGACGAGACGAGCTTCACGATCAATGGCTCGCAGGACCTGGTGCTGGAGGTCTACGGGGTGATCGAACGATGAGCACGCGGCGAGGCACGCAAACCAGCCGGCGAAGCGGCTTCTCGATGGTCGAGGCAACGCTCGCGGTGATCCTCGTGGGCACCTCCATCGTGGCGGCCGTGGGCGTGGCTGGTGCGTCGGCAAGGGCAAATGGCAGCGCGACCAATCGCCGGCAGGCCGAGGCCCTGGCGGGCATGCTGATGAACGAGGTGCTGCAGCAGTCGGCCGCGACCGACGGCGCGACGAGCTCGATGGCCTCGCGGCTGGACAACTACGACCACGTGCTGGACTACGACGGGTTCAGCGAATCGCCGCCGCGGACGCCCGCGGGCGTCGCCTGCGCGCCGGCGGGGTGGTCCTGGGAGGTCGCGGTGGCCAGCCTGGCGAGCGACGCCGTGGCGGCCACCACCGTCGGCGGGCTGTACGAGGTCACCGTCACGGTCATCGCGCCCGACGGCACGCAAGCGATCCGAGAGGCCCTACGCGGGGACACGGACGCGGTGATGCCGCCCCCCGTGGCGAACACCGAGTTCCTGGCCCGCGTCGACGTCACGATGACGCTCTCGGACGGCACCGACCTGTTCGGCACCGCGGCCGTCGAGAGCCGGCGGCCGCCCGGCGGGCCGACGCGGACGGAGGCGCTGCGATGAGCCGAGCCCGCCACGAGAGGGGCGCGGCCTATCTGCTGGCGTTGATGGTCGCCTCGATCACGTCGGCCGCGGGGCTGGCGGCGCTGTCGATCGCCACCACCAAGGCCCGCACCTCGATCCTCGAGGACGACTTCTCGCGGGCGCAGCTCAACGCGCGGTCGGGCTCCGAGCACGCCATGCGGACGCTGGCGGCATCGATCGCGGACGGCACGGGCTGGCGGGCGAACCTCAGCGGACTGGTGCACTGGCAGGACGTGGATCGCGGCCAGTTCGCGTGGCGGTTCACCGAGTTCGACGGCAGCACCCTGCTCGACAACGGCGACGGCCCCGTTCGGCTGGCAGTCCGCGGCGTTCACAGCGAAGCCCGCTACCGCGTGGAGGCGACCTTCGTGCCCTCGGGTGACCCGCTGGACGTGCTCGAGGTCGGGCTGTACTGCGGCAACGACCTGTACTTTGGTGCTGGCGCGACGATCACGAGCGACGTGGCCATCGCCACGGGCGCGAACGCCGATGCGCCGCTCGGCAGTACCATCAACGCCGACGTCGAGGCGGTCGGCACGATCAACGGCTCGACCTACTCGGGCACGACGACGGCCGGGGCGTCCGCGCGGCGGCTGCCCGACCCGTCGCTGGTCACCTACTACAACACAAGGGGCACGGTGATCCCGCTGGCGAGCCTGCCCAACGTGCTCGGCACGCGGTACCTGCAGGACGTACTACTCAGCGACGCGTCGAATCCGTACGGCACGCCCAACGAGGAGGGCATCTACATCGTTGATTGCGCCGGCGCCAACATCGTGGTGACGCGGTGCCGCATCGTGGGGACGCTGGTGCTGATCAACCCCGGCCTCTTCAGCACCATCGGGGCCGGCGTGCTGATCCAGGGCGACAAGCCGTACATGCCGGCGCTCGTGGTGGACGGCAGCATCACGTTCGCGGGCACCACGGCGGGCCCGGACGAGGCCGCCTCGGGCATCAACTTCAATCCGGAGCACACGCCCTACCTGGGCGACGGCGACGACGACCAGGTCGACGCGTATCCCTCGGGGCTCCGCGGGCTGGTGTATGTCGACGGAGACATGACCTTCGCGTTCCCGCGGATGGACTTCGTGGGCACCGTCATCGCGACGGGCCGCAGCAGCGCGCTCGCCGGAGCGACGATCACCATCCAGCACGATCCGCAGATCCCGACTTTGCCGCCGGTGGGCGCGTTCGTGGACGAGGGCGCGGTGGCGCTCGACCCCGAGAGCTGGATCTGGACCTGGTAGCGGGCGGAGCGTTGGGAAACGTCAGGCGGCCTTGCGCTCGGCGATGCCGGGCGTCTCCTCGCTGTGCCGCAGCAGTTCGTCGAACTCGGTAAAGTCCAGGTCGAGGAAGGCGCGGGCCATCCGGGGATCGAAGTGCGAGCCCGAGCACCGCTGGATCTCGGCGATGACCTCTTCGCGGGGCAGGGCCTTGCGGTAGGCGCGATCGGAGCTGAGCGCATCGAAGACGTCCGGGACGGCCAGCAGCCGGCCGAAGAGCGAGATCTCCTCGCCCGCCGCGCCGGTGGGGTAGCCCTTGCCGTTCCACTTCTCGTGGTGGTGCAGCACGCCGGGCAGCACGTCCTCGAGGGAGGGGATGCCGCGGAGGATGTCGTAGCCGATGCGGGGGTGCTTCTTGATGAGGTCGAACTCGCCCTCGGTCAGCCGCCCCTTCTTGGTGAGCACGGCCTCGGGCACGCCGATCTTGCCGATGTCGTGCAGCAGTCCGGCCAGGTGGACGCGCTCGCAGGTGTGCTCGTCGTGCCCGAGCGCGCGGGCAAGCTCGCGGGCGCCCCAGGCGACGCGCTCGGAGTGGCCCTTGGTGTAGGCGTCCTTGGCGTCGATGGCCGCGGTGAGCGAGCCGACGACGCCCATGAACATCTGCACCTGCTGCTCGTAGCGGCGGAGGTTGTCGTGGAAGACGCCCATCAGATCGGCCACGGCATCGAGGATCTGGATGTCGACGCTATCGATGACCGGACGGCGGCCGCCCTTCTCGCCGCAGATGATCAGCGCGACGGTGCGGCCCTCGTGGGTGATGGGCTCGACGAGGATCTCGCCGTTGGCGATGGCGCCGAGCTCCTCGTCGCCCGGATCGATCACCCGCGTCCACGCGTCTGCGGGGTGGCTGGTCGCATAGGCCTCGCAGGCGGTGCGGAGGGCTCGCTCGCTAAACGGCGGGCTGCCCATGACCGCCGTGGTGCCCGAGATGCTGACGGCGGCGCCGCGGCCCTCGAGCACGACCAGCGCGAGCCAGCCGTACCTCATCGTGCGGCGGACTTCCTGGGCCACCGTCTGCAGCACGGCGTGCGGGTCGGCGACGTGGTTCATGAAGCGGCCGACGTACAGCAGCAGGCTGATGTGCTCGTAGGACTCCGAGAGCTGCTCGCTGAAGGTGTTCACTAGGTCGTCGCGGCCCGAGACCAGCTCGATCTCGCGGGAGAGCGCCCAGTCGCCGTACTGCGCGAGCCTATCGATCTCGCCGGGCGTGTGGACGGCTACACGCCGCACGGCCGACCGGAGGCCCTGGGCGGATGTGCCGGCCGCGGAGGCCATGGCATCGAGCTCGGGATGATCCAGCAGTTCTTCGGTGAACGCGACGGCCAGCTCATAGTCCCGCCTGGACGTGGGATCGCTGCCGCGGCTGAACCCCACCACCTCCACGCCGGGCATGATGGTCCGAGCGCCGTGGTCGATCCGCGTCGATCGGCAGAGCGCATCGAGCTTCTCTCGCCATTCGGGTTGCTCGAAGAGGGCCGCGAGTTCGGGCGGGCAGGGCGAGGAGGAATCGACGCCGTGCACCGGGGACCACCGGAGGATGATCGGTGCGTTGGTCGCGTCGAAGGGCTCGCTCATGCCGCATCCCCCCGGGCCGAGCGGAAGTTCTCCAGGTAGTCGCCGACGATCTGGAGAAGCTCGGTCGGGCTGAAGGGCTTGCGGAGGATGTGCTCCACGCCCGTGTTTTCGAGTTCCGAGCGGCTGATGCGGTGCTCCAGGGCCGTCAGCAGGATCACCGGGATGCGTGCGGTCTCGGGGCTCTCGGCCAGCGTGCGGACGAGGCGGATGCCGTCGATGTAGGGCATCTGGTAATCGCTGATGATGAGCGCCGGGTGGTGCTGCTGCGCGAGCGCCAGCGCGGTGCGCCCGTCCGCGGCGGTCAGGATCTGGACGTCCTGCTCCTTGAGCTTCCACTCCAGCATGAAGCGGATGTGGTGCTCGTCGTCGGCGACCAGCACGATCGGCCGGGATGGATCAAGGGGTGTGTCCACGGGTGTGCCTTCGGGGCTCTATCGGCCTTTCGGGGACGGCGGTGGACTCCGGATGCCGTGGATGGCGCGTGGTTCGGGGAAACGATGGGACCGGCCGGGGTACCCGGCGGTGGTCGCGGCTTATCGGTGCTGCGGCCACCGGAACGCGGCTCGGCAAGCCCGGAAGCCGCGTATCGTCTTATCGGCCGCGGGGGAAGCCCCCGCGGAGGCCGGTGCGGTGGCCGAGCGGCTGAAGGCGTTGGTCTTGAAAACCAATGAACCCAATTGGGTTCCGTGGGTTCGAATCCCACCCGCACCGCTTGTGATCGAGATCGGCGAGGCACCGGGCGGCCAGTCGTGGCCCGGCGAAGGCCAATCGGGGCCCGACCCGGTTTTGGGCACGATTCCCGTGATCTCCGGCTGGCGGACGGAGATGCCCGGAGAGTTCTTCGGGTACCATCTCGTTATCGTGGGCCCTGCCAGATTCCATGTGCGCCGCTTCCGTTGCGTGGGCCGGACCGGACCGTCGTCCCATCGCCGGGGCGTCACGCTGGTCGAGTCGCTGCTCGTGCTGGCCGTGCTCGGGCTGCTGCTGGGCATCCTGCTGCCGGTGCTCTCTGGATCACTCCAGGCGGCTCACTCGTTTGCCTGCCAGATGTCGCTTCGGAACACGGCGTTCGATCTCCAGATGTTCCTCGACCCGCGGCTCGTGGACGGGCTGGAGCACGATCCCTGCGATCGCCGGGGACACGTGGGCCTGGAGACGTTCCAGGAATCCCAGTACGGCATCGACGAGTTCTGGGCGTACGGCGGCGATCGATCGAGGGCGACGCTGACCAACGCCGCGGACGTACCGCTCCGCTGCGCATCGGTCCGCGGAGATCTGGAGTTGCGGCGTGACGCCCCGTGCAGCGCCGGCGGCGTCGCGAGCTGGCAGACGGTCTCGTACGGCTTCAACAGCCGGCTGCATCGAGTCGACGGGCCGGGAGGCCGATCCGTGCAGGCCTGCCTGGCCGAGCACGTGCTCGAGACCGCGGGCGACGTGCCGCTGGCGTGGGATGTCGACGGCGTGGAGGCCACGCGGCGGGGCGTGACCCCCGTGTTTTCCGCGCCTCCGATGGGCGGCGACGGGCAGTACGACGACGGCCACGCGTGGATGCCGGCCGTGCGGCACGGCGGCAAGGTAAACGTCGCGTTCATCGGCGGCCACGTGCTGTCGTCGGCCGATCCCCTCGCCGAGGCCTCGTGGCGATGGGCGTTCCAGCTCGATCCCTAGCCCGCGCTGCCGATCGGGAGCGTGGCAGCGCTGCCTGGCGGCTACGGACGCAGTCGCTGCGGCTGCGTTTCGCGCTGCTCATGAGCGCCATCTGTCTGGCCGTCGGGCTCAACGTCGCGACGACCGCGTGGGGCTTGTTCTTCCTGGAGCGGCAGTACGCCGAGCCCATGCGGGCGACCGAGACCGCTCTATCGCTTCTGAGCGCTACGAAGCGGGCGGTCGGCGAGCAGCACAACCTGCTGGGCGAGGGCCATAGCGAGGCCGCCATCGGTCCCCGTGCGGCGACGGCGGGCCGCGACGACGAGCAGCGTGCGGTGCAAATCCGGGGACTCAGCACGGCCTCCGGAGCGACGGCCGCCAGGCTCACGGCCGCCACCAACCTTGATTCGGTCCTCGGCCGCGGTGTGCCGCGATATGTTGCGCAGCGGCTGGACATGGCGGCCCGAGAGGTGGATGCTGCGCTCGAGGGTGACCTCGCGGCTCGGGGTCGGGCGCTGGCGATGCTGTTCGAGATCCACGAGCGGATCGAGGAGACCGAGGCACGGATCGTCGAGAACGCCGATCGAGCGTCGGTTCATGCCGGCCGGATGCGCAACCGCGTGCTGGTGTCGGTCGGGGTCACCCTGGCGATCACGATGCTTGCCGGCGTGCTGGCGGTGCAGCTGGTGCGACGGTGGATCCTGCGGCCGATCGAGCGTCTCCGCCTCGCCACGGAGCGGTTCGCGGCGGGCGACCTCGACTACCGCGTTTCGATACCGGGTCGGGACGAGGTTGCCAAGCTTGGCGAGGAGTTCAACGCCATGGCGTCCACGATCCTCGCCATGCAGTCCGAGCGGCTCGATCGCGAGCGGTTGGCGGCCTTCGGGGCGGTGACCAGACGAATCGTCCACAACATCAAGAGCCCGCTGGGCGGCATCCGCATGCTGTCCGAGCTGGCGCAGCAGGACGCCGCCACCAACGCGTCGCGGGAGCACCTCGCCCGCATCGCCGGCACGGTCGACCGCCTGGATTCGTGGCTGCGGCGGCTGCTCGACGTGACGAGGCCGGCGGACATCCAGCCCGTGGAACTGCCCGCCGGGCGATGGCTGGAGGGCGCGGTGGAAGCCCTGCGGCCGACGGCGGAGGGCGGCGACATCGAGCTGCGGGTGGACGCCTCGGCCGGCCCAGAGGATGCCGAGTTCGACCCTGCGCACCTTGAGCAGGCGGTCGTCGCGCTCGTCTCGAACGCCATCGAGGCCACGCCGGCGGGCGGCACCGTTCGCGTGACGGCGTGGAGCGATGGTAATGGACGCTGGGGCGTGGACGTCGCCGACGGCGGGCCCGGCGTGTCCGAAAACGCGGCCGCGGAGCTGTTCGAGCCGTACTTCACCACAAAGCCCGGTGGTTCGGGCATAGGCCTTGCTATGGCCCGGAAGGTGGCGCGGGACCACGGCGGCGACGCCTGGCTCCGCGACGCCGGAGAGGGCCGAGGGGCGGTCTTTGCGATCGAGTTGCCGTGCGTGGCGGCGGCGTCGCCGGCCACGAGTAGCCCGGCGGAGGCCTGACATGGCCGCAATCCTGCTCGTCGAGGACGATGTCGACCTGCGGTACTCGGTGCGCGCCACGCTGGAGCGCGAGGGGCACGCCGTGGCCGAGGCCGGCGACGTGCCCGAGGCGCTGCGGCTGTACGCCGACGGCGAGTACTCCCTGGTGCTGACCGACCTGCGGCTGCCCACCGATTCGGGGCTGGCGCTCATCCGCGCGGTGCGGGACGAAGACGCCGACGTCCGCATACTGGTCATGACCTCGGACGACAGCGTGCACACGGCCATCGAGGCGATGAAGCTGGGAGCCGACGAGTACCTGCTCAAGCCGTTGCGGGTGGCCGAGCTGACGCTGACGGTCGATCGGGCGCTGCGGCACCGCCGGCGGGACGCGCAGCTGCGTCTACACCGGCGGCTATCGCACGCCGACGACCACGACGAGCCCATCGGCGAGAGCGCCGCGTGGGCCGGAGTGCTGGCGCTCGCGCGCCGCCTGGCCGAGATGCCCCTGCCCGCCCCCGGCAAGGCCCGGCGGCTCGGGGGCAACGCGCAGCCAACCGTGCTGATCACCGGTGAGACCGGCGTGGGCAAGGGCGTGGTGGCCCGTGAGATCCACGCGGCCGCCAGCGACCAAGAGGCGCCGTTCGTGCACGTCAACTGCGCCGCCCTGCCGCCGGCCCTGATCGAGGCCGAGCTGTTCGGCCACGAGCGGGGTGCCTTCACCGATGCGAAGGAGGCGCGCGAGGGGCTCTTCGAGATGGCCGAGGGCGGCACGATCTTCCTCGACGAGATCGGCGAGCTGCCGCTGGACCTGCAGAGCAAGATGCTACTGGTGCTCGAGGAAGGCGTGGTGCGCCGAGTCGGGGGCACGCGGACGCGGAGCGTGTGCGCTCGGGTGGTGGCGGCGACCAACATCGATCTGCCCGCCCGCGTGCGCGAGGGCGACTTCCGCAGCGACCTCTTCTACAGGCTCAACACCTTCACCATCACCATTCCGCCGCTCCGCGAGCGCGAGGACGACGCCGTAGGGATCGCCCGCGTCGCGCTGCAGCGCTTCGCTCGGCAGTTTGGCCGCGAAGGCATGCGGCTGGGCGAGGACGCCGAGCGGGCCATCCGCGGGCACCGCTGGCCCGGCAACGTCCGCGAGCTTACCAACGTCATCCAGCACGCAGCGATGCTGTGCGATCAGCCCCTCGTCCGGGCCTCGGATCTCGCGATCACCCGCATCGGCAGCGATGAGCGTGGCTCGGATGGGCTGCGGTTCGACTTCGATGGCGGCCCGCACACCGCCGAGGACGTCGAGAGGGCGCTCGTCGAGCAGGCACTCCAGCACACGGGCGGCAACGTTACGGCGGCGGCGCGGCTCATCGGCATGCAGCGCAGCAGCCTCCGCAATCGCATCGATCGATACGGCCTGCACGAACTCGTCAAGGAGCTAACGGCATCATGAGGCGACGGCTTGCCGCTATCGCGGGGCTCGTAACCGCGGCGTGCGCGACGGACACGCTCGCGCAGCACCAGACGGTGTTCCCGGATGTCGCCGGCGACGCGGTCGCTCGGCCCACCGACCGCGGAGGCCGCGGCACGATCCACCCCGACTCGGCGTTGCCCGACCTGCTGCGCGTCACGGCGTCGGGATGGCAGCCCGCGAGGCCCGCGTTCGATCCCTACGAGGGCGTCGTGGTTCGGGGCGACGAGGCCAGCATCTTCCGCATCCAGGCGATCTTCGACGGCCTCGTGAACCCCCCAGGCACGCTGGGATTCGCGGGCCAGCCGTTCGACCCGTTCCGCTTCGGCCCTAGCCCGGTGCTCGGGTACATCGAGTTCAGTGTCGATGGTCGCAAGGACACGGGGGGCCACCTCGGATCCTCGGCGGAACAGCGGACGCTCGCGAATGCCGCCCGCTTCGGCGGACGGCCCGAGGGTTCGATCGGCGCGCGAGCCGCGACGAGCGCGCGCGACTACGACCGAGACATCTTCTCGGGTCCCCAGTTCGAGCGCAGCGGCACGGACTTCGCGCTGTCTCTGTGCGGCTGCGAGGCCGTCGTGCTCGTGCGCGAGGTCGGCGACGGCGATGGCGCGTTCGAGGCCGGCGAGTCGATGCTCGTTCGCAGTCGCTTTTTTGCCCGAGCCGAGGGCTACATCCGTCCGAGCGGCATGCGGGGCGGTTCGGTGCCGGGCGCCTACGACCCCGTGGTCAATCTGCTCTTCGTGCACGACATGGCACGGGATGAGACCGCGGTGACCTTCGTCGGTCCTTTGACGATGCTCGGCGCCGGCTTGCTCGCCGGCGCCGAGCCGGAGCCCATCGACCTGCGGGCGAACAACCAATGGTCGATCGAGGAGGGCGTGGTCGATCTGGTCGATTCGGCACCCTTCGCCGAGGGGGAGTCGCACGTCCTCATCGAAGACTGGGACGGCCGCGATCCAGAGGATTCGCTCGACCCGACCGACTGGGAGGCCATGGCGATCGTGGGCACGAGCTACGCCGAGCCCGGCGTCGACGGCCTGTTCGTCTGGAGCGACGTTGGCTTCGAGACGCGCCGCGGCGATCTGGACGGCGACGCCCTCGCCGGCCCGCTCGATCGGGCGATGCTCCGATCCTGGGTCTACGCCGTCGATGGCGGCGTGATCGACGAAGACGGCACCAAGAACGGCCGCGTGGTCCTGGCGGACGCGCCGTTCGACTTCTCGCTGTTCGATCTCGATGCCTCGGGGATCGTCGAGCACGAGGATCTTGCGGCCTACGGATCGCGTGCGGACCTCGACGGCGATGGCCGCCTGACCATCTTCGATTTCCTGGTCTTCCAGAACCTCTTTACCGCCGGAAGCCCCGTCGCGGACTTCGACCTTGATGAACAGCTGGACCTGTTCGACTTCCTCGCATTCCAGAACGCCTTCGACGGCGGCTGAGTGCATCGCTGCTGCCGCGCTGCCCCAGCTGGCTCCGAATGGCCGACCACCGGCCATCGCGGGCCCCGCGGGCCGACGCATGGCTCATCGGACTGGCCCCTGGATGCTCGTGCGTGCGTGGACCGCTTGGCACGAGTCTTGTAAAGCACCACGCAGTCGCCGGCGTCCGGAGGAGGACGCCACGACCCAGAGCGGCATGCGTGTGCCGACGACACCCAAGGCCGTCCCTCCCCACGGACGAGCATGACCAGGAGACTCGAAGATGCAGCGAACCACTTTCATCCTTGCGGCGACTGGTGCGGCGGCGATCGCCAACGCGCAGATCGGCTTTGCGCCCCGCGCGGACTTCTCGACGCCCAACCGTCCGTCCGGCATCGCGGCGGCCGACTTCACGGGCGACGGCGTGCCGGACCTGGCGGTGATCGCCGATGATCGCGATCGGGTTATCGTGCTCGCCGGCGACGGCGCCGGGGGCTTCGTCGCCGGCCCGGTCACCTTCCTGGGCTCGGGCACCGGTGCGGACGCCGTGATCCACCACGACATCGACGGCGATGGCAACCAGGATCTGGTGATCGTCTTCGACGGGCCGAACACCGCACAGGCTTGGCTCAACGATGGCGCGGGCGGTTTCGCCCCCGGGGCCAGCGCATCCACCGGCATCGAGCCGGTCTGGATCACGAAGGGCAACCTCAACGGCAACCGGGATGCCGACTTCGTGGTGGTGAACCGCGACTCGAACTCGGTCTCGATCATCCTGGATCTGGGCGTGGCGACGGCCGCGTCGCAGCTGGCGGTGGGTCTTGAGCCGCGGACGGCGGACATCGCGGACTTCGACGGCGATGGCAACGCGGATCTCGTGGTCACCAGCCACGACGATCGCACGATCCGGATCCTGGGCGGGAATGGTGCCGGCGGGTTCACGCCGGGCCAGGTGATCACCACGCCGGCCCAGCGGCCCGAGGGCGTGGTCGCGGCCGATTTCGACGGCGACCGCGACATGGACCTAGCCGCCACGGTCGACAACGCCGTGCGGCTGTACATCAACACCGGCGGCGTGTTCGCCGGCGGCGCCCTGCTGCCCGTCGGATCCGTGGACCCGTCGGCGATCTACATCGGCGATTTCGCGGCGGGCGGCCCCGGGCCGGATCTGCTGACGATCAACGACGATGGCGGCTCGATCTCGGTGTTCGAGAACTTCGGGAGCGGCGCCTTCGGCACGGCTCAGGTGTTCTCGACGGGCATCTCGCCGCAGTTCGCGGCCGTCGGCGACTTCGATCGCAGCGGCACCGACGACATCGCGGTCACGAACAGGGACAGCAATACCACCAGCGTGTTCCTCAACCGCGACACGGCCCTGCCGTGCCCGGCCGACTTCGACGGCGACGGGGAGGTCAACCTCTTCGATTTCCTGGCCTTCCAGATCGCCTTCGACCTGGGCCGCCCGGCCGCGGACATCGATGGCGATGGGATGCTGACGGTGTTCGACTTCCTCGCCTTCCAGAACCTCTTCGTGCTCGGCTGCCCGTAGCGGCGCCCGACGCGGCGCCGAGATCCGTTCGGACTCCGTCCGCATGCTCGATGGCGTGCGGACGGTGCTTGCGTGCGCTGGTGGGCGGTGCGTAGTGATACGGCGGCCCGGAAACACCCTTATACCGATCCGGGTGCTCCGCAGACCCGTGTGGGCACCAGCCGCCACCACGACGAGGAGATCGAGCCATGTTCCACGAGCCCTGGCGTGCCGCCGCCGCGATCGCGTTCGCAGCCTGTGCGGCCGTCGCCCACGCGCAATCGGATTCCACCTGCCGCGTCGACCTGGACGGCGACGGCGAGGTGACGCTGTTCGATTTCATCGAGTTCCAGAACCTGTTCGACGCGATGGACCCGATCGCCGACTTCGACGGCGATGGCCGGTTCACGGTGTTCGACTTCCTGGAGTTCCAGAACGAATTCAACCAGGGCTGCCCGGAGGACCCGATCGCGACGCAGCTGGCCGGCATCCCGCTGGGCGAATACCCGTGGTTTGAGTACACCCGCGCGTTCAACGCGGGCCAGACCGTGCAGCTGGCGATCGATCCCGATCGGTTCCCGTCGATCTTCGGCGAGACCGGCGACATCTACATCGTGGCGGCCAAGAGCGAGGCGGAGTGGGCGGGCGATCCGAGCCTCGTCGACGTGCGCGCGGGCGGCCCGCAGGAACACACCTTCGATGCGCTGGGGATCTCGTCGGCCGCGGTGCTGCTGGACGGCAGCGCCGCCCTGCCCGCCGGCGATGGCCTGGCGATCGGACGGGGCTACGACGTCGTCGTCGACGTTGACCGCGACGGCGTGCTGGGCGATGGCGACTTCATCGACGGGCTGGGCCTGGTCCGGCCGGACGAGAACGGCTTCTCCGTGTTCGTCGATCTGACGACGCCGGGTCCGCTGACGCCGACGATGATCGACACAAGCGTGTCGGCCGGCGTCATCCGGCTGAACTATCCAGCAGAGATCGCCACCGAGGGCCCCCTGCCGCTCTGCGTGATCATCCACGGCGGTGGCCACGATTACCGCTGGTACGACTACCTGCAGGACCACCTCTCGAGCTGGGGCTGGGTGAGCATCAGCGGACGCAACGACTTTAGCGGCACGGGCAACAGCCCGCTGCGGTACACCGACGCCATCATCGCGCAGCAGGGCACCGTCGCCGGCGGCGTGCTGGACGGGCTGATCGACACGTCGCGGATCTTCTGGATCGGCCACAGCCTGGGCGGCCGCGAGATCTGCATCGGCGCCGAGCGGCTGCACCGCGGTCTGTTCACGCCGGCGAACTACACGCAGGACGACATCGTGATGCTCAGCTCGATCGCGGCCAACAGCATCGGTGACTTCGGCAGCCTGGACGCCGATCCCGGGCCGCTGCCCTTCCACATGATCTGGGGCTCGGCCGACGGCGACCGCAGCGGGGCGCCCGACGTCCAGGCCGTCCCCTTCCGCCACTACGACCGCGCGACGAGCACAAAGCTATCCACGTACATCCACGGGGCCGACCACAACGACTTCAACTGCTGCGGCTTCAACAACTTCACGGGCCCGCCCGCGACGGAGATCGGCCGCGACGAGGCCCAGCGGATCGCCAAGGCCATCTGGATCGCGCTCGCCAAGATCTATGGCGAGGGCGAGACCGACGCCATCGACTACCTCACGCGGCAGTGGGAGAGCTTCCGGCCGCTGACGGTCAGCTCGGGCACCACCGTCGTCCACATGTATCGACCCGATCCGGACGCCGACGGCAGCGTCGTGATCGACGACTTCCAGACCAATCCCAGCACCGCAACCAGCAGCTCGGGTGGCACGGTTTCGCTCACGGTCTCGAATGCCGAGGAGTTGCGGCTGATGGATGGCGGCGGCGGCTTCACGTGGCAGCCGACGGATCCGGCCAACGGCATGACCTACGCGTGGCTGACGCGGGACTTCTCGCGTGGGCTGGTGTTCGACTACATGAACACCGGGCGCTCCATCGAGTTCGAGGTGCCCGCGGTGCTCCGCGACGTGTCCGCCCTCGACCACCTCTCGTTCCGCGCATGCCAGGGCACGCGGCACCCCAACACCACGGCCGAGCTCGAGGACCTGACCTTCACGGTCTCGCTCATCGACGGCTCGGGAGCGTCCAGCGCGATCCACATCGGCGCGTACGGCGGGGGCATCGAGGAGGTCTACCAGCGGAGCGGCAGCGGCACGGGCACCGGTTGGCAGAACGAGTTCGAGACCATCCGCATCCGGCTCACCGACTTCCTCGCGGAGGGTGCGGGCGTGGACCTGTCCGACGTGGCGGCCGTCCGCTTCGATTTCGGCCCGAGCTTCGGGTCGGATCTCGGGCGGCTGGGCCTCGACGAGGTGGAGTTCACCGTGGATCCGTAGAGCGAGGGAGCCAGTTCGAGCACGCCACGAGGGCGGGAATTGATCCCGCCCTCGTTTTGTTGCATCGTGTTCGTGCTCGGCACGCCCGCTTATCCGGCGGGGCAGCCCGTGTCGAATGCATTCTGATAGCACAGGAAGTCGAAGAGGTCGAGCGAGCCGCTGCGGTCGCAGTCGGCCGCCAGGTCACCCGCATCGAAGGCGTTCTGGAATGCGAGGAAATCGAACAGGTCGACCTCGTCGTCACCGGCGAACTCGGCGTAGCAGCTCTCGCGGATGCGGCCCTCGCCGCCCTCGGGGTAGTCGGCGGCGGTGATGAGGCCGGCCAGGCGGTTCTCGATCTGGTCGGCCAGGCTCTGCTGGTAGGTCACGCCGACGCTGGTGAACGGAGCGCCCCGGAACGGATATTGGTCGCCACCGCGGGCCAGGAAGTCGACGATCGCGATCGTCACGGACGGCGCGCCGCGGAGCACCACGCCATCCTCGATGAGGACCGTGCCGTCGTCCAGGGCGGCCTCGCGGACGCGCGCACCCGGCGTGAGCACCATGCCGAAGTCGTCCAGCTCCTGGGCTTGCTCGCGGAAATCGAACTCGAACGTGAAGCCGCCGACCTGGGCGAACCGGCCGCTGCTGAAGCCCTGGCGGCTCACCGCGTTCTCGAGGATCTGCTTGAACTGCACGGGCGGCACGTCGGGAACGACCGTGATGAAGTTGGTGAAGGGCAGGATGTCGAAGGTGTCCAGCTCGCTGATATCGCCCGGGCCGATGATGCTGTCGTTGCGGATGCCGCCGCCGTTGGCAAGGGCGACGTCCGGCTCGGCGACGCCGAAGACCGGTGCCAGGTCGATCGCGGTGGCCAGGAAGCTGTCAGCGATCAGGTTGCCGAGATTGGTCTCCATGTTGCGGACGCTGCTGCGGCGGCCATCGAGTTCTACCTCGGTGAAACCAATGATGTTAGCGGCCAGGGCGGCCACCGCGTCGGCCACCGGGTCGACGACGTCGGCCTGGATGGTCGGGTCGGGGTCGACCGCGTCGGGATCCACGCCCGAGACGCGCACCGGGCCGGACTCGTCGAGGATCTCGACCAGGTTCCCGTCTGCATCGAAGCCGAGAATGAGCCGGCCGACGTACTTGTACGCGCCGCTGGTGGTCACCACGGGCACGGTGTTGCCGTCGGCATCGGTGCGGGTCAGCGGGTAGCCACTCTCACCGAGCACGGTGTCGGGCGTATCGCCCGGGAGCAGCAGGTCGCCGGGGTTGGCCAGCAGCTCGTCGCCGCCGCCACCAATGACCGCGTCGATGCCGCTCAGTTCAGCGATGAGGTCCAGCTCCGTCTCGAGGCCCTGCAGGTGGCTGCTGAGCAGGATGATGTCCACGCCCGCGGCCTGGAGGTTGTCGACCTCATCCTGAACGGCCGGCAGGACGGCGTTGATGACCACGTCGCGGGGGCTGGAGATGCTGCGGAGGCTCTCGGTGGTCGCGCCGATGACGCCGATCCGCTTGGTGCCGGCGGTGCTGGTCGGCACGTCGATGATCGTGCTGGCGGCGATGCGGCCGCCATCGACGAGGGCCTGCAAGCCGGGCTCGCCGCTGAAGTCGAGGTTGGCCGAGAGGAACGGCGCAGGGTTCACCGAGAAGCCGGCGATGAAGTCCTCGAGGATGTCGGGTCCGAAGTCGAACTCGTGGTTGCCGATGACGAAGGCGTCGTAGTCGATCAGGTCGAGCGCGATGGTGTCGAAGAAGGGCACGCCCTTGTCGAGGCTGGCGTTGAACTCCGGGCCGGCCAGGAAGTTGTCGCCGCTAGTGATGAGCACCGAACCGGTCTCGGCGCCCGCCGGGAAGGCCAGCGCCTCGGCCCGCAGATTGGCGACCACGGTGGCGAATCGGGCCACGCCGCCGAAGTCCCCGAGGCCGCTGCCCGCATCGATGAGCTGGCTCTCGGCGTCATTGTTGTGCAGCACGTGCAGGTAGAAGTCGGCGGTCTGGGCGGTGGCGGTGCCGGCGAAGCCGGCCATGGTCAGCAGTATCAGCGGATGGCGCATCGTGCGGTCGCTCCCTTGCGTGCGCGTTCGCGGCCCCGACGGCCTACGTGCCGGTCGGATCTCTCGGCAGCCGCGAACGACGATCGCACGGTAAAGGCGACCCGTCCGGCACTCGCTAGGACGGCCGGAAGAGTGCGCGAAGATGTGGCTAAGCCGGCGCCGGCGATCAGCAGCCGGCGTCGAACGCGTTCTGGAACGCGAGGAAGTCGAACAGCGTGAGGCTGCCGTCGCCATCGAAGTCGGCGGCGAGGTCGCCCGCGTCGAACAGGTTCTGGAAGCCCAGGAAGTCGAAGAGCGTCAGCAGGCAATCGCCGTCGATGTCGGGACGGCAGAAGTCCAGCGTGAAGGCGTGCAATGCGCCGACGCCGGGATCGCCGGCGATGGGCGTGCCGGCATCGTCGGCGGGCGCTCCGACGAAGAGCCGAAGGCCGGTGGGTCCTTCGTACAACGAGGCCGACGAGCCGAAGCGGGCGAACGGGACCGGATCCGTCGGGCGGATGATCGCGGTCTGGATCGGGGCGGCCGGATCGGTGATGTCGAAGGTGTAGGCCGTGCCCGCCAGGCTGGTCTCGCCCGAGAGCGCGCCGGCGAGCAGCACCTCGGCCGTAAGCGAGACCGAAACACCGAAGTCGCCGGGCGTAAACGTGTCGGTCGCGGTCACGCGGGCGAGCTGGACGGGCGCGCTGCGATTGCTCACGTCGAAGAGGTAGACCGAGCCGTCGCTGCCGTCCGGGTTCGCCCCGGTCGCGGCGATGGCGGCCAGAGCAACATCGCCCTCGATGAGCAGGTCGACGGCGGCGCCGAAGTTGTCTCCCATCGCCCCGTCGTCGGGCAGGATCTTGGCGATCTCCTCGCCCGTCTCGATGTTGAAGAGGTAGGCCGAGCCCGAACTGGACCCGACGTCGTCGTTGAGCGGCGCGCCGATCAGCGCATAGGCGACCTCGCCCGCGGTCACGCCCCCGCCGTCGATGGCCACCGAGCTGCCGAAGCGATCGACGGCCGCAGCGTCGGAGGCGGTCAGCTTGAATCGCTCGACGGCGTCGGTGCCGACGACCTCGAAGACGTACACGGCTCCGGTAGCGCTCGACTTGTCTGGCGCCGCCACGACGGCGCGGTCGAAGTCGACGTCCAGGGCGTTGCCGAAGAGATCCAGCCCGCGGCCGTCGCTGGCGGTGAGCTTGTCGAGCTGCGTGCCGGTGGATCGCAGGAAGAGGTAGGCCGCGCCGGCCGCGGGGCCGAGTTCGCCGTCGAAGGGCGCCCCAACGAGTGCCAAGGCGTTGTCGGCGGCGACCTCGCTCCCGAATTGCTGGTTCGCGATGGCATCGTCCGGCAACAGCTCGAAGAGCAGCTGGGGAACGGCGGTGTTCAGCGTGTACAGGTACGCCCGACCCGCGCCGCCCCCGGCCTCGTCGCCCGCATCCGGTGCCCCCACGATGCCGAAGCCCGCGGCCGCCGCGTCGAACGAGGACCCGAAGTTGTCGCCGTCGAGCCCGGTGGTGGGCGAGACCTTGGCGTCCTCGCTGCCGCACTGGGTCTGGGCGTGCGAGGCGGCGGCGGCCACCAGGATGGCGGCGATCGACGATGCGGGCGTGCGCAGGCTGCGGCTCATTGGTTCTCTCTCCCTTCGATGCGTGAAGGCGGGGTTGTACGCGGCCAGCCCGGGCGGGACAACCCGGGCGGCGTGCCGTGCGTCTGCGTGCGCGTCGCTAGATCGCCCCCATTGCCCGCTTCGCCAGCCGGGCGGCCGATTGATCGCGGGTGACCGCATCATCCGACATATGCTGCGGTGCAGGGACGCACGATGCCGACCGCAGGGCCGCACCATGGAGGAAGGCTTGGCCGCGAAGAAGACCACGAGCACGTCGCGGGCGACCGCCGAGACCATGGCGGGCCGGCAGCGGGAGATCTCGGTCAGCGAGTTCTTCGCCAAGAACCGCCACCTGCTGGGCTTCGACAATCCCCGCAAGGCGTTGCTGACCACGGTCAAGGAGGCCGTGGACAACGCGCTGGACGCCTGCGAGGAGGCCGGCATCCTGCCCGACATCGAGGTCCGGATCGAGGAGTTGTCCGCCCCACCCTCGGCGAGCAAGCCCGGGCGATACGCCGTCACGATCACCGACAACGGCCCGGGCATCGTGCGGAAGCAGGTGGAGAACATCTTCGGCAAGCTGCTGTACGGCAGCAAGTTCCACCGCATGAAGATGAGCCGGGGCCAGCAGGGCATCGGCATCTCGGCGGCCGGCATGTATGGCCTGATGACCACGGGCAAGCCCATGGCCATCACCACCAGGCCCAAGAAGACCAGGCCGGCCCACCACCTCGAGCTGGCGATGGACACCACCAAGAACAAGCCCGAGGTGACCATCGACGTCGAGACCGACGACTTCCCGGCCACCTCCAGCGGCACGGGCACGTCGGTGCGGATCGAGCTGGAGGCCCGCTACCAGCGGGGCAAGGCCAGCGTCGAGGCCTACCTCGAGCAGACGGCCATCGCCAACCCGCACGCGCGGATCACCTTCGTGCCCCCGGACAAGGCGAGCGACGGGCCCGCGCTGGATGCCGAGGACTCCGAACTCGAGCGCACGACGGAGCTGGCCGACCGCATCATCTATCCTCGCACCGTCGAGGAACTGCCGCCCGAGACCGAGGAGATCAAGCCGCACCCCTACGGCGTGGAGCTGGGCAACTTCCTCAGGATGCTCAAGGCGACCAAGGAGAAGCAACTCGCGGGCTTCTTCAAGCACGAATTCTGCCGGGTGCCGCCCGCGATCGTCAAGGAGGTCTCGAGCAAGGCCGGCACCAAGAAGAAGACCGTCACGGGCCAGACGTGGATCAAGAACGTCGACCACGATTCGGCCGAGCGGCTGTACCGGGCGCTCCAGGACGCCAAGCTCCGCAGCCCCCCCACCGACTGCCTCGCGCCCATCGGCGTGCGACAGATGCTGTCGGGGCTGCTCAAGGGCGTGAAGGCCGAGTTCTACGCGGCGAGCACACGAGACCCGGCGGTCTACCGCGGCAATCCGTTCCAGATCGAGGCGGCGATCGCCTTCGGCGGCGACCTGCCGGGCGACGAACCCGCCCGCGTGATCCGCTTCGCCAACCGCGTGCCGCTGCTCTACCAGCAGAGCGCGTGCTGCTCGTTCAAGGCGGTCGTCGAGGCCAGCTGGAAGAACTACGGGCTGAGCCAGCCCCGCGGCGCCCTGCCCGTCGGCCCGATCGTGATCATGATCCACATGGCCAGCGTGTGGGTGCCGTTCACGTCGGAGTCGAAGGAAGCGATCGCCGACTACGACGAGATCCGCAAGGAGATGAAGCTGGCGCTCCAGGAGTGCGGCCGCAAGCTCGGTACGTACCTCCGCCGCCGCCAGAAGATGCGCCGCGAGAGCCAGCGTCGCGACATCTTCGGCCGCTACATCGCCGAGATCGCGCGCTCGACGGCGGCCCTGACGGGCGAGGATGAGGCGAAGCTCCTGGAAGCCCTCCAACGCCAGGCCCAGAAGCGGACGGCGATCGCCGACGCCGAGCTCGACGAGGACGGCAACTTCGTCAGGAAAGAGCGCAAGGAGCCGGGGCTGGACGACGGCGTGCTGATCGTGGACAACGGCGTCGCGGCCGAGCCCGCGAGCAAAGAGCACGCGGATAACGGGCACGCCAATGGCACGATCGAGGGGAAGGAAGGCCAGCCCGGCCTCTTCGTGAACGAGGGGAGCGAGCCCGTGCGCCATACCAAGAAGACCGTTCGTCGCAACACGGTGGCAAAGAAGTAGGCCATGGCCAAGAAGAAGACTACTCGAAAAAAGACCACCAAGAAGGTCCGCAAGGACGCCGCCTCCACCCCCGCGCCCGCGAGGCCCAAGTCCGAGGCGGCCGCCGCTCGGGACGAGAAGACGCAGAAGGCCCTCAAGGGGCTGGCCGGCGGCATCGCGAAGTCGGCGCTCGCGGGCCGGGAGCCGACCTTCGACGTGCCGACGCGATCGGCGTCCAACACCCGCTGGAACAAGTCGCGCGGCATCCTGCAGATGGGCAGCGCCGCCAGCACGCGGCAGATCTTCAACCTGGGCCAGGCCCGCAAGTTCATGCAGAGCCTTCGGCACGCCCACGGCATCAGCCGCCTCATCGACCAGAACAAGACGACCAGCCTCCGCGGCATGTTCTACACCGGGCTGGGCGACGTGCACGACGCCGCCGGCTCGAAGACCCGCGAGAAGACCTTCGACGACCAGACCGAGAGCGATGCGATCCTCGAGGATCTGGAGGTCACGCTGGGTGCGCTCCGAGAAGAGCTGCACATCTTCGCCAAGAAGCGCGGCGCCATGGTCGGCAACATCACGCTCAACGACAGTGGCGACACCATCGACTGCCGCAAGATGGGCAGCGGCGGCTATGCCATCCCGAGCATCTGCGAGCCCGACCGGCTGCGCTTCGAGAAGTGCGAAGCGGACTTCGTGCTGCACGTCGAGAAGGACACCGTCTGGCAGCGCTTCAACGAGGACCGCTTCTGGGATACGCACAACTGCATCCTGACCGAGGGCAGCGGCCAGCCGCCGCGGGGTGTGCGGCGGCTGCTACACCGGCTGAACAAGGAACTCGGGCTGCCGATCATCTGCCTGCTCGATTGCGACCCGTGGGGGCACTACATCTACAGCGTCATCAAGCAGGGCTCGATCAGCCTCGCCTTCGAGAGCGAGCGGCTGGCGATCCCCGACGCCAAGTTCCTGGGCATCCGCTCGGACGATTTCGAGCGCTGCAACCTGAGTGATAGCGTGCAGATCAGCCTGAACGACCGCGACATCACGCGGGCCAAGCAGATCGCCGAGTACCCGTGGTTCAAGGGTCACCGCGGCTGGCAGAAGGAGATCGCGAGGCTGCTCAAGAACGGCTTCAAGCTCGAGGTCGAGGCCCTGATCAACATCGACATCAGCTACGTCACCGAGACCTATGTGCCGGAGCGGTTGGCGGCGGAGGATTGGCTGAGCTGAGTCCGGGAGCATCCATGGCCATTGAGTACGAGCCACAGACCAAGGCCGATCTTATCGAGGCCCTGCGCGCCTACGTCCTGGACAACCTCGACCGCGACATGGGCGATCTGCAGGCCGGGACGCTCTTCGAGTTTGTCGATGGCCTGGTGGGCGCTGCGGCGTACAACCGGGGCGTCGCCGACGCACAGGCGTGGTTGACGACACGGATCTTGGACATGCCCGCCGACCTGCACGAGAGCGTCGACTACGGCTCCTGAATGGCCCGATCCCCGCGATGGCCTGCGCCTACGAACCCACCATGCCCCATGCCACGCACCGCGTCGCCGTCGTCCAGCATGCCCCAGCCGCCTTCGATCGCGACGCTACGCTGGCTATCGTCGCCGACCGCACGGCCGAAGCCGCCGCTAAGGAGGCCGAACTGGTTCTCTTTCCCGAGGCGTTCGTCCCGGCGTACCCACGGGGCCTCGGGTTCGGCATGGTCGTCGGCAGCCGCACGGACGCAGGCAGGGAACTCTGGCGGCTCTACAGCGAGCAGGCCGTCGAGGTGCCTTCGCCCGCAAGCGAGCGGCTCGGGGCGATCGCCCGCGAGCACGCGGTCCACCTCGCCATCGGCGTGGTCGAACTCGATGCCGTCACGCGCGGCACCCTGTACTGCACGCTGCTGGTCTTCGGCCCCGACGGAAGACTGCTCCACCACCACCGCAAGCTCAAGCCCACGGCGGCCGAGCGGCTGGTGTGGGGCGAGGGCGATGGCTCGAGCCTGCATTCGATCGACACCGACCTCGGCCGCGTCGGCGGGCTGATCTGCTGGGAGAACTACATGCCCCGCGCCAGGGCGGCGATCTACGAGTCGGGCTGCGAGGTGTACCTCGCGCCGACGGCGGACCACCGCGAGGCCTGGCAGCACACGATGCGGCACGTCGCGCTCGAGGGCCGGTGCTTCGTGCTGGGGTGCAACCAGGTCATGGATGCGTCCGTGTATCCGCCGCACGTGCGGGCGCTGGAGCCCGACCTCGACGAAGCCCGCGCCGTCAGCCGCGGCGGTAGCGTGATCGTGGCGCCGACGGGCGAGGTGCTGGCAGGGCCGCTCTGGGATGAGCCCGGCATGCTTGTCGCCGACCTCGACATGGATCTGCTGCGGCAGACGCGGCTCGACTTCGACGTCGCGGGGCATTACGCGCGGGCGGACGTGTTCCGCTAGTCCCGCCAGTCGAGGACGATCTTGCCGAACTGCTCGCCCGCCTCGAGGCGTTCATACGCCGCGCGGCCGTCCGCCGCCGGAAAGACCTTGTCGACGACGGCGGCCAGCTTGCCCGCTCGAAAGAGCGCGGCAACCTCGCGGAACTCGGCGGGCGTGCCCATGGTCGAACCCAGCACGCGGAGCTGGTTCCAGAAGATGCGGGCCAGGTCGGTCGTGGCGTCGGGACCCGTGGTGCAGCCCGGCGTGACGTAGGCCCCGCCGCGGGCGAGGCTCTTGATGCAGCTCAGGTGCGTGGCCTTGCCGCTGCTGTCGACGGCCATGTCGACGCCGCGCTTGCTGGTCCACGCGCGGACGTCGCGGGACCAGTCCTCGCCCGTGTCCGGCACGGCGTGCTCCGCCCCCATCGCCAGCGCTCTGTCGAGCTTCCACTGGTGGCGGCTCGTCACGCACACCCGGCAGCCGTGGTGCAGCGCGATCTGGAGGGCGCTCGTGGCGACGCCGCCGCCGATGCCGGTGATCAGCACGCTCTGGCCGCTGCTAAGTTGGCCCTTGGTGACCATCATGGACCACGCCGTCAGCGCCGTCAGGCCGAAGGCGGCGGCCCCGATGGGATCGATGTCGCTCGACGCGTCGGGACCCAGGTCCGCCAGGTGCGTCGCGGGGGCGTGGAAGAACTGGCGGTGCATGCCGTTGTGGTGCTCGCCGATGAGCTCGTAGTCGGCGGCGAGCGTCGAGGCGGGCGGATCGCCCGGCCGTTCACGGGGCGGCACCTCGACGGCGGCGTTGACGATTACGCGGCGGCCGACCCAGGCGGGATCAACGCCGTCGCCGACCTCCTCGACGACGGCGCACGCATCGCACCCACTGACCCGCGGCCACGACAGATCCACGCCCGGGATGCCCCGGCCCACCCACAGGTCCATGTGGTTGAGTGCGCTGCACAGCGTGCGGAGCTTGGCGTGGCCGGGCGGCGTGGGCCCGAGATCGGGCCAGTCGGCCTGGAAGTCGATGCCGGGCGCGACGGCCTCGCCCCGGCCGGCTTGCTTGGTGCAGACGAGTGCGTGCATGGGCGACGATATGCCAACGAAAAAGCCGCCTCCCGGCGGCTCGTACGTCGTTTGCCATGCGCGCTACTTCTGGACCGTCTTCAGCCCCTCGACGTGCTTCATGCCGCGGCGGCGGTCGCGGAGGCGGCGCTTCTTGCCCACGCGGTCCCGCAGGAAGTAGAGCTTGGCGCGGCGGGCGTCGGCGCGGCGGACGACCTCGAACTTGGCGATCAGCGGGCTGTTGAGCGGCCACGTCCGCTCGATGCCGATATCGTCCACGACGCGTCGGACGGTGATGCTCTCGTTGATGCCGCGGCCCCGCCTAGCGATCAGCACGCCGGTGTAGACCTGGATGCGCTCCCGCTCGCCCTCGACGATCCGCTGGTGCACCTGGATGGTGTCGCCGACGTCGAAGCGCGGAACCTCGTCCTTGATGTGGGACGAGGCGACCGACTCGAGGATGGCCTGCCGGCTCTTCGGGTTGTTCAGCGACATGGAACGCTCCCTGGGATGCGTGGCTCGCGAGCCGAGATGGTAGGCTCAGGGCCCCTCGGGCTCCAGCAGATCGGGCCGACGCTCGCGGGTGCGGGCGAGGCGTTGCTCCAGCCGCCAGCGGGCGACGGCGGCGTGATCCCCGCTCAGCAGCACTTCGGGGACGGCGAGCCCCTCCCACTCCCGGGGCCGGGTGTAGTGCGGGCAGTCGAGCAGGCGGGCGCCCTCGGGCACGCCGACCTCCCGCGCGAGCCGGGGGGCGATGGGCTCGCCGTTCGGATCGCGGGCCGGCGGCGGGCCGAAGCTGTCCTCGCCCGCGGAATCCTCGTGGCCCAGCACGCCGGGGATCTGGCGTATGACGGCGTCCATGAGCACGATCGCCGCGAGTTCGCCGCTGCTGAGCACGTAGTCGCCGAGGCTGATCTCCTCCGCACCGAGCCGCTCGACCACTCGCTCGTCGATGCCCTCGTAGTGGCCGCAGATGAGCAGCAGCCGGGGCAGTGTCGAGAGCCGCTCGACGTCAGCTTGTGCCAGCGGGCGGCCCTGGGGAGTGAGCAGCACTCGATGCGCGGGGCGGTCATCCGAGCCCTCGGCAGCGCGCACGGCGTCCCACACCGGCTGGCACGCCATGACCATGCCGGGGCCACCGCCGAAGGGCCGGTCGTCGGTCTTGGCGTGCTTGTTGTCGGCGTGGGCGCGGATGTCGTGGGCGTGCCACTCGACGAGGCCGGCGGTCCGGGCCCGGGCCGGGATGCTCACACCGAGGGCCGCCGGCGGATCGGCCGCGAACATCTCGGGGAACGTGGTCAGGACGTCGAGGCGCACTGGGCGTGTCCGTCGTGCGCGGGCGCGATCAGCCCTCGGCCTTCTCATCGCCCCCGGCATCGCCCGCCTCGGCGGGCTCGGAGTCGCTCGAGGCCTCGGCGGCTTCCTTGGCGGCGGCCTCCTCGTCGGCCTTCTTCTTGGCGCCGACCGCGGCCTCCACGGCCTTGCGGGCGTCGGAGAGGGCGCTCTCGGCCTTCGCCTTGGCCGCGTCGGCATCGGCGGGCTTGGCCTCCGCGACGGCCGCCTGGGCCTCCTTCACGGCCTCATTGATGGTGGTGCCAAAGCCGGCGATGTCGGCCTCGACGTCCGCCCCGCCCTCGATCGAGCCGGGCAGCTCGGCGAAGGCCGACTGCGAGTCCTCGGCCACCTTCAGGCCCACCTTGCAGCCCACGCGGTTGCGGTCGGCCTCCCGCTTGGCCTCCCACTTCTCCTTGAGCTTGGGGGTGAGCAGCTCGTTGCGGCCCAGGATGTCCATCATCGTGTCGCTGGGCTGGGCGCCGACGCTCAGCCAGTACTTGATCCGCTCGGCCTTCAGCTCGAGCTGCTTGCCGGGATCCTTCTCGATGGGGTTGTACCAGCCGAGATTCTCGAGCACCTTGCCGTCGCGCTTGACGCGCTTCTCAGCGGCGGCGATGCGATAGAAGGGACGGTGCGTGCGCCCGAGGCGCTGCATGCGGATCCGGACCACTGGACGCTCCTTCGGCTTGGGGCCGAGATGGGATGTAACGCACCCGCTGGTCGGGGGCTGCTTCCGGCATGGGCCGGGCCCGCGGGTGAGCAGAGATGATAGCCAGCCCGATCGTACGCCGGGCTAGAGCGCCATCTCGTCGCTCAGGTACAGGAGGCACTTCACCCACTGCAGGACCAGGACAGCAACGCCGAGGAGCAGCGCTGGGCCGCCGACGTACCTGGCGACGCAGGAGGCCCGCGAGTGCCGGCTGGCAACCACGGCGATCAGGAACGCCAGCGGGAGCAGCGTGATAGCCGCCTTACCGACGATCAGCCCGGGCCAGCCCGTGTAGTCGATCAAGAACGCTCCGATCGCCATGGACTCGTCGAGCGGGCCGAAGACGATGAGGTCGATGGTGAGACCAAGATCAAGCGTGCTAACCAGGAGCCAGACCAGGAGGACTGCGCCACAAGCCGGCCAGTGCGTGGCGATGTTGAACAGCGCAATCAGGCCCGCGATGCACGCGGCAACCGTCCAGAAGACGACCGGCACGGGAATGGGCTGCGTTGACGAGACGGCGGCCGTGACGAGTGCGATGCCGAGCATCGCCGCCAGGATAACGCCCAGGTGTGCGGACGACGGGTCCACAACCCGCGGATTGGAGAGCACCGCGGCGGTCATTGCGTGCGCTCGCGGATGGCAGCTGAAAGGTGCTCGAGGAACAACCGATTCGGTAGCGGTCGCTTCAACTCCCGGAGGTACAGCAAGAACAAGGCAACGATGGCAACGACGGAGTCGCCCATAAACCAGTGCAACACGAGATGCACCAGGAGATCATGGCCGCTGTGCCCCAAACCCGCGAGTTCGGTCACCAGTAGCGACGCCACCCCGAGACCCGCTCCGAGCGCGGTCGCAACGAACACTACGGCAATGCGTGTGCACAGCGCGACTTCGAACGTGCTGCCCGCCCGCTCCCAGCGTGCAAATAGGAACCACGCGGCAATCCATTGCACGGCGTTCGCGACCACGTAGGTTAGCATCGCCGCTCCGTCTCGTGCCGCCAGGCCGGCACCCAGCCCGACCGCCACGCCCATGCATAGTGCCAGCCCCGGACCACGGCGGGCGAGCGGGAGCAACATTGCGGGGTAGAACAGGGCCATCATGAAGTCGCTCGGCGCGGTATGCCGGACGAGCGCCTCGAACACGGCCAGGCCCAGACCAATTGCTCCCAGCAGCACGAAGACGAACACGGGCGCAACGTCAAACAGGCATACGCCGGCTGCCGACAGTCCCCCATCCCGGTACGCCTGCCGCACTAGTTCCGAGGATTCGTCCAGGTCTTCCCTGGCGCGCCGCAGTGTGCTGCGAACACGACGCCCCGAGACCGCTGCCGCGGCACGCGCCGGACCGTCTGCGAGACTCGCAGCATCCGCATGGTGTTCCGCATCCGCCTCGAGCGGGCGACGGCACGCTTGGCATCCACCCGCCGCGGCGCGCATGGTCTCCGCCGTGATCCGCACCGGGGCGTCACGCCCGCGATCGCCGCGACGAGGCTCGACGCCCGCCCACGATCGGGGCGCCGCGGCGCGGGCCGGACCGGCACCGTGCTGCGTTAGCGTGTCCACCGACCTCTCCATTACAGATCCTCCCGTGATCCAAGGGTCCACCGCACCACGCGACGCACGAGGCCGCCCGCCCCCTCCGACATGCTCGGCTAGCGCGGCGCGGGCCGGGCGCGGCCTATCGAACGTTCGCATCCTCGACGACACCATTCGGCGTCGACTCAGCCACTACCCGCTCGACCCCGGCATGAACCATCTGCCCAATCCGTCGTCCGTCGTCCGTCAGCCGGTAGCGTCGGCGCCCCTGCTTGTCGACACCGACGATCTCGATGACTCGCAAGCGCACGCCACGCTTGATCGCCGCGTATGTCCGGCCGCAGTAATACCAGTGCACGAGCCGCAGCCACCACTCCCGATCCACCTGACGGCTTCGCTGGGCCCAGATCTCCGGCGCCGACCAAACTCGGTTTGGGTAGAGAATCCGCGTGACGTGCCACAGCGCGTGCGAACCGTGTGGCTCGGCGCCCCTCGTCGATCTCATGACCCACCCCTGCCTCGGCGAGCTGCGGCAGCACCCCCGCCATCGGGCCGAACGCCCGCCTCGCTGGACGCGCGGGTGTGTGCGGTGTTCTCTTCACGGCGCACTCTCGCTGCGATATAGCATACTGGAACAGGCGCTCGCTAAAACGAAGCTACTGCTAAGCATGCGCTAAGAGCGATGCGTCTCGGACGGTACTAGTGCGCATTGCGGTGCACGAACCCGCGCACCGGCGTCAGCAGCAGGATCCACAGGTCGAAGAAGAACGACCAGTTGCGGACGTAGTAGAGGTCGTAGCGGAGACGGCGGCGCAGGCTGGTATCGCCGCGGAGGCCGTTGATCTGCGCCCAGCCGGTCATGCCCGCCTTCACGTGCTGGCGGAGCATGTAGCCCCGCCAATCCTCGCGGAAGCGCTCGATCAGCTCGGGCCGCTCGGGCCGGGGACCGACGAGGCTCATCTCGCCCTTGAGCACGTTGAGAAGCTGGGGCAGTTCGTCGAGGCTCGTCCGCCTGAGCCAGCGGCCGATGGGTGTGATCCGAGGGTCGTCCCGCTGCGTCCAGCCCGGCTGGCTCACGCCCGCGACGCCGCCCGCGCCGGCCTCGTGCAGCAGCTCGGCCTCCTCGCCGGCGTGCCGCATCGTGCGGAACTTGTACATCCAGAAGATCTCGCCGCCCAGGCCGACGCGCTTCTGGCGGAAGATCACCGGGCCCGGGCCGCTAAGGCGAACCAGCAGGGCGCACGCCGCCATGATCGGCAGCGCTCCGAGCACGCAGGCACCCGAGCCCGCGACGTCGAGCACCCGCTTGCACGCGCCGCCGAAGCCGCAGGTCGGCGATTCGCGATAGCTGAGCACCGGCATGCCGTCGAGCTCGTGCGCCATCATCGAGTGCGGCACGTGCCGCGGGTTGACGTCGGGCACGATGCGGACGTCGACCGGGAAGCGCTCGAGCAGCCGGAGGATGCGGCTGGTCTGCGCCGCCTCCCTCGTGGGCAGCGCCAGGTACACCGCGTCCACCTTGCAGCGGTCCAGCGTGTGCTCGAGGTCCCGCAGCCCGCCGAGCACGGGCACGCCCTCGCACTCGGCCAGGCGGTTCTCGTGGCGGTGGCTGACGAAGTAGGCCACCCGCAGCCCCGTCCAGCTATTGCGGCTGAGCGTCTGGAAGGCGATGCGACCCGTGCGGCCCACGCCGATGATCGCCACGTGCCGCAGGTTGCGGCCCCGGCTGCGGAGCCATCGCAGCGCCAGGCGGAAGCCGACGCGGTGCGTGACCATGAAGGCGGCGAGGAAGACCGCAAAGAGCGCGATCTGCACGCGGCCGGCATCGAGTTCGGTGTCGAGGACCACGAGCGGCGTCATCTCGGCCGTGCCGCCGATCAGCTCGTCGTTGCCCACGCCCCAGAGCACGACGACCATGGCCATAACGGCGATGGCCGTGGCCTTCATCAGCTGCGCGATCTCGCCCGCCAGCGAGCGATCCCGGCGGGGCCGGTAGAGCTTGAATGCCAGGAAGGTCGCCAGGCACACGGGCACGGCAAAGAGCAGCAGCGGCTGCTTGAAGTAGCTCTCCCAGCTCGCGGGCCAGAAGTCCCAGTGCCCCGTGGGCCGGCTGGGCCAAAAATCCAGGAATCCGCCCGGGCGGTAGTGCGTCGTGGGCACGACCAGAAGCTTCCGCACGACCCACGCCGCCAGCGCCGCCAGCGCGACGACCGCGGCGTCGGCCAGCGCCAGCGAGGCGATCAGGATCTGGTGCTTCTGCTTGACCACGCTCGCTCTCTCCGTAACTCCTTCACCGCACCGATGTGTGTATCGGCGCTCGGGCAGCTCGCGGCTTGACGAAGGCCGTCCGCCCCCGCACGCCGGCTACTCGGAGCGCGCCCCCCACTCCGGGGCGGTCCTCGGCGACGGGCCCAGCCCCGACAGCGTCACGAGGAGCTGCCGGGTGGCCTCGTCGATGGCCTCGGGGGGCGGCGGCACGATCTGCACCTCGGCGAACAGATCGCCGCGGCCTCCCTTGGCGTCGCTCAGGCCGCGTTCGCGGAGCCTCAGGCGACGCCCGCTGCGCGTGCCGGGCGGCACGGTCAGCATCACGCTGCCCTCGAGCGTAGGCACCTCGATTTCGCACCCGAGCGCCGCCTCGGCGTAGTCCAGCGGCAGCGCGATCACCAGGTCCAGGTAGCCCTCGCGGCGGTACAGCGGGTGCTTGCCGACGCGAACCGTGAGTAGGAGGTCCTGCTCGCCGCGACGCCCGCCAACGCGGAGCTTGGCGCCGTCCGCAATGCCCTTCGGGATCGTGACCTCGATGGCGCGGCCGCGGGACCCCACGCGGACGGTCTCGGTGCCGCCCCGGGCCATCTTTTGGAACGAGATGTCCAGCTCGGCCTCGGCAGGCCTGGGCCGCGACGCACGCTCGGCGCGGCGGTTCCTGCTTCGAGGGCTGCCCTGCTTCGGGTCGCCGCCGAAGAACGCATCGAACATGGAGCCGAGGTCGTCGAGGTCGAAGTCGCCGCCGGCGTTCGTGCCGCCGGCGTTGGTCCACGAGTACCGCGGGCCCGGGCCGCCCGCAGCGCCGCTGAATGCGGCGCGGCCGTGGCGGTCGTAGGCGGCCCGCTTCTCGGCGTTGCCCAAGACCTCGTAGGCCTGCTGCACCTCGGCGAAGCGCTCGGTCGAGCCCTCGTCCTTGGTGGCATCGGGGTGCAGCTTGCGGGCCAGCCGCCGGTACGCCGTGCGGATCTCGTCCTGCGTCGCGGTTCGCGAGACGCCCAGCACGTCGTAGTAGTCCCGGTCGGCCATGACTCGGTCGTGCGCGCGGCTGGTTAGCCGCCGCCTCCCCCGCCCTCGCCGCCTGCGTTGCCCGCATCGCCGGTCTCGCCCGCCGGCTCGTCATCGCCGTACTCGATCTGCTTGGCGTGGATCGAGTAGATGATCGTGGAGCCCGCAGGAATCGGCCCGACCGGGCGATCGCCGTAGCCCAGAGCCGGCGGGATGATGATCTTGCGACGGACATCCGGGAAGGTCGGCTGCGTGCCGCGGGTGAAGCCCGGGATCGCCCGGCCCGGGTAGAGGTACCGCAGCGCGACGCCCCGCTGGTAGGAGCTATCGAACAGCGTGCCGTTGGTGAGCCAGCCCTCGTAGTCCAGGAAGATGACGTCGCCCTCGCCGGCGGCCTCGGCACCCTCCTCGCCGGCGTTGACGGTGATCGTGATCAGGCCGTCTTCGTCCCGCTGCACCTCGCCCTGCGGCTGCGCCCGGGTCCACGTGAGCCGACCGGCGCCGGGCAGGTCGGCCTTGGGCGAACCATCGATCCCGAAGAAGGTGTCCTCCGAGATGATGCGGTCGTTGCGGATCGACAGGGCCGTGGTCATCTCGACCGCGTCGTACTCCCGCGTCGGGTAGGCGTAGGGCGTGCGGCCATCGAAGCCCGCCTGCGCCGGGTTCAGCTCGATGTCCATCGTCGCCAGCAGTTCGCTCGGCTCGACGACGCCGATGGGGAAGGCATCCGGCGCCAGCCAGAGGTTGGCCAGCACGTCGGCGCGCTCCGCGTTGCGGAACTCGTAGGTCCGCAGGCGGAGCTGGTCGCCGAAGCGGTATACGCGGAAGAAGGCCTGCCGCACGGGAGACCACGGCGTCGACTCGCGGGCGCTCTCAACGTAGAGCACGCGGCCCAGCAGGTCGGACTCCATGGGCACGATGTTCAGTCGGAGCCGGTCGGCGTCCTCGCCCTGGCCGATGGCCTCGCTGGTCCGCCAGCTGCCCTCGAGCATCGCTACCAGCCGCGACTGCTCGGCGTCGTAGGTCTGGCCCGCGAAGATCGACGCGGGCACCGCCGGCTCGGGCGCCGTCGCGGGGCCGACCTCCGGGCCGTCCTGGGCGACGGCGGCACTCGCGGCCACGAGCGAGAGTGCGAGTCCGCGGGCGGCGGACCGGAGCGTGCGGGTCGTTGCGGGCATCTCGGCTCTCCCTGGAGGTGGTTCGATTCGACGGGGCGCTCGCGGGCGGGCCCATGGGTCCGCCCGTCCGTACGAATAATAGATCCAATTCGTCGCGGGATGGGCCCGCGGACCGTCAGGCCAGCTCGGGGAACATCTTCTGGACGACGCCGACCAGGTCCTTGACGTGGCTGACCGATTCGGCGAAGAGCTTGGCCTCGTCGCCCTCGAAATCGAAGTCGACGATCTTCTCGACGCCGCCCCGGCCCAGCAGCGCGGGCACGCCCACGAAGTAGCCCTTCGCCACGCCGCCGAACTCACCGTCGCAGTAGGCGGCGCTGGGGATGATCCGCTTCTTGTCCTTGACGATGGCCTCGACCATCTGGATGGTGCCGCTCGCCGGCGCGTAGTAGGCGCTCGTGCCCATGAGCTTGACGATCTCGCCGCCGCCGACCTTGGCGCGGTCGACGCAGGCGGTGATCTTCGCCTCGCTGAGCAGGGCCGTGATCGGGATGCCGTGCACGCTCGTGAGCCGGGGCAGGGGCACCATGTCGTCGCCGTGGCCGCCCAGCAGCAGCGCCTGCACGTCCTCGACCGAGCAGCCGATCTCCATCGCCAGGAAGGTGCGGAAGCGGGCGACGTCGAGTGCCCCGGCCTGGCCCACGATGCGGCTGGTCGGAAAGCCCGTCGCCTTCCACGCGGTGTACACCATTGCGTCCAGCGGATTGGACACCAGCACCACGATCGACTCGGGCGCGTGCTGCTTGATGTTCTCGCTGACGCTCTTGACGATCTTGACGTTGGTCTCGATCAGATCGTCTCGGCTCATGCCCGGCTTGCGGGGCAGGCCGGCGGTCACCACCACCACGTCGCTGCCGGCGATGTCGGCATAGTCGGACGTGCCGACAACGCTGCTGTCGAACCGCTCGATGGGCCCGCAGCAGGCCAGGTCGAGCATCTTGCCCTTGGCGACGCCCTCCTTGTCGGGGATATCCAAGACCACGATGTCGCCCAGCTCCTTGGCGGCGGCGAAGTGGGCGCAGGTGGCGCCGACGTTGCCGGCTCCGATGATCGAGATCTTGGCTCGTCCTGTGGTCATGGGGGCCTCCGTTCGGCTGCTGCGCGGGCTCTCGAGGAAGGCCCAGCGTAGTCGCCGGAGCATCCCGCCGCAACGATCGCGGCGTGCCCGCCGCGGCCTCAGCCCGCGTGCCGCTCCTGCCAGGGCCCGGTGATCGCCAGCGTCAAGCCGGCGTGCTGGATGTTGACGAACATCGTGGTGCCGTCGGGGCTGAAGCAGGCACCGGCCATCTCGGAGTCGTTCCAGGCGTTGCGGGCGAACTTGTAGATGCGGCCCTCGGGCGTGACGCCCACGAGGAACTGCTCGCCCGAGCCATCCTCGCAGACGATCAGGTCGCCGAACGGAGCCACCGTCAGGTTGTCGGCGTTGTCGATCATGCCCTGGTCGTTGGGCTCGATGAAGAGCTCGAGCGTGCCCCCGTCGCCGCCGGACGGCGTGTACCGCCAGATCTGGCCCTTGTTGTTCCGGCCGCCGCTGGTGCACGCGAAGTACGCGCTGGCGCGCGAGTCGCCGGTCATGCTGCCCCACCACATGCCCTCGCCGCGGGCGAAGCGGGCGGCGCCCCGGGCGAAGCCGCGGCGTCTCAGGTCATCCGCGGGGGCCTCGATGTCGTCCATGTTGAGCCACTCGACTTCGAGTCGCTCGCCGATGCGCACCCGCTGATCCTCCCAGTTGCGGGTGTCCAGGCTGCGTCGGCCCCGGACAACGAGCGCCTGGAGCCGCCCGCCCTTGTGGAGCATGCCGCGCTCGTCCGGGATATAACGATACAGCAGGCCGTCGTGGCGATCCTCCGTCTGGTACACGATCCCCGTGCCGGGATCGACGCACACCGCTTCGTGGTTGAACCGACCCATGGCCGTGAGTGGGCGGGGCTCTGCCAGAGATGGCTCGGCCGTCACCGGCACCTCGAAGTTGTACCCGTGGTCCCGCTCGAACATGCGGTCCGCCGCGTCGGGGTTGCTGGCCCGCTCGACGGTTTCTTCGCATGTCACCCAGGTGCCCCAGGGCGTGACGCCTCCCGCGCAATTCCGCATCGTGCCCGTCAGGCTGAGCCACTGCTTCTCGAGCTGTTGCGTGCGGGTATCGAACACGAGCGTGGTCGTGCCGCCGAAGCAATGGAACTCCTCGAAGGACCGGTCATAGAACCGGTCGATCGGGACGCGATCCGCTCGCTGCTGGCGGCGGCCAAAGGGGCTGCCATCGGACATATTCTGGTCGAGTTCGTGGTTGCAGACGATGATCGTCTTGCCATCCGGCCCCTCGAACGTGCCCATCGCATCCGGCTTCCCGGGCACGAGCAGGCCGTCGCTCATCGTGTCTCCGATCTTGGCGATGACCCGATAGCTGAACCCCTCGGGCAGATCGAGGATGCGGCTCGGATCTGGCTTGAGCGGCCCGAAGCCGAATGCGATGGCTTCGGTGGCCGGCGTCGCGAACGCCGAACGCTCGAACAACCGGTGCAGCCCGCCGAAACCCAGGGTCACCGCGGCTGCGCTCTGGAGGAAGGCGCGACGAGTCGTGCCCCCGCCGCAATCAAGGGTGGTGCTCTTGGTGCTCATGCCCGAATCGTATCGAGAATCCACCCGCAGTGCTTCGATCATCGGCGGCTTAGCGCGAGCTTCATGAAGCCCGGTCGTGCCGCAGGAATAACTCGAGCATTCGCGCACTTACCGGCGGGCGTGCACTAGGAGGATCTCCGATGTCCGGCCGCCTCAAGCTGCTATTAGCCGCTCTCGCCATCATCCTGGCGGCCAACATCGGCGTCTACACGCACGCGCCGGGCACGCGCGCCTATCCAGGTGGCGTCGCCAGCGCTCACTGGCAGGAGGGCGAGCCCTTCCGCCGGGTGCAGCGCGAGGGCTCGGTCGACCTGCGGGCCGAGTACGACCTGGACAACCTGGCCATCCCCGAGGAGGAGATCCACACGCTGCTGCCGCGGGACGCCATCCCCGCCCTGACCGATCCGCCGACGGATCGCGCCGACGCGTCGGGCTGGCTGCGGCCCGAGTCGCGGATCATCGTCGCCGAGGTCACCGCGGAGAACGGCGTCGCCCGCTACGGCGTGCCGCTGCAGGTCCTGGATCGCCATGAGATCGTCAACACGACGCTAAGCGGCGCGCCGATCGCGATCACCTACTGCCCGCTGTGCGACTCGGCGACGGTCTTCTCTCGCACCGTCGAGCACGATGGCGGCGAGCGGGCCGAGGGTGAACCGCCCCGCACGACGGTCCTGGAGTTCGGCGTCTCGGGCGCGCTGTACAACTCCAACGTCCTGATGTACGACACGCTTTACAAGGGCCTGTGGAGCCAGCTGGCAATGACCGCCGTCAGTGGACCGATGGCGGGCGCCGAGCTCGACATGCTGCCGGTCCGCATCCTGCCCTACGAACGGGTGCTCGCGCAGCATCCCGGGATGCCCATCGTGAACCAGGACACCGGCCACGAGCGGGACTACACGCTGCCCGCCTACCAGGGCTACTTCTCGAGCGACCGGCTCCTGGTGCCCGTGCGCCAGTACGACGACGCGTTGGCCCGCAAGACGCTGGGCGCGGGCATCGTCGCGGGCGACGAGGCTTGGTTCGTCGCCGAGGCGGCCATCCCCGCGGAGGGCTACACGCTCGAGACGCCGATGGGCGCCGTCGCCATCCAACGCAGCGAAGCCGGGATCGATTTTGCGAATGCGCCCGAGGGCGTCAAGACCGCGCAGGCCTTCTTCTACTCCTGGACGGCCTTCTTCCCCGACACCGTCGTCATCGGCGAGTAGCGAGGCTGCGACGGGCGCCCGCCCGCCCCCCGCGAGCGGCGTGCAACAGGCCGGCCCACCGCCGCGTAGCGTTCGGGGGGGCCACGCTCTTCTCCAATCCTCCAGGAGGCATGGATGCACGCACGACCCCCGCTTGCGTCGGCAGTCGCGCTCTCGATCACCGCAGCCCTGGCTTGCCCGATGCCCGCCGCGGGACAGCCACGGCTGATCGAGCTGCCGCCCGACTTCGGTGGCCTCGGGTCCCGCGCGCACGCCATCAGCGCGGACGGCTCGACCCAGGTCGGCCGCAGCGACGATCCGGGCCAGAACGTCGTGCGATGGATGGGCGGCGGCGAGCCCGACCTGCTGGGCACCACCATCCTCGGCTACGCCCAGGACGTGAGCGGCGACGGCTCGGTCATCGTCGGCTACGACTACGGCGCCTTCCGCTACACGGACGCCGAGGGCCTCGTGATCCTCGACGAGCTGCCCATCCCCGGCGTCTCGCTCCAGGTCGCCAACGGCGTGAGCGCCGACGGCTCGACCATCGTGGGCTACGCGCAGACCGCTCGCCTCCGCCGCCCGTTCGTGTGGACGGCCTCGACGGGCGTCCGGGCCCTGCCGCTGGCGGGCGACGCCGACCTGGTGGAGGCCCATGCGGTGAGCGGCGACGGCGCGATCATCGCGGGCGAGAGCGGCGGCCAGGCGGCGATCTGGGACGCCGATCGGGCCATCACCGTGCTCGGCGTACCCGCGGGCGCCGCCAGCAGCCACGCCCGCGCCGTCAGCGACGACGGCTTGGTCGTCGCCGGCTTCATCCGCACGGGCATCGATCGCGGCGCGTTCCGCTGGACGGCCGCCTCCGGATTCGAGCCGCTCCCCCTGCCCGCCGGCGCGGTCGGGGCCGAGGCGGTCGGCATCAGCGGCGACGGCCGGACGATCGTTGGGTCCGTCGACGCCGCCAGCGGCCCGGACGCCGCGGCGCTGTGGTCGCCCGGCCTAGGCGTCGTGGACCTGAACGCGTACCTGCTCGACGCGGGCCTCGACCTGATCGGCTGGCGGCTGACCCGCGCGACCGATGCGTCGTTCGACGGCACCGCGATCGTCGGCGTCGGACTCCTGGACGGCCAGCAGCGCGGCTTCCTGGTCACGGGCCTGCCCGCGACCTGCCGGGCCGACCTGGACGACGACGGGCGGCTCACGCTCTTCGACTTCCTGGCCTTCCAGACGCTCTTCGATGCGGGCGACCCGGCCGCCGACTTCGACGACGACGGCCGCCTGACCTTCTTCGACTTCCTGGCCTTCCAGACGGCCTTCGATGCGGGGTGCGAGTAGCGACAGCAAGCCAGCAGGCGCCGTGCCAGCGGGCGGCAAACCCCCCGCCGGCGAGCCCGTATCGTCGGGCGTGACCCCGTCCGCACACACCCGGCGGCCGCTCGGACGCGCCCTGCTCGTTCGCGGGTGCGCGGTGCTGCTTGCGAGCGTGCTGCTGACGATCGCGTCGGCGTGGGCGCTGCAGTGGCACCACTTTCGAGCAGCCGCCGTCAATGAACGCTGGATTCCAGATTTTTCGGGACTCTACCTATTGGGTGCACACACGTATGACCATCTAGGTAACGGCGTGTTCCGAGCACGCAAAGTTGGTACCGATCCGCCTCCCGGATTGGAAGCCCACGAACGGTACGTCCTTTCGACCATGCCCTGGCTCATATACGAGCGTGGCAGCAGGAGCTATGTCAGGCGAAGCGAGTGGGACCAGTCCAACACGAGTTGGGCCAACATCTACCCTCACCTCCCGTCATCCCACTACGGCCGCAATGCGCTTCTGTATATCCAGCTTGGCCCCGCGAGCGAACGCTGGACGATCGATCGTCTCCTGACACCGCGACGCGCCCTAGAGCGAAGGGAGCACGATGCACGCTGGGAGCGGCCGGAACGCTACCTGACGTGGCGGTCTGGCTGGATTACCGCGTCGTCCTTTCGCGTGCACAGCGATGAATCGCACCACGCGCTCGACTGGCCCGTCGAACGCTGGTCCGCCCAGCGCGCCGGATAGCCCATGCACGCCATGATGGTCGAGATGTACGCCATCGGGCCGAGGCCACCGATCCGGCGGATCGAGGATCTGCCGCTGGTGAGCCTTGAGCATGGGCTCCGGGGCGGGCTCATCCTGCACCACGCGCCGCAGCACCCGGTGCTGCATCCGCTGGGGTGGTACAGCATCCCGCTCGTGCCGGTCTGGCCGGGCTTCGCCGCCAACACGCTGTGCTTCGCCGGCGTGATCGCGACGCTCTGGGCCACGCCCTGGATCATCCGGCGTGGCCTGCGGCGGCGTGGGCGGTGCCACGGCTGCGGCTACGACGCCCGCGATCTGCCGGCCTGCCCCGAGTGCGGCCGACCCAGCAACGAAGAACGCCCGCGGGTGCGGGCGTTGCAACGAATCGCTGATGAAACGAACGGGCCCCGAGCAGATTCGAGTCGGATGCCGCGTATGCGTCCCCTCAGGCCCGCCAGATTCACTCCGGCGCGGCCGTACGAGAGCGAGTGAGCGGCCGGAGGGCCGCTACGGAGCGCTCACGAGGATGCCTCTAGGCGAGGCCGCTGGAGATGCCCAGCGGGATGCCAAGTGTGCCGAAGGATCCGCCGAAGAAGCCATCGGTGCGACCCTGGTAGGCCACGACGCCCGACGACGCCTTGACGGTGAAGCCGTAGAACACGCCGGTGCCACCCCCGGATGCGGCCTCGGCCAGCCGCGTGGGGCTGATGAAGGCCCGCAGGTCGAACTCGGAGACGGTGGCGGCGGTCGCGACACGGCGGAAGGTCTCGGTGCTGCCGTCGGTGAACTGCAGCGTGATCTCGACAAGCGCGTCCTGCGTGCCGGGGTTGTAGAGGCGGAGGTACTCGTCGACCTGGCCCGCGGCGATGGGCGCGAAGCCCTCGCTGAACGCCCAGAAGGTCTGGGCCTGCGTCGCCGCGCCGCTCGCCAGCCGCTCGCCGAGACCGCGGGTCGACGACGAGACGGTGACCGGCGCCGAGCTCTCGTAGAAGACGGCGTACGGCTTGCCCTCGGGGAACAGCGGCAGCTCGGCAACCTCGACGGAGGCCGAGCTCGCACCCGAGAGCACGACGCTCTCGCGGATGGCCGACCCGTCGTCGAAGACGAAGCGGAGCTCGACCGTCGCCTGCGTCGACGAACCGTTGACGATGAAGATCGTCTCGCTGTCGCTGCTGAGGCCGAACTGGCCCTCGGCGATGGCGCCTTCGGTAGCGCCGAGTCCGGGCACGCCCAGCTCCGCGGCGCCGCCGCTGTTGTCGAAGCTGCTGGCCGCCGCCACGACCTCGTCGCCCGCGACGATGCTGACGCCGTAGTTGCCCGGCGCCAGGCCCTGCAGCACGCCGCTGGCCAGCTCGGCGTTGAGGTTCCACCCGCCGCGGCGGAGGCCCTCGAGCGTGAAGACGATCTCCGTCGCCGGCCCGCCGTTCTCGGGGAACAGGAAGGTGCTGACCTTGGTGGTCTCGCTGCTGGTGTTCTGGAAGGTGATGAAGTCGTTGGAGCCCTGGCCGATCGAGACGTTCGCGAAGCTCCACAGCTCGCTGGCGGTGGCGGTGAACGCCTCGCCGGTGGAGAAGCCGAAGTCGAAGTGGCTGATCGTCGCCGCCACCGGCACCGACGAGCGGACCTCCAGGGCGTAGGGCGTGCTCTTGCGGACGCCGTCGGCCAGGCCGGTCTCGGGGTTGAAGACGTTTGTGGCGTTGCCCATCTCGAACAGCTCGGGCGTGGTGATGGTCAGCGCATCGGGGCTGCGGGTGTTCGCCGCCACGACGCCGTCGAAGAGGACCTGGTCCCGCACGCCGGTCTCGTAGCGGGCCACCACGATGACCCGTGCGTCGGTATCCGTCGGGTTGACGATGGGCACGAAGGTGCTCGAGCGGTCGTTGGCGAAGCCCTCGGGATAGAACAGCCGGTAGGCCAGGTCGGCGATGCCGTCGGCATCGGCGGCGACGTCGGCCGGATCCAGCGTCAGCAGCCCGCTGCGCTGGTCGGTGGCGTCGGCCCGCGTGTTGTTCGCGGTGGCGTACAGGCCATTGGCGCCGGTGATGGGCTCGGCTCCGGCATCCGACAGGAACACGAAGTACCGCAGCGACACACTCTCGCCGTCGGCCAGCTGGCCCAGGTCGTAGACGAGCGCCATGGTCAGGTCGCTCGACACGCCGTCGGGATCGGCCACCGACCGCGACAGCACCGTGGCCGGATCGCGGATCTCGCCCGAGATCGTCGAGAAGAGCGCCGACGCCCGCGTGTCGGTCGCGTCCGCGCCGATCGCGATGCTCCTGCCGTTGGCGCCCGTCGCCACGGCGAGCGGCAGCCCATCGACGACGTCGTTGGTCGTGAATAGGCTGCCCGTGCCGCCGAAGTCCTGATCGGGGTTGAAGCCCTCGGCCCACAGCACGTTGCCCAGGGCCCGGCCCGCGACGTTCTGCAGCGAGACGTCGATCGCCAGGAAGCTGCCGTCCTGGGCGTAGCTGATCGTGCGGGAGACGTCGAAGCCGTCGACCACGCCGCTGACGACCACGCGGTTGTTGGCCGGCGTGGACTGGCTCGTCACATTGAAGGGCACGTCCCGCGAGGGACCCGCCCCATCGTTGATGAACGAAGACCCGCCGCTGCTGAGGCCGAAGAAGGCCGTCCGTGTCGGCTCGCCGCCCACGAGCGGCAGGAACTCGATGCCGCCGAGCGATAGGCCCAGGGCATCGAGGCCGAAGACGCCGGTGCCGGTGATGCCCGCGTCGAGGCGGCTGCCGCTGAGGCTCACGCTGGGGTCGCTGACGCCGCTCGCCAGCTCGAGCGACAGCGTGTACGCGCCGACGGTCTCGCCGTCGACGCCGGAGGCGACGGCCGTCGGGTCGTACGCGCCCGGGTCGGCCGCGCGGGCCGAGTCCGACACGCCGATGATGTAGCTGCCGCCGTCGACGAAGACGAACCCGTTGATGGCCGCGTCACGCTCGCCGCCGGGGTTGCTGGCCTGCAGCTCGTTGCCGTCGGCGTCGAACAGCCGCAGCGCCAGGTCGACGACGCCGCCCGAGGTCGCCTCGATGTTGAGCGTGGAGCCCGCGGCCGCCTCGAAGCTGAACAGGTCCACGTCCCGCACGCCGAAGCCGCCGTCGCCGATGAACGCATTCAGCGTCACGGTGGCCGACGCCGGATCGACCACGCGGGCGGTCGTCAGCGTGTCGTTGAGCTCGAAGGGGCCGAAGATGTCGTTCTGGAGGGTGAGGTCCAGCTCCCACTCCAGCAGGCTGCCCGCGTCGTTGCCCTTGGTATCGCGGATCACGATCCGCCACAGCCCGTTGGCCGCGGTGTCGTTGAAGACCGTGAGCGAATCCTGCGGCGCCCAGAGGCCGCTGAACGGGGCGTCGGCGGGCGTGGCGGCCACGATGCTCCGCGTCGCCTCGCTGTCGAAGATGGTGTTCGTGAAGTTGTCGGCGCTGCCGCCGATGCCGTTGGCCAGCGTCACGATCTGGCCCTGCGGCCCGATCAGGCTGATGTCCAGGTCGCTCACGAAGTCGTGCGCGATGTCGATGCGGACGTTCAGGTCGCTGATGACCCGCGAATCGTCGATGAAGATCGACTCGATGAGGGTGCCCTGATCGGGGATCGGCCGTCCCGGAATCGGGAACGCCGCGGTCTCGACCAGCGTGGCATCGCCCACGAGGGCGACGTCGATGGTCAGGTTGTAGCTGCCCAGCGACTGGCTGCTGCCGCTGCCGGCCACCAGCGGCCGGTAGGACTCGTTGCCGAAGCCGCTGACGCCCACGTAGTACACGCCCGCGCTGGGCAGGAAGAAGTCGATGAACGGGTCGTTGCCGAAGAACTGGTCGTTCATCGCCAGCTCGTTGCCGTTGCCGTCGAACAGCCGCAGCACGCCGTCGAGCGTCGACGGCGTCGGCAGCGTCTCGGCGAAGACCCGCGCGGTCACGAGGCCGCCACGGGGCATGTCGATGCGGTAGAGGTCGACGTCGAGGCCGGCCTGCAGGCCGTCGCCGATGGTGCGACCGGAGAACTGCACGCTGCCGTCGCCGCCGCCGGGGACGATCACGGGCGTGGCCGACTGGATGCGGTCGTTGGGCTCACCCGGGCCGGGGGCGACCACGATATCGAAGAAGTAGGTCTCGTTCTCGCCGCTGACGGCATCGCCGTTGAGGAAGTTGCCCTCGAGGTCGGTGAAGCCCGAGGCGATCAGATCCAGCCGATAGCTGTCCAGCGTGCCCAGGGCGATCGACGGGGTGATGGTCAGCACCGTGCCGGTAGCGTCGAGCGTGGCGCCCGCCAGGGGAATAACGACCTCGTCGCCGTCGCCGAAGGTGCCGTCGCCGCCCGACCGCTGCAGCGTGATCGACGAGAGCACGCCCGGGCCCAGGGGCGCGAGCCGCTCGTTGAAGGCGACCTCGAGCTGGTTGACCGGCGCGCCGGTGAGCACGCCCGGGCTGATCTGCGTGACCAGCGGGCCGTCGGTCAGGATGAACTCGAGCGCCCGGAAGGCGTTGACCCGGCCGTCCGCGACGACGAGATCCTGCAGCGCGGGGATGGGATCGCTCGAGGCGATCAGCGCGTCCTTGACCTGCGACGGCGTGAGGTCGGGCCGCACGGCCTTCATCAGGCCCACGATGCCCGCCACGATCGGGCCGGAGAACGAGGTTCCATCGATGAACGTGTACGTGTTGTTGACCGCCGTGGTCAGGATGCGCTCGCCCGGGGCCGCGACGTCGACGGTGGTCTCGCCAAAATTCGAGAAGCCCGCGAGCTCGTCGCGGTTGTCGGTCGCGGCCACGGAGATGATGCCCGGCAGGTCGTAGGCCGCCGGGAAGTTGGTGAACGCGTCGTCGTTGTCGTTCGAATCGTTGCCTGCCGACGCAACGAAGGTGCCGCCCGCGGCGATGAAGTCCTCGATCGCGGCCCGCTCGAAGTCGAAGTCCTCGAACTCGGCGAAGAAGCCCGGGGCGAAGGCGCCGTAGCTGTTGTTGGATGCGGCGATGGGCACGCCCGCCTGCAGCAGCCCGGTGAGGTAGGTGTGCGCCGCGATGATCGCGCCGCCGACGAGCGCGCCCTCCTGGTTGGCGATCTTGACCGGCAGGATCGAGACGTCCCAGTTGACGCCCGCGATGCCGATGCCGTTGTTGCCCACCGCGCCGATGGTGCCGGCAACGGCCGTGCCGTGGCCACCGCCGATGGCGTCGTCGTCGGGGTTGTTGTCGCCGCCGAAGATGCCGGTGCCGCCCTCGCCAAAGGTCGCGGTGCCGAAATCCCAGCCGTTGATGTCGTCGACGAGGCCGTTGCCGTCGTCATCGATGCCGTTGCCGGGGATCTCGCTGGGGTTCACCCAGATGTTGTCGGCCAGGTCTTCGTGGTCGATCTCGACGCCGGTGTCGACCACCGCGATAACCACGCCGCTCGAGCCCGTCGTGATCTCCCATGCCCGCTCTGCGTCGATGTCGGCGCCCGGCGTGCCGGCCAGTAGCCCGGGGATGATCTGCCCGGTGTTCTCCAGCCAGTACTCGTCGACGTAGCCCGGGTCGTTGGGCACCAAGTTGGGCGCCCGCGCCACGTTGGGCTCGATGTTGACCAGGTCGTCGTTGATGCCCCGCGCCCAGTCGATCGCCCGCTCGTTGAGCGGGTCGGGCGTCGTGAACTCGATGAAGCGATCGCCGCGGCGTATGTAGCCATCGATGGCGATGCCCAGGTCGGCGATCACGCCGCTGAACTCGGCCAGCAGCGTCTTGTTGGTCACGCCCCGCTCGAAGGTCATGATCCACGAGTCCTCAACGCGGACGACCTGGCCGTCCCGCCAGTCCACGACCTCCAGGCCCGAGGGCAGCTCCACCGCACCCGACAGCATGACCCGAGACTCGAGCGTCTCGACGATCGCCGGGGAACTCGTGCGGCCCGATTGGCGGAACAGGTCACGGATCCGGCGACGCGTGGTGGTGGATGCCGACATCTCGATTCTCCAAGAGCGTTGCGGGGCGGGCAGGTGATCGGTGCGCTCTGCGGTCGTCCGCCAGGCGGCGGACGCGGCGGGCGAGCCTGGGCGCCGGGCATGCTCATGCCGGCGTGCACAGGCACGATCCCGTCGGGGGGCTCCGACGGTCTCTCTCGTGCGGGCCTACGGCTCGCGGCACCGCAACGTTCCGTGCGGCGGCGCAAGTGTAGCCGCTCGGGCTCGCGTCAAGGGCCAGCGGAAGACCTCGTATGCACCAGCGACAGCAGCATTTCGGCATTGGCTGCGCTCGCGCCCCGGTGCTCCTCGACGCACCGCCGCGCCGCCACCCCCATCGCCTTCCGCGCGTCGTCGTCGGCCAGGAGCGCTCCTACCGCCGCCCGAACGCCATTGGCTTCTACCACCCGCAGCCCGCCCGATGCCTCGAGCTGCTGCACCACCCGGGCGAAATTGGCGTGCGCCGGGCCGATCAGCACGGGCTTGCCGAGCGCCGCCGGCTCCATCGGGTCCGAACCCTGGAGCGATCCGCCGCGGTCGCCGAAGCTCCGCCCCATGACCACCACGTCCGCCAGCTCGTAGGCGAAGCCGAGTTCGCCGAGCGAATCCAGCACGAAGCGACTCGCGCCCTGGCCGGGCGTCCTCGCCGATCGGCGGACGCTTCGCGGCAGGCTCGCCGCCACCTCGTCGAAGCGTTCGGGCCGCCGCGGGGCCACCAGAAGCAGGCCATCGCAGGCCAGGTGCAGCAGGTGCTCCTCGCCCGGCGCCGTGCTGCCGGCGACGACCAGCAGCCGGGAGCGATCGATGCCCAGCTCCGCCGCCAGCGCCTCGGCTTTGGCGGAGAGCCCTCCGGGAGCCGGGTCCCGCGCCGAATCCCACTTCAGCGAGCCGGCCACCCGCACGCGGTCCTCGGGCACGCCCAGGGCCACGAAGCGGCGGGCGAAGCCCTCGTCCTGGGCGCCCACGGCCGACAGCGCCGCGAACGACCGCCGCAGCAGCGGCCGGATCTTCATGTAGCCGCGGAACGAACGCTCGCTGATCCGCCCATTGACGATCGCGATGGGCACGCCCCGCCGTCGGCACGCCGACACGAAGTTGGGCCACAGCTCCAGCTCCGTGAGCGCCACCACGTCGGGCTCGACGGCGTCGAGGAAACGCCGCACCGCGAATGTCGCGTCGAGCGGGTACCGCACGACGCGGCAGGTCTCTCCGTACAGGTCCCGCGCCCGCGCGAGCCCGGTGTCGGTCGTCGCCGACACCACGACGCGGGCGTGCGGCGTCAGCAGCGGCACGAGCGCCCGCAGCGCCCCGGCTTCTCCCACCGAGACCGCATGCACCAGGACCACCGGGCGGTTGTCGGCGGCCCATCCGGGCGGAGGCAGGCCGATCCGGCCGAAGCGTTCGGCCCAGCCGCCGCGGGCCTTGCGGAGCCATCTGGGCGCGGTGATCGCGGCCACGAGCACGTAGATCAGATTTGTCAGGATGCCGAGCACCGCGGACGATAGGGTTAGCCTCTACCACGACCAGCGGCCTTGAGCGTGGCCGCCGGCGGGACGGACAAGAGACCAGGAGATCGAGCATGCCGTTTTCGCGTCGAACCCTCGCTTCCGTTGTGGCCCTCGCGGCCGTCGCCGCCGCGCTGCCGGCGTGCACGACCGTCAGCCGCGGCATCGGCAACCTCACGGCCAACAAGTACGCCAAGCCCCGCAGCGGCACCGAGTGGGTCATCGCCCCGCCGCAGCTCGACCCGCCGGCGTCCGATGCCAGGACGATCTACATCTCGCACCGCAACCTCAGCGACCTCCAGGACCTGGAGATCAAGCCCATCGTTGTCGCCGCCGCCCAGTCGGAGGGCTGGCAGGTCGTCAGCGATCCCGAGGCCGCGACCTTCCGCCTGCGGGGCCAGACGCGGTTCTTCGGCGAGGTCGAACCCGGCTCGGGCGGTGTCGCGCAGGCCAGGGCGCTGGGCGTCGTGACCGGCGCCGCGGTCGGCATCGGCACGGGCATCGGCGTGGCCGAGGCGACCGACAGCGGCCTCGCCGGCGCTGCCGCCGGTGGCGCCGCGGGCGGCCTGGTCGGCTTGGGCATCGCCAACGCCTCCACCCCCCGCGAGTGGGCCCTCATCGTGGATTGGGTGCTCGAGGAGCGGATGAGCGAGCCCACCGAGTTCGACGTCTACACCGACTCGTCGGCCACCGCCGCCAGCGGCATGGCGACCTCCACCACCCGCAGCAGCACCGGTGGCGGCGAGCGTGCTCGATCGGGCAGCTACGCCACCAACACCCGCACCAGCAACTACTTTCCCCACGGCGTGCGGCTGAGCGCCTGGGCCAACCAGATGAACATGCGCGAGAACGAGGCCGCCCCCAAGATCAGGGAGCGGGTCGAGCGGGTCGTCGCCAACATGTTGCCCCAATAGGGCACCGCTCCCAAGAGCACAAGGGGCGGGACCTAGACCCGCAGGCCGGCCCGCCACGCCTCCTCGTCCCGCTCGTCCTCGGCCGATCGCGGCAGCACTAGGCCGTCCCAGGCCAGCCGGATGGTGCCCGGCAGCTGCCGCTCGGTCGGCTCGTGCCGCACCTCGTGGTTCATGTGGATGAACCACGTCCGCTCGGCCTCGATCCGCTGTGCCGCCGACACCGCCTCGTCGATCGAGAAGTGCGTGGGGTGCTTGCGGTGCCGCAGTGCGCCCAGCACGAGGGTCTTAAGGCCCCTCAGCAGCGGCCACGCGTCGGGCGGGACGGCCGACACGTCGGTGCAGTAGGCCAGCGGCAGCAGGTCCCCCGCGCCCTTCCGCGAGGCCACCGTGCCCGACGCCGCATCCACGCGGAAGCCCAGCACGGGCAGCTTGCCGTGCAGCAGCGGGATGGGCGTGATCCGCAGCCCGAACAGCTCGAGGGGCACGCACGCCTCGATCCGGTGCGGGATGACCGACGCCACGAAGCTGGGCTGCACGTTCTTGTGGGCTTCGAAGACGTGCGCGTACACCCGCCGCAGGAAGGCCATCGTCTGGTCGCTGGCGTAGATGTCCACCGGCCCGTGCATCAGCTGGTTGAACCGTCGGATCTCGTCGAGCCCCCACGTGTGGTCCACGTGGTTGTGCGTGAACAGCAGCGCATCGAGGCGGTCGAGCTCCGCCCGCAACGCTTGCTGCCTGAGGTCTGGCCCCGCGTCGAACAGGAGCGTCCGTTCATCGCCGCGGTCGTCCTCGAACCGCAGCGCCGCCGAGCACCGCAGCCGCCGATCGCGGGGATCCTCCGACGTGCACGTCAGGCAGGTGCAGCCGATGACGGGCACGCCCGACGACACGCCCGTGCCCAGGAACTCGAAGGACATCCGCCGCACCAGCCAGCCTACGCCGATCCGCCCACGGGCGGTACCATCGGCCATGGCGCTGAGGCTGCACAACACGCTCACGCGGCGCATCGAGCCGTTCCGGGCCACCGATCCGGCACGAGTGACCTTCTACAGCTGCGGCCCCACCGTCTACGACGACGCCCACATCGGCAACTTTCGCAGCTTCCTGATCGCCGACCTGCTGCGACGCTGGCTCGAGAGCCCGCTGTGCGTCATCCAGGACGCCGACGGCAACGAGCACGATCCAGGGCGTGATGGCCCCCGCACCGTTCGCCACGTCATGAACATCACCGACGTCGGCCACATGACCGAGGACGACCAGGCCGACGGCGGCGGCGAGGACAAGATGCAGCTCGCCGGCCAGCGGCTGCTGGAGGCCAAGAAGGCCGGCACGCTGCCCGAGGGCACGAACGTTGACCCCCGCGATCCCTACGCCATCGCCGGCTTCTATCGCGACCGATTCCTTGAGGACGCCCGCCGGCTCGGGCTGAAGGTCGCCACCGAGGCCGAAGCCAACCCCGAGCTCATGCCCGTTGCCACCGACTACGTGGCCAACCCCGGCCGGCCCATGGACATGGTCCGCGTCATCCAGCGGCTGATAGACAACGACCGCGCCTACGTCGTCGGCGAACCCGGCGGCCGCGCGGTCTACTTCCACGTACCCGCCTTCGAGGGCTACGGCCGGCTCAGCGGGAACACGCTGGAGGCCCTCCGCAGCGGCGCAGGCGGCCGCATCGACGAGGGCAACCAGGCCGCCAAGAAGCACGCCGCCGACTTCCTGCTCTGGAAGGAGGACGCCGGCCACATCATGCAGTGGGATTCGCCCTGGGGCCGGGGCTACCCGGGCTGGCACGTCGAGTGCTCGGCCATGGCCTTCGCCACGCTCGCTACCGCCAGCGGCAGCTCGACGATTCCGGACGCCGAGCCCATCATCGACCTGCACTCGGGCGGCGAGGACAACATCTTCCCCCACCACGAGTGCGAGATCGCCCAGAGCTGCTGCGCCTTCAACGCCGACCCCTCCGGCGCCTCCTTCGCCCGCCACTGGTTCCACCCCCGCTTCCTGCTGGTCGAAGGCCAGAAGATGAGCAAGAGCAAGGGCAACTTCTACACCGCCCGCGACCTGTTCAGCAGGGGCATCGAGCCCGCGGCGCTGCGCTTGGCGCTCATCCGCACGCACTACCGCTCCAACGCCGACTTCACCGAGCAGCTGCTCAAGGACAGCCAGCGGATGATCGAGCGATGGCGGCGCTTCGCGGACGCTCGGGCGAACGGTCCCGAGCACCCAGCCGCAACAGGCGCAAGGCTCGCCTTCGCCGAGGCCATGCACGACGACCTGAACATCGCGTCCGCCATCGCCGCCGTAAACACCATGCTGGGTGCCATAGACGAGCCCACCAGTCACGATGCGTCTGCGCTGCAAGAGCTCGATGCGTCGCTCGGCGTGCTCGCCCTCGAGAAGCCGCAGTCCGAGTCGACCTCCATCGGCCTCTTCGCGCCGGGTGTCGAGCCGGACCCCGCGGTCCTCCAGAAGCTCGAGGACCGCAAGTTCGCCCGCGCACGCAAGGACTACGCCGCGTCGGACGCCATCCGCGACGAGCTGGCCGCCATGGGCTACGCGATCAAGGACGTCGCCGGTGGGAAGGTCGAGGTCAGCCGCGCCTAGGCCGTACCGCGGCGCCTACGGCCCGACGCTCGCCAGCCGCTCGGACGCCTCGAACCACCGCTGCCAATCGCCGCGCGACATCGGCAGGTCCGCGTCGTCCCACACCTCGGCGGGGAAGGACGCGTATAGCCGCTGCGCCCTCTCGTTGGCCGCCTGGGCGAGGGCGTACTCGCCCTGGGCGAGCCTCGCGTTGACGATCTGGATGAGCGGCACCAGCGCCGACGGATCCCGTGCGTAGCGAGCGTGCGCCGCGGCGTAGTTCCGCACGGCGGTCTCGTAGTCGCCCAGATCGAACGGGCAGGCCCCCAGATAGAAGTACGCGTTGCGGAGGTACTCGGCCTCGACCGCCGTCGGGCCGCGGAGGGTCTCCAGCCCGTCCCGCGCGGCCGTGTAGTGCTCCATGGCCGTCAGCAGCCGGTCGCGGCGGACCTGCTGCAGCTGCCGCCGCTCGCTGCCGGGCATCGCCTCGGTGAGCGTCCCGCGGATGCGGTCGGCCTCGCGCCGGTAGGCGTCGGCGAGCAGGAATCGCACGCGGTGCTCCATCCGCTCGCCGCCGTAACGAACGAGCGACTCGGAGAGCTTCTCGATGGCGGCCACCTGCTCGCCGCGGCGATAATGGGCCCGCCCCATCTCCAGCAACGCCGTGCGGTACTCCAGGCTCTCGGGCTCCACGAGTGCGCCCGACAGCACGCGATCGAGCAGCCGCATCGCCTCGTCGTCGTTGTCCTGGGCGGCGTCGGCCAGCAGGCACTGCGCCAGCGGCACGTACGAGCGGATCGCGAAGGGCCCGACGTCCTTGCCCGTCGCGGTGTTCGACGAATCGTCGATCAGACCGCGGTACACCTCGCCCGCCTTTTGGTAGTTCCGCCTGGCCTGGTGGATGCGTCCGAGCCGGAACCGCGCTTCGGCGCGGAGCGGGCTCTCGCTGATGGCCGTGACGAAGGTCGTGAGCTTGCGCTGGGCCAGGTCCAGGTCGCCCGCGCGATCGAAGCACAACGCCGACAGCCACGTCGACCGCTCGAAGCGCTGCTCATCGAGCGTCACCAGGTCGGCGTGCAGCGCGTAGTAGCCGCCCGCGGACCGCAGGTGCCGCCGGACCGTGTCCCGCGTCGGCACATCGAGCGAGGCCGACTCCCGCAGGCTCGGTGCGTCCGCACCACCGCCCATCTCGCCATCGGCGACCGCGAGGTGCGCATCCGCCAACGCCCGGACCAGCTCGGGCGACCGCTCGTCGCCGCGGAGCCGCTCGGCCAGCTGTACGTACCGCAGCGCCGTCTTGGGCTGGTCGAACTGGGCCTGCACGCGGTACTGCGCCAGCAGCGCGTCCTCGAGCACGGCCCGCGAGACGCCGCTCTCCTCGGGGTCGGTGCGATCCAGCTCGTCGATGGCCCGCTCGAAGAGCTGCAGCGCCAGATCGTGCTCGCCCTCGGATGCCCGGACCTCGGCCAGGCCGAGCCGCGCCCCCTGCGCGGCCGACGCCCACGCCATGTCCCGCAGCACCGCCTGGTAGCGCTCCCGCGCCTGATCGACGCGGCCGTCGAGTTCATCCAGCCGGCCCAGCAGCACCAGCGCGCGGGCCCGCTCGGGGGTCTGCTTGGCCGCCAGCGAATCGGCGGTCTCCAGCGCCGTGCGGGCGGCGTCGAGGTCCTCGAGCTCGAGGTGCGAGGCGCCCAGTTGCAGGGATAGGGCCGCGCGCTTGGCCGGCGAGGCGGCCGCCCATCGTGGATAGGTCCGCAGCAGCCGATCGACGACGCCGCCGTGATCCCCCGTGGCCGCCAGCAGCCGCACCCGCTGCAGTTCGGCCCACGCGCGGTCGTCGACGTTGAGCGTGGGATCCGAAACGAATCGCGCGATCAGCTCGAGCACCCGCTCGCGGCCGCCCTCGCTGCGGAGGCCCGCCCGCGAGACGGCCCGCCGGTATAGCTCATGGCGGCGGAGCTTCTCATCCACCGGCATCGCGTCCGCCCGGGCCAGCGCCAGGTCGATCATGTCGAGCGCGAGGTACGCGTCGGCGAGGTAGAACGCGTCACCCGGCGACAGCCGGCCGCCGTTCCGCTCCGCCGCCCGATACTGCGCCACGATGTTGCGGTCGTTCTCTTCTTCGCGGCCGCCGAATTCCGCCTGCCCGAGGGCCAACGCCCGGGCCCGCAGCGTATGGAACCGCTGCAGGTGAACGGGCTCGAACGAGTCCCGGCCGACCATCGGCGCGAGCCGCCCGTTGAGCACGTCCAGGGCCTCGACGAATCGCCGGGCATCGATGCGTCGCTCGACGCCGTCGAGCAAGGAGTCGTAATTGGGCGTCGGCCGATGCAGGAGCATCGTCGACAGGCCCAGCGCCAGCACGACCATGGCCCCGCCCAGCGCAGGAATCTGCCAGATCTCGCGCCACGGCGCAGCCGCTGCGCCCTGGTCGGACGCCGATGCGCTCTCGGGCTGTGGTGTGCCTTGCTCCGCCGACACGCACGCCTCCGGCGGGGCGGACCGCAATCCCCGCGCCAGGCGATCCCGGCGGCCCCGCTAGGACTCTTCGTCGGCCGATTCGTCGGCGTCGTTTGCCGGTTCGGGAAGCTGGACCACGGCGGTGCCCGTCAGCGTGTCGCCGCGGTGCCTGAAGGCGCGTCCGAGAACCCCCGCGAGCGCCACCGGCGGCAGCAGCCACTTCACCGCGTTGCGGGCCATCGACGGCAGCAACCCCGGAGCCCGCGGACCGTCGACGGGCCGATCGGGCGTACCCCCACGCACGACCGCCATGCCGAAGAGCAGCTTGCCGGGCGAGCGGCCGAACGCCGCCTCGAGCGCCGAACCCGCCCCCCAGCCAACGAACAAGGTCATGAGCACGGGCGCAAAGTCGATGGCGTCGACGCCCACGCGGATCGCCAGCCAGCCCTCGGGCAGCGAGGCCGCCAGCCACCCGCCAACGACGTAGGCCAGCGCCAGGTCGATCGACGCCGACATGATCCGCGGGAAGGGCGGCACGAGCGTGCATCCGGCCGGCAATTGCAGCGGCGCCGCCTCGGCCGACGTACGCACGATGAACAGGAGCGCCGCCGCGGAGATCGCGATCAGCAGCACGAACATCAGGCGTAGGTCGCTCGGCGAGATCGGCCCATCGAAGACCGCCGGCCCAACGTAGAGCACCCGGCCCGTGTCGAGCGAGAACTCGCGGATCTCCAGCCGCGTCGCCGCTCGCCCCCGCGACGCGTCGGCCTCCTCCGATTCGAGGACGACCACGCCCCGCCGTGCGACGCCCAGCAGCGCCACGCCGCCCGCGGGCACCGGCGACAGCAGGCGGGCCTCCTGCGGCGAGGCCTCCACCGCGTGCCGCCCGCCCGGATGATCGACCACTGCGACCCACCGGTCTCCTACCGAGGCCGGCCCGGCGACGACCTCGCCCCGCCCCAGCGGCAGCTTGCCGGCCAGTTCGCCGTATCCGACGGCCGACGACGCCCAATCAAGAGCGACCCGTTCGGGCTCGGCCGGCGTCGACGCCCCGGAATCACCACCCAGAACGCGGGCGTCGGGGTCGGCCAGCGTGAACTCGCGGCGCGGACGCTCGACCTCGGGGAGCACCGCCTCCCACGACCACAACGCATCGGGGCCCGGCAGCACGACGCCCGCGCGGTCGCCGGCCACTACGCCAACCGCGATGCCCGCATCGGGCACATCCGGCGGCGGCCGCGGCCCGTCGGCGAACACCCACCGCCCGTCGTCGACCCATGCGAACTCCAGTTCGCCCGTGGTCCGCTCGAGCAGCACCATCGGGCCGTCGTCCCGCGCCGCCGCCGCCAGCAGCAGCGATCGCGTCTCGAGGAAGGGCCCGGCGTCGGGGCGGCTCGAAGCGGTGTGCCACGTGCCCTCGATCGCGCCGGGCAGCGCCGCGACCGTCAGGCTCGAGTAGCCCGTGTTGCCCCGCGGGAAGATCATCCAGACCCGCGGGCCGGCGGCGGCCATCGCCACCGGCGGCTGCGCCAGCGGCAGCACGGGCCGTGCCGAGCCGTCCGGGGCCGCCCCCCGCCCGACCCGCGGCGGCAGGTGCCACAACGCCCAGCCGTCCGCGGCGGGCGACCGGGCCACCACCCACGCATGCTCCGGGCCGTCGTCGGCCCCGGCATCGACCCACGCCCCCGCGGCCACCTGCGCCGCCGCAGCCGACGCGTAGAGCAATGCCACGACCAACGCCACGTGGGCGACGACGCACGCCCGCATCACGGCGCACGCTCCCCGCGTTCGGGCCTCGACCGCGACCGCTGCTCCAGCTCACGGTCCACGTCACGGAACGCCTTGATGCCGTGCCGCGCGAGCGCATCCTGCAGCTGGAACGCCCGATCGTCGGGCCGCCGGCGGTCGGCCCTGGGCGCACTGATCGTGAGCCGCGCCCGCGCATCGAGGGCCGGCACGTCGATCAGCATCCGCCGCGGCACCCGCACCTTTGTCGGCAGCCCCGACACCCGATCGTCGAACTCCTGGTAGATCGGGAGGTCGGCCGTCAGCACCGGCGGCTCGTCGGCCGCACGCCGCAGCACCACCCGCTGCACCTCGAGCGATTCGGGATCCAGCCAGTACTCGCAGGCACCCCACCGCGCTTCGGCCGCCACGATAAGCCGCTCACCGCCGGGCGACCATCGCATCTCGGCGGCCTCGTCATCCCGCTCGGGCATGGGCGCGAAGCCGAACAGCAGGATCAGGTCGAGCGGGTGCACCGGCAGGTAGAAGTCCCCCAGGCGATCGGGGTCGGCCTTCTCGTGCGTGCCGATGGCCGCAACGGGCGGATCTTCGGCGAGATCGAACCACCAGTACCGCTGCTCGTTGGAGCCCAGCACCGCGCCGTCCACGCCGAGCTTCTGGAGCGTGAGCGAGATCTTGTCGGGCGCCACCATGTGCACGTACCCGTCGAGCTGCTCGGTCTCTTCCTCGCCCTGCTCGCCGATGTACCACACCCGCGTCGTCGCGCCCGCGAAGAAACGCTCGAGCCGCTCGGACCGCACGTTGATGCGAGCGGCTACGGCGTCGTAGTCCGGCAGCGGCCTCTCGACCGCCGCGACCGGCTCGGGCTGGGGAGGGGGCTCGGGGGCCGACGCGCAGCCGGCCGCGAGTAATGCGGCGATGGTCATCGTCGCCAGCTTCGCGAGGGTCTCGATGCTCACGCGGGCCCGTCCTCCGTCGCCTCGCCATCAGGCTCCGCAGCATCGCCTCCGAGCAGCACCGCAGTCACCCGCTCGATAGCGGCTTCGAGCTGGTCGTCGTCGAAACCGGGATCCGCGATCCGCGTCGAGCCGTCGTCCGCGAAGCCCCCCGTAGGCGTCAGCCGCCGCACCCGCAGGCCCTCCGGCGCGTGGCCCTCGACCCGCAGCCGCCGCCGGCGGATCAGCATCAGCGCGACCACGTACCGCAGCTCGATCGCCGACCGCTCCTCGGCGTCGCCGATCTGGTCGAACAGCGCGACGAGTTCCTCGTCGTCGATGATGCGGGCGGGCGCATCGTCCGACGCTTCGGGCATCGTCCCCCGCCACGTCGCCACGACCGATCCGTCGGGCCGCCAGCCCGACACCCAGGCCGCCTCGGCGACATCGAGCCGCCGCCAGGCGTCCGCGTCGTCGGCCACGATGGCCGAGGCCACCCGCGCGCCCGGCGCCAGAGACGCGCCCGTCGCCGCGCACGTGCCCGAGGGCCGTCCAACCGAGAATCGCGTGCCCGCCGCCATCGTGCAGTTTACGCCCGCGCTCGCGCCGCCCTAGCGGCAGCTCGCCTCGAACAGCCGATGCGGCGTGCCGTGCTCGGCCACGGGGAAGGTCGCCTGCATGCCGCACCGCGGGCATCGGACGCGGTACGACCGGCCGTCGGCGTCCCGGTACGCCCGGACGTAGGACGAGGCGCACAGGAACCGAACGCCGATCCACGGCCGGACCTCTCCCCGAGTCCCAACCGACCCGCCGCCATCCCCTGCTCGCTCGGTCATCCCAGGTCCATCGGTCCGCGGCCGCCGCGGCGTGCAGCCCGGGCGAAAGTCCGCGTGATAGGGATCTGCTCGCACGGGGCTCGCCGGCCCGGACTACCGCCGAATAATGGCTGTTGCCGATACCGGAGTCTGCCTTGCCCCGACCGCTGGTCATCCTGCCCGATCCGCCCGCCCCGCCGACGGCCATCGGGCTCATCGCCGGGGCGGGTCGCCTGCCGATCATCGTCGCCGAGGGCCTCCGCGAGATCGGCCACCGCGTGCACGGCATCGGCCTCGCCCACATGTACGAGCCCGACCTGCCGAAGCTCTGCGAGAGCTTCCACGAGGTTGGCCTCTTCCGCGTCGGTGGATGGGGCCGGGCGCTCGCCAAACGCGACGTGCGGCACGCGATCATGGTCGGCAAGGTCGACAAGGCCCGCCTGATGCACGACCCCCTGCGGATGCTCAAGCACGTGCCCGATACGCGGACGCTCATCGCGTGGCACCGCAAGCTCCGCCACGACCGCCGGTCCCACGCCGTCCTCAGCGCGATCGCCGAGGAGCTGGAGCGCAGCGGCGTCCAACTCCTCGACTCCACGACCTCCATCCCCCGGGAGCTGGCCGATGCCGGCGTGATGACCACGCGGCAGCCCACGCCCGCGCAACAGGCCGACGTCGAGTTCGTCTGGCCGCAGCTCGTGGATCTGCTGCGGCTGGACATCGGCCAGGCCGTCGCCGTCCGCGAGCGGGACATCATCGCCGTCGAGGCCGTCGAGGGCACCGACCACATGATCGAGCGGGCCGGCCGCCTCTGCAGGGCCAAGGGCTGGACGCTGTGCAAGGGTGCCCGCTGCGGCCACGACCGCCGCAGCGACGTGCCCACCATCGGGGTGACCACCATCGAGCGGATGCACGAGGCCGGCGCGGGCTGCCTCGCACTGGCCGCGGGCGACGTCATCATGATCGACAAGGACGAGGTGATCGCCGAGGCCGACCGCCGCGGCGTGGCGATCATCGGCGTCCCCGTCGGCGCCGCGTGATCCCCCCACCGGCCCGGCCCGAGACCGACCCCCGGGCCATAGGCGTCCCGCGGATCGTCTCCCGGGGCTTCCACAAGCTGCAGCACGCGCTGCACGAGTTCGAGATCGATCCCGCCGGAATGACCTGCGTCGACCTAGGAGCCAGCGTCGGCGGCTTCACCCAGTGCCTGCTCGCCTTCGGGGCCGCGCACGTCACCGCACTCGATACCGCCCGTGGCGTCCTCGACTACCTCGTCCGCCGCGACGAGCATGTCACCGTCCTCGAACGCACCAACGCCCTGCACGCCGAGGCCACCACCGCGGCCGGCCTCGTTGTCGTGGATCTCGGCTGGACCCCCCAGCGACTGGCGTTGCCCGCCGCCCGGCGATGGCTCGCGCCCGGCGGCCGCATCGTCAGCCTCATCAAGCCCCATTACGAGGCCAAGGCCGAACACGTGCTCGGCGACGACGACGCGCACCAGATCACACAGCGGACCCTCGATGAGGTGGGCGGCCTCGGGTTCGAGATGCTCGGGCTGGCACGCTCACCCATCGCCGGATCACGCCGAAGGGGATCGTCGGCCGGCAAGGGCGGCGGCAACGCGGAGTGGCTTGCGCTCTTCGGCGACGATCCGCGGGCTCAGCCCGGCGCCGCCGACGCCCAGCCCGACTCCTGATCCGCCGGATGCACCGCGGTCCATGTCGCGGCGAGCAATTCGTCCAGCCCCCGCCCCGAAGCCCCGCTGATTACGAACACGCCATCGTCGCCCGCCTCGCCGAGGGCCGCACGGAATTCGCCAAGCCGGGCCTCAAGGTCGGCTTCCTCGCCAAGCAGGTCGGCCTTGTTGAGCGCGATCAGTTCGGGCTTCTCGAGCAGCGCCGGGGCGTACTCGCCCAGTTCGCCGCGGATCCGGCGGTAGTTCTCCGCCGGGTTCGACTCGTCGGGAGGCAGCAGGTCGATCAGGTGCACGAGCACCCGCGTGCGCTCGACGTGCCGCAGGAATTCGTGACCGAGGCCCGCCCCCTGCGCGGCGCCCTCGATGAGCCCCGGGATGTCGGCAAAGACCAGCCGCCGGGTCATGTCGAGCTCGGCGATGCCTAGCTGGGGCGATAGCGTCGTGAACGGATAGCTGCCGACCTTGGGCGTGGCCCGCGTGAGCGCTCGCAGCAGCGTGCTCTTGCCGGCGTTGGGCAGGCCTACGAGGCCGACCTCGGCGATCAGCTTCAGCTCCAGGTCGAGCCGCCGCGTCTGCCCGGGCTCGCCCGAGGTCGCGTGGCGGGGCGTTTGGTTGGTGGCGGTCTTGAATCGCTCGTTGCCCAGTCCGCCGCGGCCGCCCCGCACGACGACCTCGCGGTCGCCGGGCTGCAGGTCGAACAGCAACTCCCCCGAATCAGCGTCATAGATGAGCGTCCCCGGCGGCAGCAGCAGCTCGATGTCGTCGGCACCCGCGCCGTGCCGCTGGCTGCCCGTGCCCGGCAGGCCGTTCTTGGCCCGCCAGTCGTGCTTGCCGCGGTAGTCGATCAGCGTGCCGGTGTTCTCGTCGGCCACGAGCACGACGCTGCCGCCATCCCCGCCGTCGCCGCCGTCCGGGCCGCCCTTGGGCAGCCCCCGGGCGCGGCGGAACGACACGCAGCCGTCCCCGCCCTTGCCGGCGTACACCGTGATGGTTGCTCGATCGGCGAACACGCGGCCATTGTATGGAGCCGCCGCGGATCGTTCGGAGATTCGCTCGGCGCTACGCCGCCAGGGCGTAGGTCTGGCCCAGCGCCCGCCGCAGCCGCTCCTGGTCGCCCACGCGACAGAACATGTTGAACACCGCCGCCATGCGGCAGGGCCCGAATTCGTCCTCGTCGCCGGTCCACACGATGGTGCCCAGCGCGAAGATTGCCCGGCCCGGCCCGACGTCCGCGCCCGGGCAGCACCGCCGCGACCGGCCGAAGGCCATCGGGCCGGGCAGCTCGATGCGGATCCCGACCCGCGTGGCCGGCTCGAAGGCTCGATCCAGCTCGAAGCAGATGCCGCCCTCGCTCACGTCGTACGCGTGGCCATCGAAGTCGAAGGTCTCGCGGTCCAGCGTGCGGATGGCGATCGGGCTGTACATCGGCGGCACGTCGTACCGCACGAACCGGCGGCGCTCGCGGAACGGGATCGGGTCTGACATCGGCGTATTCCCTTGCTGAGCGGCCCACCTCGCGCTCGCCGCCGCTACGCCTATCGGTCCCGCCGCGGGGCCGCTTGAGCCCCGGCGGCCGTCCCGGACCGAATACCGTCGCCGGTGCCCGAGCCCACCTCCGCGAGGCCCTGGACCGACGCCTTCACGCTGCTCTGCGAGCGGTGCGGCTACGTGCTCGACGGCATCGGCGACCAGGCCGCCTGCCCCGAGTGCGGTACGCCGATCGCCCGCAGCCTGCCCGCGGCCCGGATCGGCACCGCGTGGCAGCGAGCGCCGTCCGCCGGCGCCCTGCTGCGCACCTGGTCGAGTGCGCTCCGGCGGCCGCACCGCACGCTGGACGCCATGGCCTTTGATCGACCACCACGATCCACGCGTCGGCTCCGCCGAGCCACGCTTGCCGTCGCCGGCCTGCTCACCGCGCCGACCATCGGCACGCTCGCGCTCCTCATCCTCGAGCGTCCCAGGCGCTCGCCGACCGGCGGCATGTACCAGTGGTCGCCCGGCTCGGTGATCGGAGCGATGATGCTCGCGCTCGTGCTGGCGATTCCCGCGTGGCTCGCGTGCGGCGGCGTGTACGCCGCCCTCACGCACGTCGAGGCCCGGGGACTGGTGCTCTTCGGGCGGCAGCGGCACGCCCGCGTCGACCGAATCATCGCCGACACGATCGTCGCACACGGTGCCGCGGGCTGGGTCGTCGCCGCGGCCGGCCTTGCGTTGTGCCTGCCATTCCTGTGGACGATGCAGCTCGACGTGAGCCTTGCGCAGCCCGCACCGTTCATGAGTCTGGCATGGCGCGTGCTTGCGTACGTCGGCGTCGGCGTCGCGCTCGCGGGCTTCCTGCTGTTCGAGGTCTTCGCCTGGCTCGGCCTGCGGCGGTGCAAGTTCGCCAATCGGAGCCGCCCGGGTTCGGCGGCCGACGAGCAGAAGCGGGCCGGTTAGCCCCGCGCGATGAGCTGGATGTCGATCTTGTCCAGCCCCACGCCAAGCCGCCGCTCGATCTCGGCGATCAGTTCCGGGTCGCTCGCGCGATCGATCAGCCGGGCGCTCAGATCATCGGGCACGTCCATCAGCCGGCCGTCCGACGTCAGCAGGTGCACGTGCTCGCTGGTCGTGGCGTCGAACCGCGTCGGCCCGCCGGCGGTCGGGGCGAGCTTGCGGCACAACCCGCACTTCGAGAGCGATTCGAGCGTGTTGTACACGGTCGCCAGCGAGATGCCGGCGTCCGTGTCGCGGACCGCCAAGAACAATTCATCCGCCGTGGGGTGGCTCGTGCTGGCGGCGAGCGCGCCGTAGACCACCTGCCGCTGCTTGGTGCAGCGCAGCCCGTGCCGCGCGAAGAGGGTCTTCAGATCGTTGCCGTGCGTTGCATCCGACATGCTCAGAATACTAGCGACGCGCGCGACGCGGAGTTACGGCGGCGGGCCATCCAGGTCGTCGTAGCCTGTGCTGCCATCGAGGGAGGCCGCCTGGCTCCAGCCGTCCGCGGGCTCTGGTGGCGCTTGCACCACCATCTTGAGGTGCTCGATGCCGGCCTCCATGAAGCGGGGTCCCTCGCCCGCCCAGCCCAGCTTCTCGTAGAAGCCGATCGCCGTTTCCTGGGCGTGGCAGTACAGCGTCTCGAGCCCCAGCTCACCGAAGGCCCGGGCCTCGATCGCCACGACCAGCCGCCGGCCCAGCCCCTCGCCCTGCCGTTGCGGGTCGACGGCCATCTGCATGAGCTTGCCGGTGCGGGCTTCCTCGTCGATGAGCAGCAACGCGCACCCGATGGCCCTCGGGCCCGACGGATGCTCGAACACCGCCACGTAGTGCTCGAAGCGGTCCTCCACCCCCGGATACTCGCGTTCGAAGCGCGCCAGGTCGTAACCGATGGGCCCCAGCAGCACCGCCTCGCGGAGCGCAACCTCCGTGCGGTACACGGGGTCGTCGGTCGCGATTCGGCGGATCTCGATCACGCCGCAGGATAGCCGGACCGCCTCGCTACCATCCGCCGTGTTCGAGATCGCCGTCACACGGACCTTCCGCGCAACCCACGCCGTCCGCATCGGCGGCGCGATGGAGGAGCCGCACGCGCACGATTGGCGAGTGCACGCAACCATCGCCGGCGGCGCCCTCGACGACGACGACCTGCTGTGCGACTTCCACGCCGTCGAGGCCTCGCTCGACGCGATGCTCGACCGCTGGCGGGACGCCGACCTCAACCACCAGCCGCCCTTCGCCGGCGGCCCGCTGCCCACGGCCGAGCGCGTCGCCGAGGCCATCGCCGCGGGCTTGGCCCTCGCCCTCCGCGGCGTGCTGCCCGAGGGCGCCCACGTCCGCCGGGTCGCGGTGACCGAGGCGCCGGGCTGCGAGGCGGCCGTCACGCCCGGAGAAGCGGCCCAGCGATGACCGACGCAACCGCCCGCAACGCCACCAGCAGCACGCCCGCCGGCGCCGCCACCGGGAGCGTGGCGCCGTCCGACGCAGAGGCCTTCTTCAATCGCGACCTGTCCTGGCTCGCGTTCAACCAGCGGGTGCTGGAGCTGGCCGAGGATCCCCGCACCCCGCTGCTGGAGCGCGTCAAGTTCCTCGTCATCTTCGCGAGCAATCTCGACGAGTTCATCATGAAGCGCGTCGGCCTGATCCGCCGTCAGGTGGACGCGGGCATCGAGCATCCGTCCCGCGACGGGCTGGCGCCCCGCGAGCAGCTCACTCGGGTGCGCGAGCGCGTCGAGGCGCTGCAGGAACGCCAGGCCGCCTGCTGGGCGGACGCCCTCGTGCCCGCGCTCGCGCTCGAGGGCATCCGCGTGGACGAATACGCCGCGCTCGAGCCGGTGCAGCGGGAGGGGCTGGACAACTGGTTCCACCGCCAGGTCTTCCCGCTGCTGACGCCGCTGGCCATCGATCCCGGCCACCGCTTCCCGTTCATCTCCAACCTCTCCGAGAGCCTGGGCGTGCTGCTCGGGGAGCGCGCCGACGGCCCCGTCCGGCGGGGCGAGCGGTTTGCCCGCCTGAAGATCCCAGACGGCATCCCCCGGATGGTCCGCGTCGACGATCCGACGGCCGGCAGCGGCGTCGTGCCTGAAAGCGGCCTCACGCTGGTCCCCCTCGACCAGGTCATCCGCGCCAACCTCGACAGCCTCTTCCCGGGCGTGGACGTGCTCGCCACGACGGCGTTCCGCGTCACGCGGTCGGCCAGCGTGGAGACCGACGAGGACGCCCACGATCTCCTCGAGAGCGTGCAGGACGAGCTCCGAAAGCGCCGCTTCGCCCGCCCCGTCCGCATGGAGATCGCCGAGCAGCCCCACGAGGAGCTGGTCACCTTCTTTGCGTCCTCGCTGGGCCTGAACACCGAAGACGTGTACGTCCGCAAGGGCCCGCTGGAGTACGACGACCTGATGTCGATCGTCTCCATTGACCGCCCGGACCTCAAGGACCCACCCTGGACGCCCCGCACGCCGCCGCGGCTGATCGCCCGCCGCACGGACATCTTCCGGGCGGTGCAGGAGGGCGACATCCTCGCCCACCACCCCTACGACAGCTTCGACGAATCGGTCCGCGCCTTCGTGTCGCAGGCCTCGCGGGACCCCGACGTCCTGGCCATCAAGCAGACGATCTACCGCACCAGCCGGGACTCGCCCTTCGTCCGCTCGCTCATCCGCGCCGCCGAGGCCGGCAAGCAGGTCGCCTGCATGGTCGAGCTGCGGGCTCGCTTCGACGAGCACCGCAACGTCTCGTTCGCGCGGACGCTCGAACGCGCGGGGGTGCACGTTGCCTACGGCGTGGTCGGCCTGAAGACCCACTGCAAGTGCTCGCTGGTCATCCGCCGCGAGGATGCGGGGCTGCGGGCCTACGCCCACGTCGGCACGGGCAACTACCACCCCGCCACCGCGCAGCTCTACACCGACCTCTCGCTGCTGACCTGCGACCCGAGGATCACCGGCGAGGTCGTAGAGCTCTTCAATGCCATGACGGGCGTCTCGGTCAAGAGCGACTATTCCCAGTTGCTGGTCGCCCCGACCACCATGCGGCCGCGCTTCGAGGACCTCATCGACGCCGAGATCGAGCACGCCCGCGCGGGCCGGCCGGCCCGGATCTTCGCGAAGATCAATTCGCTGGAGGATCCCGACATCACCCGCCTGCTGTACGCCGCCTCGCGGGCCGGCGTCCGCGTCGACCTGGTCGTCCGCGGCTTCTGTTGCCTGAGGCCGGGCGTCCCGGGCCTGAGCGACAACATCCGCGTGGTCTCGGTCGTGGGTCGCTTCCTGGAGCACTCCCGCATCTTCCACTTCGCCGGCGGCTCGGACGATCCCCTCGCCGGCCACTGGTTCATGGGCTCGGCCGACTGGATGTACCGCAACCTCAACAACCGGCTCGAGGCGGTGTGCCCCATCTACGACCCCGACGCGCGACGCCAGCTGGTCGAGATCATGCAGGCCAACCTCCGCGACGGCCGCTTCGCGTGGGACCTCGCCCACGACGGGGGCTACCGCCGGCACGACGACGCCGACCGCCCGGGCACCTTCGCGACGCTGATGCAGGCGGCCCTCGACGCCGAGGACGAGGCCCGCCGCCGCCTCACAGAGCCCCAGGACTAGGCCGGTGCGCATCCGCGATCGCGGGATCGGCGCCGGCGAGCCGCCCTACGTCATCGCCGAGCTGGGCGTCAACCACGATGGCTCCGAGGCGACGCTGCACGCGCTCATCAACGCGGCCGCCAATGCCGGCGCCGACGCGGTCAAGCTGCAGCTCTTCCGGGCGGACGACCTGCTCGCCGCGGCCGCACCCCTCGCCGGCTACCAGCGGCGGTCGGGCGAGGACGACGCCGCCTCGATGCTCCGGCGGCTGGAACTCTCGCTCGACGCCGCCCGCGGCGCGATCGACGCCGCGCACGCCGCCGGCCTGCACGCCATCGCCACGGTGTTCGACCTGCCGCTGGTCGCGTCCGCCGCCGCCCTGCCGCTCGACGCGTTCAAGACCGCGTCGCCCGACATCGTGCACCGTCCGCTACTCGATGCCCTCGCCGCCACCGGCCGGCCGCTCATCGCGAGCACCGGGGCGGCCACCCGCGAAGAGGTCGCCCGCGCGATTGGCTGGCTGCGGCCCGCCCGGCAACGGCTCGCCGTACTCCAGTGCGTCAGCGCCTATCCGACGCCGTCCGAGCACGCCGCCGTTGCCGCGCTCCACGATCTTGCGACACTGCACGACGGCCCCGTCGGCTACAGCGACCACACCGCCGATGCCGACACCGGCGCCCTCGCGGTGGCCCTCGGCGCGCACGTGCTCGAGAAGCACCTGACGCTGGACAGGACCGCCCCCGGCCCCGACCACGCGGCATCGATCGAGCCAGCGGAGATGGCCGAGTACGTCCGGCTGGCGCACGCGGCATCCAAGGGAGATTGGACGCACGATCCCGGCGATCCGCGGCTTGGCTCGGGCCGCAAGGCCGTGCTGGACATCGAGGCCGACGTCCGCCGCGTCGCCCGCCGCTCGATCGTCGCCGCCCGGAGCCTCGACGTCGGCGTCGTACTGCGCGCCGGCGACCTCGCCTTCAAGCGGCCCGGCGGGGGTCTCGAACCCTGGCAGGATGGCGACCTGCTGGGCCGTGCTCTAGCCGTTGACGTCGCCGCGGACCAGCCGCTGTCGCTCGGCCACCTGCTGTAGCGAGGTCCCCACGGCCAATCCCGTGAGCACCATCCACATCGCCGCGGTCTGGGCGTTGACGTGCACGGGGTCGAAGACGCCGGCGACGAACAACCCCAGCAACGCCCACGCGGTCCCGCTCGCGTACGGGTCCGCCGAGCCGCGTGCACGCCACCCCGCCACGCCGACGGCCACCAGCACCACGACGAACAGCGCTGCGCCGACGATCCCCGTGGCGCCCAGCGGCTGCAGATAGGTCGTGTGCGGATGCGCCCCAACGTGCCGCTCGGCCGGATCCACGCCCCGCGCGCGCAGGTTCGCCTCGCACCACGCCCGGTAGCCGCCCTCGCCCGTGCCCGCGAGTGGGTGCTCTGCGAAGGCCTCCAGCGACCACCACATCATGAGCAGCCGCGCGCCCGTGAACGACGAGTAGTCGCCGTCGCGGACGATGGCCGCGAGCTCGGAGTACGCCTCCTGCGCCCGCGGTGCCGCGACGGGGGCAAGACCCGCAACCACTAGCACCCCGGCGACGGCCCCGACGAACAGTCCCCGGCGGGGCGCCGCGCCGCCGCGGAGCGACAGGACCACCTTCGCACCCGCCGCGAGCACCACAACGGCAGCCGCGGCCAGCCACGCCCCCCGGGTTCCCGTCGCGACGATCGCCGCCAGGCTGGCGACCACGCCCGCGAGTGCGACCGACCGCAGCCTCCCCCGCGCACGCAGCGCCGCGCCCGCGTGCAGCCCCAGAGCCGCGCACAGCAGCGTGCCGCCGACGACCGGATCCCACCAGCCCGAGTTGCGGCTGGGCAGCCGGTTCCACTCGGGCAGCCACCCGATCCCCGCCCTCGAAAGCCCGTGCGAGACCTGGCTGAGGTTCCCCAGCGCAAAGCCCGCCGCGACCGCGAGCGCCAGCCGCCCCGCCGCCGGCGCCACCGGCACCAGCAGCGGCACCGACCACGCAAACCGCATCGCGCCGATCTGGTCGAGGCCCTGGCCCGCGTCGGTCGACCACGCCAGCGACAGCGCCCGGAAGCCGCACCACGCCGCGATCGCCAGCATCACCGGGTGCGCGAAGCCGACCAGCACCGCACGCCACACCCAGGGCAGCCGCGCGATCGTCGCCACGCCCAGCGCCGCCCCGCCGAACTCCACGACGGAGGTCGGCCCGCACGCCAGCACCATCCAGATCGCCGCCGTCGCGACGTGGGCGTGCCGGAGCCAGCGCGGACCCGCCTGGGCCCGGGCGAGGGCGTGCTCGATCTGTTCGGGTCCGAAGAAGCCGCCCGCCCACCAGCGCCGCTGCATGCCCAGCCGCCTCCACGCCACTGTTGGTGCATCCCGGGCGAATCGAACCCCCCGCGGAATCGTCACGGGCGGGTCACGATTCGTGCCTCCGCAACGAACCCGCCGATCCTCCGTACACTATCCAAGCGGGCGGGCGATCGGTCCGACACATCGGACGCGACCCGCAGCCGGGAGGGCTCCATGCAGAGCGTGCATCGCGTCGTACGCAGGGCCTCGCGGAGGCTGTTTGCCTCGCTCCTGCTGCACCGGCTGGCGGTGACGACGCTGCTGGCGATCATCGTGCTGCTGCTCGTCCGCATCTCGCTGTGGCTCGTCTCGGTGCCGCTGGATCCCGCGGCGGCCGTGGCGATCGCGGCCGCGTTGGCCGTCGCCGGCGCCCTCGTCTGGGCGATGCTCACCCGGCCCCGCGGCGTGGCGGTGGCCCGCCGCGTCGACGACGCCGCGCAGCTCCGCGAGTCGCTCAGCACCGCCTGGACCATCGAGCGGCTCGACGATCCCTGGTCCGCCGCCGTCCGCGCCGACGCCGACCGCCGCGCCGCCGGCCTGGATGTGCGTGCGGCCCTGCCGCTGCGGCTGTCCAGGCTCTGGCAGGCGCCGCCCATCGCGGCCATCGCCGTCGTCATCATCTGGGCGCTGCTGCCGACCCGCGGGCCCGACCTGCTGGGCTGGCTGGAGCGCTCCCAGGAGATCGCGCAGGCCGAGGCCGAACTCGAAGAGGCCCGCACCGCCGTCGAGGTCGCCGAGAACATCGCCCAGCAGGTCGCCGAGCGGACGGGCCAGCAGCCCACCGAGCCCCTCGAGTTGGGCGACCCGCAGCTGGGCAACCCCGAGGGCCTCCGCCTGGCGGCGCTCGAGCGGCTGACCGCCTCCGAGCAGGCGCTCCGCGAAGAGGTGGAGAACGGCGAGGCCGCCCGCCGCCTCGAAGCGGTCAAGCAGGAGCTCTCGCGGCTCAAGCAGCCCGGCCCCGGCCCCGCGACCGAGTTCGCCCGCGAGCTGGCACGCGGCGACTTCAAGGCCGCCCGTGAGCAGCTTGAGGAGCTCCAGAAGAAGGTCGAATCGGGCGAGCTGGACGCCCAGTCCAAGCAGCAGCTCTCCCAGCAGCTCCAGGGCATGCAGAAGCAGCTCGAACAGATCGCCCAGCAGAAGTCGGGCCTGGAGCAGGCGCTGCAGCAGGCCGGCATGTCGGCCGAACAAGCCCAGCGTGCCGCCGCCGACCCAAGCCAGCTACAGCAGGCCATCGAGCAGCTCCAGAATCTGTCGCCCCAGCAGCAGCAGCAACTGCTGCAGCAGGCCCAGCAGATGGCCCAGGCGGCGCAGTCGGCCCAGAACATGTCGCAGGCCATGGGCCAGATGGCCCAGCAGATGAGCCAGGGCCAGCAGGGCGGCCAGCAGCAGCAGGGCGGCCAGTCGCCCCAGGGCAACATGGCCGGCATGCTCAGCGATCTCGAGATGATGCAGAACGAGTGGCAGCAGAGCGCCCAACTGCTCAGCCAGGCCCAGGGCCAGATCGCCGCGATGGGCCAGGGCGGCCAGGGCGGCGGCATGCAGGGCATGGGCGGCGGCGACCCCATGTGGGGCCCCACCTCGGCCTGGCGGGAGGGCGAGAGCTCCCGCACCGGCCCGGGTTCGGGCGGGCCGGGCCGGGGCTCGGGCGCTAGCCCCGACGCCGAGGCGGCCGACTACCAGCGCACACGCGAGCGCACCCAGACTCGCCTCGGCCAGGGCCCCATCGTCGGCCAGCGGCTCGTCTACGGCGACCAGATCATCGGCGAGACCCGCGCCCAGTTCTCGGCCGCCGTCGAGGCCGCCGCCTCCGGCGTCGCCGAGGCCGTCGAGGAAAACGTCGTCCCCATCGAGTACCAGGAGTCGCTGCAGGCCTACTTCGGCCGGCTCCAGCGGCAGGCCGAGGTCGTCGAGGGCCAGGCCCCGCCCGTGTCACCCGAGCCCACACCGGCCGTGCCAAGCGAGGGGGGCGGCAGCTGATCCGCGCCGCCGGCATCCTCCTCGCGTGCATCCCTGCCGCCTGCGTCACGCTCGCGATGCTCGCCGCCGGCGGCTGCGAGCGCGCCGAGCCTGGCGAGCGCGTCGTGCTCTACAGCTCGGCCGACGGCTATCTGCTCCGCGAGGTCGTCGCCGACTTCGAGGACGCTACCGGCATCCGCGTCGACGTCGTCGGCGATACCGAGGCGACCAAGACCACCGGCCTCGTCGAGCGGCTGCTGGCCGAACGCGAGGCGCCCCGCGCCGACGTCTGGTGGTCGAGCGAGCCCTACCAGACCGTCCGGCTCGCCGACGCCGGCGTGCTCGCCCCCTATACGAGCGCACCCAACGAGGCCGAGCTCGATCCGTGGCCGGCGGGCCTTCGTGACGCCGAGGGCCGCTGGTACGGCTTCGCCTCGCGGGCCCGCGTGATCGCGTATGCCAGCGATCGCCTCGACGCCGCCGACGTGCCCCGCCGCATCGCCGACCTCACCGCCGACGCCTGGCGCGGCCGCGTGGGCATGGCCCGCCCGGAGTTCGGCACGACCCGCGGGCACGTCGCAGCGATCCTCGCCGCCGATCGCCCGGAGGTGCTCGAGCGGTGGCTCGCGTCCATGCGGGCCAACGGGATGCGGATCTACGACGGCAACGCCACCGTCGTCGCCGCCATCGCCCGCGGCGAGATCGACGTCGGCCTCACCGATACCGACGACGTCTACGCCGCCCAGCGGAACGGCTGGCGCGTCGACTTCGTGTTCGAGGCGGCCGACGATCCGCTCACCGATCCGCTGCCGCCCACCAGCCGCGGCCCGCTGCTGATGCCCAACACCGTGGGCCTCGTCGCCGGCGGCCCCAACCCGGATGCCGCCGGCCGGCTGATCGACTACCTGCTGAGCGAGCGGGCGTCGCGGGTCATCGCCGCCAGCGACTCGCGGAACTTCCCCGTGCGGCCCGAGTTGCGGGCCGAGCTCGGCCTCGAATTGCCCGCCGAGGCGTGGACGATCGACCCCGCGATCGTTGCCCGCGCCATGCCCGAGGCCATGGAGGTGTGCGACCGGGCCCTGGCCCCGTAGCCTCCGCGGGCCCGCACGGCCCGGGAAGGACCACGCCCATGAAGCTCGCACTCGCAATCGCCGCCGTGCTTGCACCGGTTCTGGCTGTGGCGACGCCGGCATCGGCACAGGACGCCAACCCGGCACCGACGGCGCAGGATCTCGTCGACGGCAACCGCGTCATGGCGGCGCTGCGGGCGCTCCCCGAGGCCCGCGCCGGACGCAGCACGCCCGAGGACGTCGCCGGCCTACTCGAGACCGAGGAGTACGTCCTCACGCAGCTCCGCGGCATGGGCTACGACCCGATCACCGAGGACGTCGCCCGCCCCGAACGCATCGCCCGGACGACGCCGCCCGACGCGCCCACGCCCCGCAACATCTACGTCGACCTCGAGGGCAGCGGCGACCTCGCGAAGAACACCATCATCCTGCTCGCACACATCGACGCCGTCAGCGGATCGCCCGGCGCCGACGACAACGGCACCGGCACCGCCGCCCTGCTCGAACTCGCCCGCGTGCTCAAGGACCAGCCCCGGCGCCGATCCATCCGCCTGCTCTTCACGACCCTCGAGGAAGCCGGCCTCATCGGCGCACGGCACCATGTCCGGCGGACCATCACCCCCGCGATCGCAGAGGGCGACATCATCGTCGACGGGGCGCTCTCGCTCGAGATGCTCGGCTACTTCAGCGACGAGCCGGGCAGCCAGCAGTCGCCCATTCCCGCCATCGAGGGCGTCTACGAGCCGCCCGACCGCGGCGACTTCCTCGCGCTCGTCGGCCTGCGGCAGCACCGCGACTTCACCGACGTCCTGGCCAACGCCATGCGGCGGGCCGAGCCCGAAGCCAAGATCCTCCAGGCCGACTTCTTCGGCTTCGCCGCCCCCGACATCATGCGGTCGGATCACGCCGAATTCTGGCGGCTGGGCCTGCCCGCCGCCATGTTCACCGACACCGCGAACTTCCGCAACCCGCACTACCACCAGGCCAGCGACACCATCGAGACCATCGACCGCGCACGCTACATCCGCGCCGTGCGACAGGTCGCCGGCGCGGTCCAGGAACTCTCGATGCTGAAGGACTGGCCCAAGGCCCCGCCGCTGGCCGTCCCCGGTGCGGATCCGGACCCACGTCGCTAGCGCGACCTTCTCGTCCGTTGGCTACTCGATGACCTTGGGATCGGCAAGCATGGCGTCGATCGTGGCCTCGATACGCTCAGAAGTCTCGTAGCGGCCACCCGCGATCGCCTCGCGAACCCGTGCGACGACCTCCGGGCGGAAGCCGTCGCTCGAACGATCCGCGCGGGCCTGCGGCGACAATTCCACGCGGTCCGGCGTGCGTCGCGACGCGTCTGCCGTCCGGCCTGGCTGGTCCCCGGACGATGCCGGCCCCCGCTTGACCGGCCTCGGCTGCAAGTCGCCCGCGCTACCACCCGTCGTGATCTGCCCGATGTCCGTCATGTGCCACACTCTCCGAAGCCCGTGTCTACCTGGTTTCGCAAATCCTGCGTTCGCACCTCGCGCCGCCTCCGGCCGCACGCACACCTCTGCACGACCACACGAATAGCGATGCCGGAGCCACGCTCCGGCCGCATCGTGCGGCTCTTTCGTCATCCATTACGGAGTGGGAACTCGGCCTTCGGCGTCGCTCCACCACCCCGTCCCTGGGGCACGATTAGTATCGACGGGGCATGCCCTCGGGCTCCAAAGATCGAAAGCCGCTCGAACGGCTCGCGAGGCTCGAATTCGGGCGATGGAGATCGAATACCGGCCGCGAAAACCGCCTCCGCAGCGACGGATCCGGCGATCGCGACATTTCGGAGACGCCGCGTGAAAAAGATTGGGCTTTGTTCGGAAACCCGCTCGACGCCCGGGCTTGCCTCGTGCAGGATCGCGCGGATCGCCCTGCTGCTTTCCGCCGCGGCGCTGGCCTCCTGCGCGGCCGATCCCCAGCCGACCCGGCCCATCGGCTCCTTCGCCGATCTCACCGACGCGCCCGAGACCGCCCGCGACCAGGACGCATGGACCGTGGCGATGGCCGCATTCCGCGGCCCCCGCGCGCAGGAATTGGCGCAGGCCACGCTCGCGCGCGCCACCGCCGAGGGAGGCCTCCGCGGCGCGCGGCTCGAGCCCCGCAACGAGGCCATCCTGCTCGCCTTCGGCCGCTTCGCCGGCCCCGACGACCGCGAGGCCCAGGCGGCGCTCGAGCGCGTCCGCGGCGCGCAGATCGGAGGGGTCCGCCCCTTCGCCGCCGCGGTGCTCGCGCCGCCCGAGCCACCCACCGGCTCCGTGGCCGAGTACGACCTCACCAACGTCGCGAGCTACTACGGGCCGGGATTCGATTACACGCTGCAGATCGGCGCCTACGGCCGCAACGACGGCCGCCCGCCGTCACCCTCCGACCGCCGCAGCGCACGCGAGGCCGCCGAAGAGGCCGTCGCGATCCTGCGGTCCGAGGGCGAGTTGGCGTTCTACTACCACGGCCCCAACTTCAGCCACGTCACCGTCGGGCTCTTCAACGCCGACGAGTTCGACGCCCAGAACGGCGTCTTCCCGCCGGCCTTCCTCGACCTACAGCGAAAGTTCCCGGTCGATCGCATCAACGGCCAGGAGCGCCGCGTCCGCCGGCCGGGCCAGCGGGAGGCCCGCGCGGTGCAGACCTTCCTGATCGCCATCCCCGCGAGCTAGCCGTCGAAGGAACCGACGCCCTGGATCCACATGGGCTCGAGCTCGAAGCACCGCCACGGTCCATCGCCGTCGCGCTCCCAGTGCAGCCTCCAGATGGAGCCATGGGCCAGCGAGCCGCGGATCTCGACCCGCACACGCAGCTGCGTGCGGGCCACGCCGGGCCCGTCGAGGCTGGCCTGCAGGTTGTACACCGACCAGTCCTCGATGGGGTACTGCCGCTCGAGTCTCGCATCGACTGCGCTCAGCATGTCCTCGCGTCCCGAGACCCTCTGCAGCACGCGGGCGATCGCGCCGCTGACCTCGAGCGACACGTCCTCGGCCAGCAGGCCGCGGAGCCGGTCGGTGTCGGCGTCGGCCGCCGCGCCGATTAGCTCCCGCGTGCGCTCGCGGAGTAGCTCTCGCTCGGTCTGCACGAGGGAGCCCGCCGCCAGCACGCCGCCCGCGAGCGCGACGGGCGCCAGTGCCCACAGCGATCGCGCGCCCAGCCGGCCCGTGCGGTTCTGCACCAGGAGCACGCCGATGGCCACGAGCAGCAGCGCGATCGCCGGCAGCAGCGGCTGCTCGAGCACGAAGCGGGACAGCAGCGGGCCCGAGGGCAGCGGATCGAAGCTCGGCGGCGCAATCACGTCGTTCATGGCACTTCCCTCGCCGCGATGACCCCTCGGAGCACCACGCTCCCGCGGGGCTACAGGCTATTCTGCCGCCTATCCGATGCTGTTCCTCGTGCGGAAGGCCCCCACGCGCACCGCACGACACCCAACGGAGCCGCCACCCGTGCCCGACCCCGGCATCCTCGAACGCAACCTCGCCGCCCTGCGGGCGACCTCTCCCGATGCGGCACGGGCCGTCGCAGATGCAGCGCCCCATCCCGGAATCTCCTTCGCGCCGACGGACGACGGCGTGCCGACCGCCACCCTCGCCGCCGGCGGCACCGAGCACCTGCTCGCGTCGTCCCGTCGCCCGCGGCGAGAGGCCGAACGCCTCGCCGAGTCCGTCGACCCCCGCAACGCCGCCACGGTCGCGGTCCTCGGCTTCGGCCTGGGCTACCACGTCCGCGCGATCGCCGACCGCATCGGATCGGCCGGTCTGGTCCTGTGCTTCGAGCCCGACGTTCCGCTGCTCCGGGCCGTGCTCGAGCGGGTCGACTGCAGCGACTGGCTGGGCGGCGGCGACCTCATCCTGGTGCACGACGCCGGCGACGCGAGCGCCATCTCCCGCCGGCTGCACGGCCTGGAGGGCGCCCTGGCGCTCGGCGTGCAGATCATCGCGCACCCGCCCAGCGTGCAGCGACTGGGCGATTCGGCGGCGCAGTTCTCCCGCCGCTTCACCGAGATCATCAACGCCGCCAAGACGTCGATCGTCACGACGCTCATGCAGTCCGAGCAGTCGATGGCCAACGCGCTGCGCAACGCCCGCGCCTACGCGAGCCAGCCGGGCGTCGAGGACCTCCGCGGCGCGCTCGCCGGCACGCCCGCGATCGTCGTGAGCGCCGGCCCGAGCCTGGCCGAGAGCATCGATGCGCTCGCCAAGCCGGAGGTCCGCGAGCGGGCGTGCATCATCGCCGCCCAGACCGTGCTGCACCCGCTGCTCGAGGCCGGCGTCCGCCCCCACTTCGTCACCGCGCTGGACTACCACGAGATCAGCCGCCGCTTCTACGAGCAGCTCACGCCCGACGACGTCGAGGGCGTCACGCTCGTCGCCGAGCCCAAGGCCAACCCCGCGATCATCAATGCGTGGCCCGGCGCCGTGCGGCTTGCGGCCGATGGCGTGCTCGAGCGGCTGCTGAACGCCCACGGCGTCGATCTCGGCGGGCACCACGCCGAGCTGCCCGCGGGCGCCACGGTCGCGCACCTGTCGTACTACCTCGCCCGGTTCCTGGGCTGCGATCCGGTGATCCTCGTGGGCCAGGACCTCGCGTACACCGACGGGCTGTACTACGGCGCCGGCGCCGCCATCCATCGCGTGTGGGCCGCAGAGCTGGGCGACTTCCGCACGCTCGAGATGATGGAACTCGAGCGGATCCTGCGGGCGCGGCACATGCTCCGCCAGACCACCGACCGCGAGGGCCGCACGCTGTACACCGACGAGCAACTCCAGAACTACCTCGTGCAGTTCGAGCGGGACTTCGCCACCGACGCCGCCCGCGGTCTGTCGGTCATCGATGCGGGCCGCGGCGCCGCCAAGGCCCACGCAGAGCCGATGAATCTGAATGTAGCGCTGGCGCAGCATCCCGCCGTCGGCGTACACCTGCCGCCGACGCCGGCGGACAGCGGCGCCAACGACGAGGCCGTCGACCGCCGGCTGCGGGAGATCGCCGAGCAGGCCCGGCAGGTCGGCCGCCTCTCGCTCGAGACGTTGGCCCTGATGAAGCAACTCGATCCGCACGGCGATGCGGCCAACGCCCGCCGGCTCGTCGGCGAGATCCATGCCATCCGCGACCGCGTGGAGAAGCTCCATCCCGCGTACTGGATGGCGCAGTACCTCAACCAGACCGGCGGCCTCAGGCGGGCCCGCGCCGATCGCGCCATCGCCCTCGAGATGGACGGCGCCGATCCCCGCGAGGTGCAGGCCCGGCGGGCCGAGCGCGACGCCGACAACCTGCAGTGGCTCGCCGATACCGCCGACCGCCTCGCCCGCATGCTCGAGGACGCCGCGAGCGGCGACGCGCCCCTGCCGCTCCGCGTGCATGCCCGGCCGCCGGCGGAGGCCCGGCTGCCCGCCGTCGTCTGGTTCGATCCGCGCCGCGGCGGGCTGTTCCACGAGCGGGACCTGCTCCGCCCCATCGCCGGCGACGATTCGATCGCCGACGTCACGCTGCGGTCGCTCGCCCGCTGCGACCGGGTGTCGGACATCGTGCTCGTCGCGACCGACGTCGACGCCGCTCGACGCGTGGCCGCCCGCACCGGCAACGCCGCTCGCATGCACGTCCGCTCCGCGCCCGACGGGCTGGACACACGTCGGCGCTGGATCGCCGCCGCTCGCGCGTTCTCGCCCGCGAGCTTCCGCGGTGGGCTCGCCTCGCTCACGCCCCACGACGAGTGCTTCGATGCCGCCACCACGGCGGCGATCATCCGCGAGTTCGGCGCACCCGGCGCACTCGTGCTCGCCGCGGACTGGGCGCTCGTCGATCCCGCGCTGACCGACGCCGTCGCCGAGCGGATGCTCGAGGACCCCGACGCCCGCCACGTCGCCTTCGCGCAGGTCCCCGCCGGTCTGGCGGCCTGCGCACTCGCGCTGCCCGCGTGCGACGAGCTGGCGATGTCCCCCCCGCATTTGCCCGGCGCGACCATCGGCGGACTACTGGCCTACCTGCCGCACGCGGCCCGGACCGATCCCATAGCCCGGCCAATCTGCGTCACGACTTCGCCGCCGCTCCGCGATCTCGGCCGACGGCTCATCCCAGACAGCCCCGATCGCGCCGCCACGCTGGCCGAGGCCCTCCACGTGGCCGCCGCGGGCAATCTCGACCCGCACGAACTGCCCGACATGCTCGGCGATGCGCTGCAGCGGCCCGCGCAGCTGCGGGCCATCCTGGGCGAGGACGCCGACGAGGGCCAGATCGACCGCGTGGTGGCCTTCGCCCGCGGCGCACCGGACGCGGCGATCACCCTCGACTGCCGCTACGGGGGCTATGCCGAATGGGTCGACGGCTTCGTGCACCGCCTGGTGGACGCCGGCGCCGCGTCGGTGCACGTCCGCACGCTCATGGCGGGCGGACCCTCGGAGGCCGATCGGCTGGCCCGCAGCGCCGCCGGCGTCATCAGCGTCGACATCCAGGATCCCGCGTTTCCGCCGCCGTTCGACGAGCTGCGCATGGAACGCGAGGACCGCCCGCGCTGGATCGTGCCCCGCCTCCGCCGCACCGCCGCCACGCTCGAGCAGCTGCCCGAGCGCTACGCGGCGCTGCTCGCCCGCTACGGCGCGGCCGTCGTCGATCCTCCGGCGCCCGACGAGTTCGAGCGGCTCCGTCCGCTGCCGCTGCCCCGCTCGGCCCGCAGGCGTCTCAACCTCGAGATCCGGCAGACCAAGGCCAAGTCCGTGCCGGCGGCGCTGGCCTAGCCGGTGGCCGATCCCGCGCATCCCGACCCGTCAAAGGACACCCCCGCGATCGCGATCATCCTCGCCCGCGCGGGCAGCAAGGGCGTGCCCGGCAAGAACCGGCGACCGATCGCGGGCCGCCCGTGCGTAGCCTGGACGATCGACGCGGCGCACGCCAGCGAGGCCGTCGGCCGCGTGGGCGTATCCACCGACGACGACGAGGTCGCGGCCACCGCGCTAGAGATGAACGCCGAGCACTGGCCCCGCACGCCCGCGCTCGCCACCCACGATGCCCGCATCGACGCCGCCGCCGCGGACGCCCTCGACCGCGCCGCCGAGCGCAAGCCAGTGGATCCCCACGCCCTCGTCGTGCTCCTCTACGCCAACGTGCCCGTCCGGCCGCCGGGCCTGATCGACCGCGCCGTCGCGGTGCTGCGGACGACGGGATGCGATAGCGTGCAGAGCTACGCACGCGTGGGCAAGCACCACCCCTGGTGGACCGCCACGCTCGGCGACGGCGGCGTCGTCCGGCCCTGGCACGGCGAGCAACTCTTCAACGGCGTCTACCGCCGCCAGGACCTGCCACCCGCCTGCGTGCCCGACGGCGGCGTGATCGTCCTCCGCCAGTCGGCGCTGTGTGCCGGCGCTGCGCAGGCAGACCGCCCGCACGCCTTCCTCGGCTCGGACCACCGCGGCGTCCAGACCGAGCACGGCGACGTCGTCGACATCGACACCGAGGCCGACCTCGCCGTCGCCGAACACCTGCTGCACACCCGTGCGGCGGCGACCTGACGCCTAGGACTCGCCATGGATCGCGTGCTCTGGATCTTCTCGCTGCCCAGGAGCGGCTCGTCGGTGACCGCCTACGCCGCCGCGCACGCGCTCGGGTGCCCGGTTGCCGACGAGCCCCTCGGCCCCTGGGACCGCACGGGCGAGCCGTACCACTACCCCGCCGAGCAGGCCGACCTGGTGAAGGCCCATCTGGCGGATCGCTGCATGCTGGAGGAGGTCCAGACCATCACGCTCGCCCAACGCGTGCTCGAGCAGATCGCCGGCCAGAGCAGCACGCTCGTTGTCAAGCACCCCCACCTGCGTCCGCCGCCGGCCAACTTCCAAGCGGCGTTCCCGACGCACCGGGCGGTGTATCTGGCGCGCAATCCCCTCACGCGGCTCAATAGCCTGTACGCCCGCGGATGGACCGACGCCCTCCGGCCCAACTACGAGCTGGACCACTACAAGCAATTCGCCGAGTACTGGGGCGACAGCCCGGGACACCTCACCTTCGAGCTGCTGCGCAAGAAGCCGCGGCGGTTCTTCCGGGAGCTCTTCGCGGCCTGGGGCATCACCGACGGCCGGCGGCTCGCCGCCCGCGCCGCCGATTACGCGGCCAACCACTACCACGCCTCATCGCTCGTACAGGAAGAACGCGCGCCCGCCGCCGCGCCCTCGGAGCGTGAACGCTCGCTGCCCGAAGAGGCCGTGCGGATGTACCTGGCCGATCCCGAGATCCGGCGCTTGATGAAGGCCAACAAGTGGACGCGGCGGGCGAACGCCTACCTGCCGAAATCACGGGTGAACGCGTAGCGGAGGTTCACCGCGTCGGCACGAACTGGACGGCGACGCCCGCCCACGGCTGCCACGACGCGGGATCCTCCTCCCACCAGAACAGCGTGGATTCGATCGCCGGCGGCGGCATCGAACCGGCACCGGGCAGCGGATCGCCCGCGATCGCGATGCGGACGCCATCGCCGAGCCGGCCCACCTGGTCGAGCATCCGCAGCATCGCCTCGGGCGAGCACGCCGCCTCCGCGACGAACACCGTCGGCGTCGAGCGCACGACCCGTTCCAGGTCGCCCACGAGGCCCCCATCGGCGTGCCCGAAGCCGCCGTCGATCGGACGGAACACCGCCCGTCCGGGCCCGCTCATCGCGGCGATCAGCTCGCCCCCCGCATCGCGCATCCGCCACGCGGGATCGATCAGCCCCACCGATGCGTCCTCGGCCGCCCTGCGAGAGGCGGCCAGATCGTCCGTCAGCACGACCACGACAAGCCGTCCGTCCATGGCGTGATCGAGCACATCCTCGGCGGGCATGCCGACCCGCGCCGCGAGCACCTCGGCCCACGCCGGCTCGGGAGCGGCGGCAACCGTGTCCGTTGGGGTCAGGAACACAACTTCGCGGGGCGGCGCGTCCGCATCGCCGTCGCGGGCCGCCATCCGCTGCTCATCCTCGGGGCTCTCATCGACCGGATCGTCCGACCCGGCATCGCCGCCCGCGATGGCGATCGGATCGCCCGGGCTCAGGGGCGGCGGGCCGCTCCGCAGCAAGACCGGCAGCAGCTGCCAGGCCGCGAACGCCACCAGCAGCACCGCCGCGATGCCCATCGCCGGCTTAAACCATCCGGGGAAGGACGCCAGCGATAGCGGCGGGTCGGCGTGCGACACGCCAACCGGCGAGCCCCGCCCCGCCAGCACCAGCAGCGACTGCCGCTCGTGCTCGTCCAGCACCGCCTGCGCGACGCTCGCCGGCGGCTGCGGCACATCGAGCGATCCCAGCGCCGCGCGGTCGATCCGCATCTGCTCCAGGGCCGTCGCCAGCCCGGGCTCGCCCCGGATCGCCTCATCGATCGCGCGCAGCGACGAACCGGGCGGAGCATCACCCCGCTCGCGAGCGTCGGCCTCGAGCCAATCGAGCGCGTCGGCCTCGCCCACGCCGCGTAGCCGCGCAATCGCGTCCTCGATGTTGGAGCGTTGCTGGCTCACCCGTGGTCGTCTCCCTGCGAGGCCCGCACGCCCGAGCGGCTGCGTTCCAGATCCTCGATGACGCTCCGCAGCGCCGCACGCGCCCGGAACAGCTTGCTCTTCACCGTGCCGACGGCCACCCCCAGCACGCCCGCGATCTGCTCGTACTCCAGCCCCTGCACGTCCCGCAGCACCAGCACGACCCGATGATCGGGCTGCAGCATCTGCAACCCTCGGGCCACCAGCCGCCGCCGTTCGGCCACGTCGAGGCCATCTCCGCCCCTTTGGACGCCCCGAGCGGCCTCGGGTTCCCCATCTTCGGGCCACGCGGAGCGCGAAGCCGACCGAACCCGTTCCGAACGCAGGTGGGTGTAGCACGCGTTGACGGCAATCCGGTAGGCCCACGTCGACAACGCCGATCGGCCGTGGAACTTCTCAAGGCCCGTGAGCACCTTGATGAGCGTTTCCTGCGTGAGTTCGGCGGCGGCGTCTTCGTCGCCGAGGATCCGGAAGCACACGGCGAAGATCGGCCGCTGGTACCGCTCGACGATCTCGGAGGCCGCCTGGGCGTCGCCCTCGCACGCTCGCCGCACGAGCCGGGCATCATCCTCATGGGCCACGTCGATGCTCCCTCGTCGCGCAACGAGCCGGCAGTCCAGCCTCCGCTCGATCGGCGATTGGGGTTTCCTCCGGACGACAGATTCGGTTGACTTTCCAACGCGTCTCGGTCAAACTGGGCAACAGGTTAGGGGACTCAGGTCCCGCCGTGGGGGTCAACGCATCGCACCGAACGACCGGCCAGGGTGCCGGCGTCGTACATGATGCCAGGGCGTGCGCACGATCTACCTGCCCGGAGATCGCGCCGAGAGGTCACGCCATCGGCACCACGGAAGATACAGGGGAGGTCCGATATGCGGACGTTTACGTGGTGCGCCGCGGCGCTCGGAGTTGCCGCTGCGCCGGCATTGGCACAGGTCACGCTCATCGACGACGGGTTCGAGGACTACGCGGCCGGCAGCGTTCTGACCGGCCAGGGGGGCTGGGACGTGTGGCCCGGCGGCACCGACGCGCTGGTCACCGGTGACATCGCCCGCACCGGCAGCAACGCGTTCTGGGCCAATGGACTCGAGACGGACCAGATCTTCCGGATGCGGGACGGCGGCGGCGTGCCCATCGCCCAGGACGGCACCTGGGAGTTCAGCTGCTTCGTCTACCTGCCGTCGGACGAGCTCGTCGGCGACTTCTACGTCATCATCCTCAACACCTTTAACGACGCAGACCCAGGCAACAGCAACTGGTCGATGCAGCTGCGGGTCAGCTCGCTCGATGGCGTGGTCGAGAGCCAGTTCGACGGCGCGACCACCGACGCCGTTCTCGACGAGTGGGTCGAGGTCAAGGCGGCCATCGACCTGACCAACGACCTGTTCACGATCTCCTACAACGGCGTGCCGCTCGCCGAGGACCTCGTCTGGAGCGAGAACGTCAGCGGCGGCGGCGAGACCCAGATCGACGTGCTCGATCTGTACGCCCCCGACGTCATCCCGGCCTACGTCGACGACGTGCTCTTCGTCGAGGTCTCCGCCGGCTGCCGCGCCGACTTCGACGGCGATGGCGAGCTGACGCTCTTCGACTTCCTGGCCTTCAGCAACGCCTTCGACGCGGGCGACATCGCCGCCGACTTCGACGGCGACGGCATCCTGACGCTCTTCGACTTCCTCGAGTTCAGCAACGAGTTCGACGCGGGCTGCCCCTAGGCGGCAAGTCCCCAGCTTGCCGCGCGTCGCGCGGCTTCCTCTCCGTGGCGGGCGGGCGGCCTCTTCCAAGGGCCGTCCGCCTGTGTTCGTGTCTCGCTACACTGCCCGCCCGCGAGCCGCGGCGGCCGAGCGCGGTCACTCGGAACGGCCCGGGCCCATCCACGACGCACCCTCCGACACGGGAGCCACGCATGTTCGATTCCATCTCGGTCCGCAGCCGCGGCGCCGCCAGCACGCTGGTCATCGGCTACCTCAAGGGCAAGCCCCTCAGCCCCGAGGCCAAGGAACTCGACGCCGACGGCTCCATCGCCGCCGCGCTCAAGCGGGGCGAGGCAACCGGCGAGCCCGGCAGCGTCGCGCAGGTCTTCCCGGCGGGCGGCGATCCCGCCAAGCGCGTCCTGCTCGTGGGCCTGGGCGACGCCAAGGACCTCGACGTCGCGACGCTCCGCACGATGGCCGGCCACGCGGGCCGCCAGCTCGCGGCGGCCAAGGAATCGTCCGTGCGCTTCGAGCTCAGCGGACCGCTGATGGCCGCCCGCCTCGACGTCGCCGAGGCCTACATCGCCCTGGGCGAGGGGCTGGGCCTCATCGGCTGGACCTGCGACGACTTCCGGGGGGAGGCCCGCCCTCCCCGCAAGCGCACCAAGCTGGCGATCACCGAGCCCGTCGCCCTCCGCGCCCGGGCGCTCAAGCACGGGCTTGGCCTCGCCGAGGGCGCCAACCTCGCCCGCACGCTCAGCCAGACGCCGCCCAACATCGCCACGCCGCTGTGGATGGCCCAGCAGGCCGGCAAGCTCAAGAAGCACGGCGTCGCGGTTCGCGTCCTCAAGGGCGCGACCCTGGAGCGCGAAGGCCTCGAGGGCCTGATCAACGTCGGCAAGGCCAGCGAGAACGAGCCGTGCCTCATCCGCATGGAGTACAAGCCCCCCCCCGCGCGCAAGGGCGCCAAGCCCATCGTGCTCGTCGGTAAGACCATGACCTACGACACCGGCGGCCTGAGCCTCAAGATCAACAACAGCATGCGGGGCATGAAGCGCGACAAGGACGGCGGGTGCGCCGTGCTCGGCGCTATGCACGCCATTGCCACGACCATCAAGCCCAAGGTGCCCGTCGTCGCGCTCCTATGTGCAGCCGAGAACAGCATCAGCGATGAGGCCTACCGCCCCGATGACGTGCTGACCTTCCGCAACGGCGTGACCGTGGAGGTCACCAACACCGATGCCGAGGGACGCCTCGTGCTCGCCGACGGGCTCTGCTGGGCCTGCGACAAGGAGAAGCCCGCCGCCATCCTCGACATCGCGACCCTCACCGGCGGCGTCGTCGTCGCGCTGGGCTCCACCTTCGCCGGTGTGTGGTGCGAGGACGAGAAGCTGCTCGGCCGCGTCCAGGATTCGGCCGACGCCACGGGCGAGCGCGTCTGGCGGCTGCCGATGCACCGCGAGTACCGCGACATGATGAAGTCCAGCGTCGCCGACATCATCAACAGCAACCCCAACCGCAAGGCGCACCCCATCCAGGGGGCCGCCTTCCTGAGCTACTTCGTCGACGAGAAGGTGCCCTGGTGCCACATCGACATCGCCGGCACGCACGCCGTCGACGCCGACGAGGGACCCTACATCGCGGGCCCGACGGGCTTCGGCGCCCGCCTGCTCGCGCGGCTGGCCGAGCACTGGTAGCCCCCCGAATCACCCGCCCTAGGTCGCCGCGCGGGCTCGCTCGTCGGCAGCCGTCCGGGCCGCCCTCGGCCGCACCGCAAGCCGCGCCAGGCTCTTGACGCTCTGCTGCAGCCGCACGCCCTTGAGCGCCTGGTTGACCTTGTCGGCCAGGCGATAGCGGATGTTCTCGTCGAGCAGTTCGCGGACGCGCTGATCGAGCTCGTAGCCCTCGCTCTTGGCCAGCTCGATGCGGAGGGCCCGCTCGGGCCGCCGCGCGAGCCCCGGGTGCCGCGCCAGGATGTGCGATCGCAGCGCCACCTTGCGGCTGAAGCCCTCGGTCCGCAGCATGCTGCCGGGACGGATGCGGTAGTGGAACAGGAATTCCGGCACGATCATGCACCGCTCACCGCGGCGCGCGAGGGCACAGTACAGGTCCCAGTCCTCGAAGGCGGTCAGCCGCTCGTCGTAGCCACCGGCGGCGAGCACCGCGTCCCTGCGCAACAGGGCGGTGGCGTTGCACGCCCAGTTGTCGCAGCACAGGATGTCGCGATCGAAGCCCACGGGCAGCCACGAGCCGGTGACCTCGCCCGGGGATTCGCTCCAGAACGCCACCAACGTGCCCACCGCCGCGAGTCCCGGGTCTCGGTCCATGGCCCCGACCACTCGCTCCAGAAAAGCCGGCGCGAGGATGTCGTCGGCGTCCAGCGGCAGCACCAGATCGGCCCGGGCGTGCCGGATGCCGAAGTTGCGGGCCGAACCCAGCCCGCCGTTGGGCTTCCGCAGCACCCGCCAGCGGTCTCCATCAAACTCGCGCTCCAGCCGATCGACCATCGCCCGGCTCTCGGGCTGCGTCGAGCCGTCATCGACGACCAGCACCTCGTAGTCGCCGAAGGTTTGCGCCCGGATGCTCTCCAGCGTCTCGGGCAGCGTGTGGGCCAGGTTGTAGAAGGGCACGATCACCGATACGCGGGGCTGCACGGCCGACGCGATCGGCGTCGCGATCCGGTCCGGCCGCGCGGCGCGCACCGAGCCCATGAGCGATTCCATCCGCGCCACGACGTCCCGCGGCCTGCATAGCGAGGCCACGCGCTCCCGGGCCGCCTGGCCGTAGGCGGCCCGACGCTCTGGATCGGCCAGCAGCGACTCCAGCGTCCGCTCGAGCGCCGCGCTCTCGCCGGTCGGGAACACCGCCCCGCTCACGCCGTCCTGCACGATCTCGGCCATGCCGCCCGCGCTGCCCACGATGCAGCAGCCGCCGATCGCCATCGACTCGAGCAGGGCGTTCGGGAAGTTTTCCCACCGCGACGGCAGCACGATCACGTCGGCCGCCCGCAGCAGCCCGCCGAGCTGCTCCCGGGGCCGCGCACCCTCGATCCGCACGCGCCGGCCGAGTTCGTCGCCGAACGCGGCCTCCAGATCGGCCCGCATCGAGCGCCCGAAGCGGCCGCTCTTGGTGTCGCCGCCGACCATGAGCAGGCGCATCGCCACGCCCCGGCCGAGCAGCCGCGTCGCAGCCTCGGCGAGCAGATCGACGCCCTTGCGCCGTTCCAGCCGCCCGAAGTACAGCACCAGCGGCCCCTCGCCGTCCGGCAGGTCACCGCCGTCGACCGGCGCGTCCGGCGGAGCCTTGGTGAGATCGAACGGGTACGGCACCACCTCGCCCGCGGGCGCTTCGGCGTCGGCCTCGGCGAGCATCCGCTGCGCGTGCCCGAGTAGCGCATGGCAGGGCGACACCAGCACGTCGGCCATCCGCAGGCACTCGAGTTCCATCCGCTCCAGCAGCGCCGTAGGCGTATCGAGCACGTCCTCGCCGTTCAGTGACCGCACCAGCTCGGTGGGCGAGTGCAGCCGCACGCCCAGGACGGCGTCGCCGAACGCGCCCGTGGCGTGCCGATCCGTAAGCGCGAAGTAGCCGTCGGCCCAGTACTCGGGGAACTCGATGTAGTCGAAGGGCTCTCGCTCGTGCAGCAGCCGCAGCACGCGATGGCAGGCCAGGGCGTGCCCCTGGAAGCCATACCTCGCAAAGCGGACCGACTGGTCGTGGACCGTCCGCCCCCGGTGCTTCGGATCGGCGACGTGCACGGCCACGCCCGGCAGGTGATCGGCCGCCAGCGGATCGCCCAGCCCCTCGTGCGGTGCCGTGATGAGGTGCACGTCGTGCCCCGCCGCGGCGTAGGCCCGCGCCATCTCGGCGACGTAGACACCGATGCCCGCCCCGAAATAGGGCGAGACCTCCCGGTTGACCAGGCACATCCGCATGGCAATCCCCGCGTCCGGCGTGCCCGTCCGTGGCGCGCCCCGGGGGCCGCTGCGGCACACAACCGATGGTAGTCGCACGCCCCGACCGGGCCCGGGTCGCCCCGCATGCGGCCGGTCGGGCGGACCGGCTTCTCCTAGCATCCAGAGGTGCGGGAGCCGCCCGCCCCGCGGAGACCACGATGCCATTCACGCTTCGACCGGACCAGGGCTACGACGTCGACATCGAGAACACCGGCTACCTCAGCGAACACGTCGACACCGGCGACCGCTGGACGCTGAACTTCGGCCCCCAGCACCCCGCCACGCACACGACCCTTCGATTGGTCCTCGAGCTCGACGGCGAGCGGATCGCCCGCTGCACGCCCCACATCGGCTACCTGCACAGCGGCTTCGAAAAGCTGGGCGAGGCCCTCGACTACAACCAGTATGTCACCATCGTCAGCCGCATGAACTACCTCAGCCCGGTCGCCAACGACATCTGCTGGCACCACGCCGTCGAGACGCTCTTCGGCATCGAGATCACGCCGCGGTGCAAGGTGCTCCGCACCATCCTGGCCGAGCTGGCCCGCATCCAGGACCACCTGCTGTGCGTCGGTGCCGCCGGGCTCGACCTGGGTGCCTTCAGCGGCTTCCTGTTCGCCTTCAACCCCCGCGAGAAGATCTACGACATCATGGACTTCGTCTCGGGCCAGCGATATCACCCCGACTGGACCCGAGTCGGCGGCGCCATGCAGGACCTGCCCGACGAGGAGACCTTCCAGCGGATGGTCAAGCACTTCATCCACGAGGACCTGCCCCAGGCCCTCAAGGACCTGACCACCCTCGTCGAGCGCAACCGCATCTTCCAGGACCGCACCCGCGGCGTGGGCTACATCAGCAAGGAGGACGCCCTGGCGTGGTCCATCAGCGGCCCCATGGCCCGGGCCTCGGGAGTCGTCCGCGACCTCCGCAAGGACATGCCGTACCTCTGCTACGCCGACAACTGGGACTACGAGGGCGCCGAGGCCGTTCGCTTCCAGGTGCCGGTCTGCGATGACGGCGACGTCTACGCCCGCTTCCTCGTCCGCGTCGAAGAGATCAAGCAATCCATCAAGATCATCGATCAGCTCATCGACAACATCCCCCAGGGCCCGCTCGACGTCTTCAGCGACGCCAAGACCGTCAAGCCGCCCAAGAGCGAGGTCTACGGCTCCATCGAGGGCCTCATCCAGCACTTCGAGCTCATCATGAGCAACCGCGGCTGGAAACCCCCCGTCGCCGAGGCCTACGGCGCCAACGAAACCGCCAACGGCGAGCTGGGCTACTTCATCGTCAGCGACGGCGGCCCCCGCCCCTGGCGGGCACGCACCCGGCCGCCCACGTTCATGAACTACCAGATCATGGCCAAGCTCACCGAGGGCCACATGCTGGCCGACATCGTCGCGATCCTGGGCAGCATCAACGTCGTGGCGGCGGAGCTGGATCGATGAAGCCCCCACGCCGCACGCTCATCGGTGCGACCGCGTTGGTCCTGGCAGCCCCGCTCCTCGGCGGCTGCCAGCGTACCCACACCATCGACGTCGCCAACACGGGCCGCAACCCGATCGTCATCTCGCAGCATCGCGGCGGCGGCGTCTATTCCATCGATCTCGAGCCGGGCGAGTCGGCACGCATGGCGTTGCCCGCAGGCCAGAAGATCAAGCTACCCGACGCGACAATCGTCATTCGCTGAGACCCACGCGGCCGGCTTCGACCCTGCGCCGCGCACTGCTCAGGTCGTCTGCGGCCGGCCCGCCATCGCGTCGTTCAGCCCCGAGAAGGTCCCCGCGTACGCCCCGCGCTCCCGCGCGAACCGCAGCGGCTCGCACCGCTCCACGATGATCTCGTCGCGATCGGGGTCGGCCTCCCACAGCCGCATCACCTCGGCGATGTACTCGTCGAGCGGCATCGCCCGCTCGTCGTTCGCTTGGTCGTCGCCCGTCAGGTGCGTCTGCACGTACGGCGGGGCGATCTCGACCACGTGCACGCCCGTGCCCTCGAGCTGGTACCGCATCGAGTCGCCGTAGCTCGCCAGGGCGGCCTTCGTCGCCGAGTAGGTCGCGGCGTTCGACAGCGGCACGTACGCCAGGCCGCTGGTCACGTGGGCCACCACCGCTCCATCGCGGCCGAGCAAGTGCGGCAACAGCGCGTTGGTCAGCCGGATGGGGCCCAGCAGGTTGGTCGTAATCGTCCGCTCGGCGACATCCCCCGCATCGGCGTGGCCCTCGGTGAACGACTCGAATTGCATCATGCCCGCGTTGTTGATCAGCACGTTGAGCGCTGGGAACTCGGCGGTGATGCTCGCGGCGAACCGCGCAATGTCGGTCGCGTCCGCCACGTCGAGCGTGCGAGCGTGCATGTTCTCGGAGCCGGCCGCGGCCTCCTCGAGGCGGCCGGCCGTGCGGCCCGAGATAACGACCGTGTTGCCCCGCTCGTGCAGCGCCTTCGCCAGGCCGTACCCGATGCCCGAGCCACCGCCGGTGATGAGGATGGTGTTGCCCGTGAGTTGCATGCGTGCGTCTCCCTTCGGTGCCGTTCGAGCGCGACGGTAGCCGTCCTCGTGCGGGTGCGCCGCGGAGCCGCGGGTCCAAGGACGATCACCGACGCGTCGCGAGGCCGAGGCGAGGGCTCGCGCAACCGCACCTTCCCCAACGGGTTTTCCCGACTATGCTCCATCCCACGCCGCCCGCGTCGCGGCGTGCATGGGAGATGTTGCCATGGACTCCATACCGCCGCGCGACGATGCCGCTCCGGCCCCGAGCACCACACTCACCCTCGGCTCCGCCCTGTCGGACGCCCACGGCCTGCTGGGCCGCAACTACGGACTCCTGCTGGGGGCCACCCTGCTGCTGGTCCTGCTGAACCTGGCGATCGTCGCGGTCGCGGGGCTCATCGACGCGGCGTTGGTCGGCCCGGACGCCATGGTCCAGCCGGTCTCCCAGCTGGCGAGCCTGCTCATCACCACGCCCCTTGGCATCGGTGCCGGGATGCTCGCCGCCATGCGCTACCGCGACGGCACGGGCACGCTTAGCACGCTGTTCATCGGCTTCTCGCGATACGGCGTCGTGGTGCTCATCGCCCTGCTCTACATGATCGGCCTCTGGGGGTTCATCTTTATCGGCGCCGTCGTCGTCGGCATCGCCGCCGCCGCGGCCATCGCCGCCGCCGGCAGCGTGGGCCTTGTGGTCCCGATCGTGCTTGGGCTGGCGCTCTACGCCGTGCTGATCTATTTCGCCATCCGGCTGTGGTTCGCGACGATGCTCGCGGTTGATCCGCTGGGGGCGAAGCCCGGGTCCATCGAGGCCATCCAGCTCTCGTGGTACCTCACGCACGGCAAGGTTTCGACGCTGTTCGTCACCGGCGTGGTGCTCACGCTCATCTTGATCGCGAGCATCCTGCTGCTCATCCTGCCGTTCGTGTTCTACGGACTTCCGCTCGCGGCGTGCGTCACGGGCGTGCTGTACGTCCTGGTGTGCCGCCCGACCTTCGACGACGCCGGCGACGCGGAGCCCGACGCCGAAGGCCTCGACCCGCTGCCCGCCTAGGCCAGCGGCCGCCCGCTGCCCACGCCGCTCCACTCGTCGTGCATCGCGATCAGCCGCGCCACGTCGTGGTTTGGCGGCCGCGTCTGGCCGACCTCCTCGATGAGCTCGCACACCGCGAAGCCGCGGCTGGCCTCCTCGTAGGACCGCAGCCAGGCGCGGGTGTCCTCGCTCTGCTCAACGAGCTTGTCGTACGGCAGCTTGGGTGTCGACGCGATGTCCAGCCGCCAGGGCTTGGGCGTGAGCCGGGCGCGGAAGCTGCCCTGGAATCGGCAGAGCCTCGCGTACAACTCGTCGCACCCGAGGCGATGCATGAGCTCGCCCGTTTCTGAGGACGCCGGATCCAGGGCCGGCGCGGGCAGCAGGTACCGCAGCCCCGCGAAGGTGCGGTACACCCGAGCGCCCCGGCCCGAGTCCTCGGCCCCCCACGACCGGAGGGCGTCGAGCGCGCGGCCGCCGTCATCGGGCTTCCATCCGGTCAGCTTGCGCTCGAGCCATCCGGGCTTCCGGGCCGGTGCCAGGTCGACGTCGACGAATGCCAGGCTCGCCGTGTTGAGCACCGAGGCCCCGTAGCGGTTGATCGTGATGGCGCCGATCCGCTCGCCGGCCTCGGTGGTCACGTCCTCGACGATGGGTTCGGGCTGGTCGAGCCGCTGGTACTCGTAGTGGTGCAGCGACGGATCGTCCTGCGCATGGATCTCGGCCGCGAGCCGATCGGCCTTCGCCTGCGCCCGCTCGGCGGCCTCCGCCTCACTGGCGTCGGACGAGCCCCAGGCATCCCGCCGCCAGCCTTCGATCTCCGCATGCCGTCGCGCCCAGAACCTCGCTACACGCATCGCCCCTCCGAGCATCCAACACAAGAACGCCTTGCGAAACCCCCCGATTCTGGGTAGCCTAAGCCCATGAGCCGGCCCGGTTGCATCCTTGTCCTTATGTTGACGCTCGGCCCCGCCACCGTGCTGGCCCAGGCTCCGGATGCAGCCCCGGGAGCCACCCCCGAAGCGGGCACCGAGCTGGTGCGACCCGTCGTGCCCTACCCCCATCCGCTCATCACCGAGGTGCTCTTCGCGGTGCCCACCAGCGGCGGCGATGCCAGCGGCGACGGCAGGCGGCACTCCACCGGCGACGAGTTCGTTGAGGTCACCAATCCGCACGCCGAGCCGATCGCGCTCACCGGCTACACGCTGCGGGACCGCAACCCCAGCGAGTCCAGCCGATTCTCGTTCACATTCCCGCAGCTGATGCTGCTGCCCGGGCAGACCGCCGTCGTCTTCAACGGGCTGGGCTGCACCTGGGATGGCCCCGTGGGCGACGAACACAAGGCCCCACCCTCGACCAATCCCCGCTACGAGCGGGCGTGGGCCTTCACCGCGCGGGCGACCTCCAAGTACGTCTCGTTCGCCAATACCGCCGACTGGGTGCTGCTCGAGTCGCCCGTCGGCCAGCCCGTCCAGGTCGTGGTGTGGGGCTCGCCCGATGACGCCCCCCCCGCCGACGCGCTCCACACCGATCGCGTCGACACCGGGGGGAATGGCAGCGTCCAGCGGCAGGCGGCCCACGAGCCCATGCGGGCCCACCAGCGGCTGACCGGGCGGCCGCACAGCCCGGGCGTCGCCTTCCCGGTGCGCGACGACGAGGCGACCGCCGACGAGGACGCGGACGACCTCGACCCCGGGACGACGCCAAGACCCCAAAGCGGCGGATCACCCCGGACCTAGCATCGCTCCGCCGGGGCGCGCGGCCGCCCCGGCCCAGCACACGACGGAGCACCGCCATGGCCTGGATCGCCAAGCCCTCGGGCACGACGCAGATCGAGCGTCGCGACGAGCCCTACCTGACCGACGCGATGCGCGAGGAGCTCCGCGAGCGCTACCTCCCGCGGTTCGAGACGACCCTCGCCGCCCTGCTGCCCGCGCTGCACATGATCCAGCACGAGTACGGCTGGGTGCCCGCCCAGGCCATGGAGGAGATCGGCGAGTTCCTCGAACTGGCGGCCTCCCAGGTGCTCGATACCGCCACCTTCTACGAGGAGTACGCCCTCGAGCCCCGGGGCTCGCACGTCATCGCCGTCTGCCGATCGATCGCCTGCGAGTTCTGCGGGCAGCCCGAGGTCACCCAGGCCATCAAGGACCGGCTCGACATCGACGTCGGCGAGACCACGGCCGACGGCAAGGTCTGCCTCGTCGAGCTGGAGTGCATCGGCTCGTGCGGCACGGCCCCGGTCATGCTCGTCGACGAGCAGCTGCACGAGCAGCTCACGCCCGAGCGCGCGGCCGAGCTGGCCGACATCGCGCGGACCCAGGACCGCGCCGCCGAGGCCGCCGGCCGCGAGGGCGTCGAGCCCGGCGCCTCGTCGGGCTACGACCTAGGCCATCACTAGGGCGTCCGCCTCGTGCCGGCGCACGTCCGCGGCGATGCGGATCGCCTCGACCAACTCATCCGCCCTCTGGCTGCCGATGAGCAGCCGCTTGGTGCGGCCGCCCGAGTCGTAGCGCAGCTGCGCCCCCCGGTTGCCTGCGACAGTGAGCATCAGCCCGAACGTGCGGGAGGGGCGGATGCCCCAGCCCGTCGAGTTGCGCAGGAAGACGTACTTTGCGGGCTCAACCGACACGATGGCGTCCATCGGGATCCGCCACCGGAACAGGCCGAGCATCGCCACGCGGACCTCGCGCGGCGTCACGACCGTCCGCATCGGCAGCTGAGCAATGACAAGCGGCGTGCCCAGCAGCACGGCCGCGGCCAGCGCGACCTCCGCGATGGGTGCGCCCGAGGCGAGCATCGCCCCGCCCACGAACACCAGCACCGCGACGCACGAGATCGGCACCACGTACCGCACCACGAGGTTCTGGTGCAGCCGCTGCGTCTCGGCGAAGATCGGCTCGTTGCCCTGCATGGCTCTCGGCTTCCTGAAGCGCATCGCGGCGTCCTCCGGAAGCATGCTTGGGAAACCGGCGGCTGGCGTGTCGCGTGGTGCCTCTCCGGCCTCGTCCTCGCGGCCGCGATGCTCGGCTGCCGGCACTCCTCGCTCACCGTCGTCAACGAGTCGTCCGCCTGGCTCCGCGTCACCGGCCCCCAGACGCTGCTCGCCAACGATCCGGCCCCCTTCGGTCTGCCCCCGGGCTCGTCGATCCGCCGGCCCGATTGGATCGAGACCGAGCGGCTGAGGCCCGGACCGCCCGCGGAGCTGCGCATCGAGGCCAGCGACGCGGACCGGGCGCAGCAGACCTTCTGGATCCTCCGCCTGGAGCCCCCCGGGCCCTTTCGGCTGCGGGTCCGCGGCGGGCCCGATCGGCTCGTGTTCGAGCGGATCAACGCCAGCGGCCGCGTGCTGCCCTCCGATGGGCTGGTCGCGACGCCAGATCCGCTCGGGCTGCTCCGCTAGCCGGTGACGTCCGGCCGCACCCCGGGCTCACCCCGATTTGCTTACATAGAATCCCGAACGGCACGGGCGATCGGGTGGTCGCCCGCCGCGGAGGACTCTGCCATGTTCAAGAGCAGCACCAACAGCAGCACCATGAAGCACGGCCGCACCGGGCTGACGATCATCCTGGCCGCCGTCGCGGGGATCGCTTTCGTCGCCGGCCGAGCCAGCGGACCCGACGCCCTCGGCTCCAGCGCGCTCGCCCAAGAGGGCAACCGTGGCGCCCAGGAGGGCAACCAGCCCGCGATGGATCCGTCCATGTTTGGTCGCGCCAAGCAGCACGACCACCTCGACCTGATGCTGGGTACCTGGGAGGGCACCATGCGCTTCCGCATGACCCCCGACGAGGAGTGGACCGACTTCCCCGGCACCGTCACCCGCGAGTGGATCATGGACGGCATGTTCGTGGCCGAGCACGTCAAGGCCACCGTTATGGGCATGGACTTCGAGGGCATGGGCGCCATCGGCTACAACAGCTACACCAACTCGTTCGAGTCGGTCTGGATCGAGAACCTCTCGCCGGCGATCTCGACCGCCAAGGGCACCTACGACGCCGCCAGCAAGACGTGGACCTTCGAGGGGTCGATGCACGAGGCGGGCACCGGCAAGCTGGTGCCGCACAAATGGGTGCACGACGCCTCGGACCCCCAGAAGCACACCGTCTCGGGCTACGCCAAGGACGAGGACGGCCAGTGGTGGCACAGCATGTCGGGCGAGTTGACCAAGACCTCGGGGTGAGACCGGGGTCGACGACGCCCTAGCGGTGCGCCCAGGGCTGTCCGGGCGTGTAGCCGAGCAGGTCGTACAGATCGGTGCGGCTCTGCATCTCGCCGAGCACGGCGTCGACGCCGCCGTCGCGCTTGAGCGCCGCCAGCATCCGCTCGACGGCCCCCATCGCCGCCCGCAGCGACGAGACCGGGTAGATCACGATGCGGTAGCCCAGCTCCGCGAAGCGGGCGTGGGGGATCAGCGGCGTCTTGCCGAACTCGGTCATGTTGGCCAGCAGGTAGGGCGGGTGGTCGCGGCCGGCGACGGTCACGCCCGCCATCGCCCGAGCGAAGGCCGCAAACTCGCCCTCGTCGTGCAGCCCCTCGGGGAAGATCATCGACGCGCCCGACTGCGCGTACCGCGTGGCCCGCGCGATGGCGTCGTCCATGCCCGTGACGCCCTTCGCGTCGGTGCGGGCGCACACGACGAAGTCCGGGTCGGAGGACTCCGAGGCCGCCTGCACCGCCCACTCGATCTTGCTGGCGGCGTGGTCGAGGTCGACGAGCGTCTTGCCGTCGAGGTGGCCGCACCGCTTCGGGAACACCTGGTCCTCGAGGTGCAGCCCCGCCGCGCCCGCTCGCTGATATTCGAGCACGGTGCGGCGGGCCATCTCCTCCTCGCCGAAGCCCGTGTCGGCGTCGGCGAGCACGGGCAGCGGGTCTCCTCCGGGCTCGAGCACCGTCCCGCTGACGACCTCCCGCACCGTGGCGGCGAAGCGATCGAGCGTGAGCAGCCCGACGTCGGGCACGCCCGCGGCCGCGCTCGTCGCGCCGCCCGAGACGTAGGCCGCCTCGAAGCCCGCGCGTGCGACGGCCCTTGCTGCCAGGCCGTTGAACGCACCGGGCGCCATTACGCAGCCCCGATCCATCGCGTCGCGGAGCCGGCGCCCCGGCGTTGGCGTGTTGTTCCCCATGCGGCATGCTACCCGGCAGGACGACCGAGGCCAGCCGGTGGCTCTCGGGCTGCAGGTCGGCTGGAGGCGGGGTCCGAAAACGCCGATGCCATCGAGATCCAGAGACCCGGAGCATGACCATGCCGACCGATGCCGCCCACGCCGACCAACGCTCGCCCGACGCGCCATCGGCCGAGGCCGCTCCAGGGGTGGGCCACGCCGACGCGCCGGAGGCGACGGCCCCGGTGCCCACGTCCGAACCCATCGCGAGCGCGACGCGGGCCGCACTGGTCGAGGCCAAGCCGCTGCCACCCCGCCGCAGCGATCCGTCGCTCGCGCAGGCCGTCGAGCGGCTGGAGGGCGCCCTGCGGACCATCCTGGTGGCGGTGCCCGAGCTGGAATCGCGGATCGCCCGCATCGAGAAGGCCCGCCAATCGACGCGTGCCGACGCGCTGGCGCGCCGCATCGACGAGCTCGAGGATCGCCTATCCGAGTTCGTCGCGACGGCCCAGCAGCAGCGGGCGACTCCACGCCGCACGCCCCGCGCGAAGCCCGCGGCCGACGCCCTGCGTGCCCGCAGCCGCGGCCCGTCCGCAAAGACCGGCCAGCGCAAGCCGACCTCGAGGGGCTCCCGGAGCACGGGACGATCGACCGCGAAGGCCGAGGCCCGCCGCGGCCGCCGGTAGCGCCCGCGCGAGCCTGCTATCCTCTCCGCACCGAAGGAGGGGACCCGTGTCCAGCGGCGGCTCCAGCATCAGCCTGATCGATCCCGGTCCGCACGGCTCGGATACGCCCACCGCGGTGGAGTCCGGCGTGGTCCGCGTCCGCGTCAGGCCCGAGTATCGGCCCGAGCGATCCGACGCCGCGATTCCTCGGCATTACTTCGGCTACCAGATCTCGATCACCTACGACGCGCCCGTGGGCGCACCAGTGGTCACGCTGCTCAGCCGGCGGTGGACCGTGATCGATGCGCACGGCGGCGCGGAGCACGTCGAGGGCGAGGGCGTCGTCGGCCAGCAGCCCTCGCTGCTGCCCGGGGAGCAGTTCGAGTACAGCAGCCACTGCCCCATCCGCACCCGCTGGGGCACGATGGAGGGCGCGTACACCTTCGCCGCCGAGGACGGCTCGACCTTCGAGGTCGCCATCGGCCGCTTCTACCTCGTGTCCGAGGACGCCTAGCCCCGCGCCGGCACTCGGCCCAGCGCGGCGGCGATCGCCTCGCCGCACCGCACAACGTCGGCGAAGCTGTTGTAGAGCGGCACCGGCGCCAGCCGCACGACATCGGGCTCGCGGAAGTCGGCCACAACGCGGCGATCGCCGAGTTCCCGCTGGATTGCCCGCGCGTGCCCGCCCAAAGACACCGAAAGCTGGCAGCCCCGGCGTGCGGGATCCGCGGGCGTGAGCACGCGTGCGTCCGGCGCGAGCGCCGCGAGCGTCCGCTCCAGGAAGCCGGTGAGCAGCAGGCTCTTGGCCCGCAGCGCCGGCATGCCGACGCGATCGAAGATCTCCAGCGACGCCAGCAGCGGCGTCATCGAGAAGATCGGCGGGTTGCACTGCTGCCAGCCGTCGGCTCCGGCTCGCGGCACGAAGCCGGTCTCCATCCGGAAGCGGGTCTCGGGGTCGTTGCCCCACCAGCCCGCGAGCCGCGGGAGATCGGCGTCGCGGCCGTGTTGCTCGTGCACGAAGCACCCGGCGACCGCACCGGGGCCGGCGTTGAGGTACTTGTAGCTGCACCAAACCGCGAAGTCGGCGTCCCAGTCGTGCAGCTCGAGCGGCACGTTGCCCGCCGCGTGCGCGAGATCCCACCCCACCCGCGCACCAGCGCGGTGCCCCGCCTCGGTGATCGCGGGCATGTCGAACCACTGGCCCGTGAGGTAGTTCACGCCCGAGAGCATCACGAGCGCGAGAGCCGGGCCGGCCCGTTCGATCTCGGCTAGCACGTCCTCGGTGCGGAGCGCCGCCTCGCCCGGACGCGGCGCGACGCGGATGGTGTGCTCCCGCGGATCGAGACCCCGGTGCGCGATGTGCGATTCCACCGCGTAGTCGTCCGACGGGAAGAGGTGGTCCTCCACCATGATCTTGGTGCGACTGCCCGCGGGCTGGTAGAAGGTCGCGAGCATGAGGTGGATGTTGGTCGTCAGGCCGTTCATCATCACGACCTCGCCCGGCCGACCGCCGACGAGCCGCGCCCCGGACTCGCGGAACGCCTCGTGGTAGCCGTACCAGGGCCGCCGCGAGCCCTGGTGCCCCTCGACGCCCATGCGGGCCCAGTCGTCCAGTTCCTCCTGCATCAGCGTGGGCACGGACCTGGGCATGAGTCCGAGCGAATTGCCGCAGAAGTAGGCGACCTCGGCGCCATCCTCGCCCGCGGGGATCGCGAAGTTCGCACGCTCCGCGCCGAGCGGATCCTCCGCGTCGAGCCGCCGCGCTTCGGCCGCCAGCAGTTGCAGATCCTGATTGCTCACTTGCCGGGCTCCGCGGTCTCGGCGTGGAAGGTCGCGGATCGCTCGCCCGCGGCCCGGCGTTCCTCCTGCAGGGCCGGGAACCTGTCGGCACCCAGCCCGAGGAATTCGAGCGCGGTGCCGCTGAGCAGTTGCCGCTTGGTGGCGTCGGTCAGGTCGTACATCGAGTCGATCATCGCCCCCGATCGAGCCTCGCCTAGCGGGAACGGATAGTCGCTGCCCAGCGCGACGCGGCGTTCGTCCATCATCGCGATCAGGTATCGCAGTGCATTGCGGCTGTACACGGCCGAGTCCACCCAGAACCGCGCGGGCCGGCCGTAGTCGGCCAGGTAGCTCCACGGGTTGCGCTCGCAGTCGACCGCCACGATGTCCGGCCGGCTGTTGTACCCGTGCTCGATCCGCCCGATCGTGTACGGGAACGAGCCCCCGCCGTGGGCGAAGCACACCCGCAGCTTCGGAAGCCGATCGAACACGCCGCCGAAGATCATCGCGCATACCGCGCGGGCGGTCTCGGCGGGCATGCCAACGAGCCAAGGCAGCCAGTACTTGCCCATCTGCTCGCGGCCCATCATGTCCCAGGGGTGCACCAGGATGCAGGCGTCGAGGTCCTGGCAGGCCGCGAAGACGTCCTGCACCGCCGGCTCCCACAGGTTCCAGTCGGGGGCGCCGGGCCGCTCGATGTGGCTGCCGATCTGCACGCCCCGCATGCCCAGGTCCCGCACGCACCGCTCCAGCTCGCGGATGGCGATGGCAGGGTCCTGCATCGGCAGCGTGCCGAGCGCCACGAACCGATCGGGCCGAGTGCGGCACACCTCCGCCAGGTGGTCGTTGAGCAGCCGCGCAAACTCCAGCGTGTGCTCGGGCTGCGCCCAGTAGCCGAACATGACCGGCACCGTGGACAGCACCTGCACGTCCACGGCGTTGAGCTCCATGTCGCGGAGCCGCGCGTCCACGTGCAGGCAGTTGGGCTTGACGTCCCGGAAATGCCGCCCGTCGATCGACAGCCGCGCACCGCCCGCGAAGGGACCGTCGGCGATGGGCTCGCTGGTCACCCAGCCGCCGTAGCCCGTGCGGGCCGAGAAGTCGGGCAGCTCGGGCGGCAGCATGTGGGTGTGCAGGTCGAGCTTGAACATACGCGCCCCCTCTCGGCAGTCGCGGCACTGTACGGCCCGGCGGGTCACGCGGGCGTCACAAGGCGTGGCGGCCGGCTGGCGAGCCCAGAGTTCCTGTCGTATGTTCGAAGCGAAACCCCATGCGGCATCCGGGTGCCGATGCCGACAGGAGGCACGCCATGTTGATCACGCCGCTCGTTGCCTTGATCCTGGCCGGCGCTCCCACGCTCCAGGACCACTCCGCTTCGCCGCTGGCCCGCGATCGCCAGGCCGTATCCGCCCCCGGCGAGTTCCCCCCGCCGGTTGAGCTGTACGGGCTGAACGTGCGCGTCGCGTCGCTGAATGCCTCGGTCAACGTCCACCGCCAGCAGGACGATCTAATCGCCACGCGGTCGATCGTCGTCAACGGCAGCATCCTCCGCCCCGAGCTCGGCCGGGCTCCCGACCCGGACGCGGACGCCCCGATGCCGATGGCCGCGATCCGGTCCTACGTCCAGCGGCTGGACGGCGACGGCGGCGAGATCCGCATCCACGACCCCAACAGCCGCCGGGACCACCGGCACCAACGCCGCTCGCTCAGCCAGATGCTCATGCCCAACCCCCAGATGCCCCGGGGACGCGGCTTCAGCAGCGGGTGGACGGCCCACACCGTCGTGGACGCGCTGCCGTCGCGGATCGACCGGCTGGACGCGACGCTCGACCTCGTGCGGGCGGGGCGGATCACCATCGAGAGGCTGCCCATCGAGGTCACCGACGAGCACGTGCAGATCCAGCCCGGCGTGCGGTTCCTGCTGCGCACGATCGAGCAGCAGGACCGCTACACGCGGTTCTCGTTCGAGTACTTCATCGACCGCGATCCCGAGAACGCGGGCGAGACCGCCGACGGCCTCGTGGACCTGGCGCCACTGGTGCCCGCCATCCTGCTCCGCGACAAGGACGGCAACGTCGTCCACATGTGGACGCACCTGCAGGAGGTCGAGACCCGCGACGCCCACATCTGCTCGGTGGCCGACGCGTCGGTCTCCACCCAGGCGGCCGCCCGGGCCGCATACCTGGAGGTCGTCGTGCTGGACAAGCTCTCACTAGAACGCGTGGTGATGACGATCCGGGACCTGCCGCTCGCGGGCTGACGCCGGGCTACGAGGGCACCGCTGCCGCGGCGGCCGCGGCGTGCTCCTGGAGCGCCCGCACGCCCCAGTCGCCGGCACGCAGCGCGGCGATGGCGTCCACCGCGGCCCGCGCCGCGCTCGCCGTCGTGATCATCGGGATGGACAGCCGGACCGCCGTCGAGCGGATCAGGCCCTCGTCGGTCTCGCGGCCGCTGTTGGTTGGCGTGTTGATGACCAGGCTGATATCGCCGCTCATCATCATGTCGATGACGTTGGGCCGTGCGCCCGCGGCGATCTTCTGCAGCACGGTCACCTGCACGCTGTAGCGCTCCAGGAAGCGAGCCGTGCCCGTCGTCGAGTAGACCTCGAAGCCCATGGCCCGCAACCCCCGCACGACGGGGAGGATCTCGAGCTTGTCGGCGTCCCGCACCGACACGAACACGGCGCCGCCGGTCGGCAGCGCGTTGCCGGCGGCCATGGCGGCCTTGGCGAGCGCCAGCGGCGGCGAGGCGTCTAGCCCCATCACCTCCCCGGTGCTCCGCATCTCGGGCCCCAGCACGAAGTCCACCCGCGGGAACTTCTGGTGGGGGAACACCGGGGCCTTGACCGCGAACACGCCCGGCGCGGGCACCTCGCGGACCTCCAGCTCCTCGAGCGAGGCACCCATCATCACCTGCGCCGCCAGCCGGGGCCAGGGCGTGTGCTTGCCCTTGCTGACGAACGGCGCGGTGCGGCTGGCCCGCGGGTTGACCTCCAGCACGAAGACCTCGTCGTCCTTGACGGCCAGCTGCACGTTCATCAGCCCCCGCACCCGCAGCGCGCCGGCGAGCCGCTTGGACGCATCCGCCACCGACGCGATCGTGCGGGCGGGCAGCTCGTTGGGCGGCAGGAAGCAGGTGCTGTCGCCGCTGTGCACGCCCGCGTGCTCGATGTGCTCCATGATGCCGCAGATGATGGCCCTGCCACCAGCGTCAGCACCCGCGGGATCGAAGTCGGCCAGCAGGTCGACGTCGACCTCGGTCGCGCCGGCCAGGAACTGGTCGATCAGGATGGGCGCGTCCGCGAGGCTGCCGTCGAGTCCGGCGCTGCGGACGGCCGAATCCACGTACCGCCGAAGCGCACCCGCGTTCTGGCAGATCTCCATGCCCCGACCGCCCAGCACGTAGCTGGGCCGGACCAGCACCGGATAGCCGATGCGGCCGGCGACCTCTTCGGCCTCGGCGGGCGACCGTGCGATGCCGCTCGCCGGCCGCTTCAGCTCGAGCTGCTCGAGCAGGCCGTCGAAGCGATCCCGATCCTCCGCGAGGTCGATGGACGCCAGGCTCGTGCCGATGATCGGCGTGCCCGCCAGCGCGAGCCCGTGCGCCAGATTCAGCGGCGTCTGCCCGCCGAACTGCACCACGCAGCCCAGCAGGCGGTCGTCCCCGCCCAGCGCCTCGGCCACGTTGAGCACGTCCTCGAGCGTGAGCGGCTCGAAGAATAGCAGGTCGCTCGTGTCGTAGTCGGTGCTGACCGTCTCCGGATTGGAGTTGATCATCACGCTCTCGAAGCCCATGTCTCGGGCGGCGAAGGCGGCATGGCAGCAGCAGTAGTCGAATTCGATGCCCTGGCCGATGCGGTTGGGCCCGCCCCCCAGGATGATCACCTTGCGGGCGTCCGTGACGCGGACCTCGTCGTCGACGCGGCGGGCCTCGCCCGTCTCGGCGTTGTACTCGACGACGTCGGACTCGTACGTCGAGTAGTAGTACGGCGTAGCAGCCTCGAACTCGGCGGCACAGGTGTCCACAAGCTTGTAGGCCGGCCGGATGCCCAGGCCGTCGCGGTGCCGGCGGACCTCGAGGATGGTCTCGGACTGGATGGCATCGAGGTATACGTTGGCGAGCTGCGCATCGGAGTAGCCCAGCTGCTTGGCCCGCCGCAGCACGTCGCGGGGCACGTCGCCCAGCGTCGGGAAGGCCAGCAGCTCGTCCTCGAAGGCCACGAGCTCCGCGATCTGGTGCACGAAGAACGCGTCGATCCTCGTGGCCTCGCAGACCCGTTCGATCGACCAGCCCATCTTGAGCGCGTACCGCACGTAGTACAGCCGCCCCTGGCTGGGCACCGAGAGCTTCCGCAGCAGCTTGGTGTCGTCGATGGGCCACTCGATGGGCTGCCCGTCGGCGGTCCGCAGCCCGGTCGAGCTGATGGCGTGCGACGCGTCGCCGGGCCGCGCAAAGTCCAGCACGAGCTGCTCTCGCTCGACCGCCCGCATCGCCGTCAGCCACTTGTCGTTGCGGTCCAGCCCCAGGCCGAAGCGCTTGACCTCCATGGAGCGGATGGCCTTCTGGAGGCTCTCCTTGAACGTCCGCCCGATGGCCATCGCCTCGCCCACGCTCTTCATCTGCGTCGTGAGCGTCTCGTCGGCCTCGGGGAACTTCTCGAAGGTCCACCGGGGCATCTTTGTGACGACGTAGTCGATCGAGGGCTCGAAGCACGCGCTCGTCGTCGCCGTGATGTCGTTGCGTAGCTCGTCGAGCGTGTAGCCCAGCGCCAGCCGCGCGGCGATCTTGGCGATCGGGAAGCCCGTCGCCTTGCTGGCCAGGGCGCTCGACCGAGACACCCGGGGGTTCATCTCGACGACGACGAACTCGAAGGGCTCCTCGCCGTCGTCCCGCGGCGCGGGATTGGGATTGACCGCGAACTGCACGTTGCTGCCGCCGGTCTCGACGCCAACCGCCCGCATCACCGCAAAGGCCGCGTCGCGGAGGATCTGGTACTCCTTGTCGGTCAGCGTAAGGATGGGCGCCACCGTGATCGAGTCGCCGGTGTGCACGCCCATCGGGTCGATGTTCTCGATGCCGCAGACCACCACGCAGTTGTCGCGGCGGTCCCGCACGACCTCGAGCTCGAACTCCTTCCAGCCCAGCAGGCTGCGATCGATCTGGACCTGGCCGATCATGCTCGCCGCCAGCCCGCTGGCGACCTGCGTGCGGAACTCCTCGGTGTTGTACGCGACGCCGCCACCCCAGCCGCCCAGCGTGAACGCCGGCCGGACGATCGCGGGCAGGCCTAGCTCTGCGAGGGCCTCCATCGCCTCGTCGAGGCTCGTCACCGTCTGCGACGGCGGCAGCGGCAGATCGATGCCCTCGCACACCTCGCGGAAGGCCTCGCGGTCCTCGGCCCGGTGGATCACCGTGCGGTCCGCGCCGATCATCTCGATGCCGAAGCGTTCCAGCGTGCCGTCGTCGTGCAGCGCACACGCGCAGTTGAGGGCCGTCTGGCCGCCCAGCGTCGGCAGGATCGCGTCGATGCCCTCGCCCCCGCTCTCGGGGTCGCACTCCCGCTCGATGACCTTCCGCACCGCCTCGGGCGTGATGGGCTCGATGTACGTGCGATCCGAGAACATCGGATCGGTCATGATCGTCGCGGGGTTGGAATTGACCAGAACGACCCGGCAGCCCTCGGCCCGCAGCGCCTTGCACGCCTGGGTGCCCGAGTAGTCGAATTCGCAGCCCTGACCAATGACGATCGGGCCGGAGCCCAGCACGAGGATGGAGCGAAGATCGGTCCGCTTGGGCATCCGGGTGCGGCCTCCGGGGCGGCGCCCCGCCGACGGCGGGTCGGCCTGGCGCAAAAACTCGCAGAGCGTAGGCCCGATCGCGTCCCGAATACCGTCTGGACGCACCTGCGACGCCGCATCGCGGGAACACGCACCGTACATACGCTGTACGCGGATCCCTTGGGTGGCCGCCGGAATGCGTCGCCCCCGTCCCCAGCCGCGCGTGATCGCGAACTTGTGTCAAGTCGCCGACGGTAGAGGTCGGATCTAGGAGTGGCCCCGGCAACGAGAGCGGGGCCCGGATAACTCCGATCGACAGAGGAGAGCCCCGGCATGTGCGGAATCGTCGCCTACATCGGATCGCGGCAGGCCCGCCCGCTGCTCATCGAGGGGCTCAAGCGGCTCGAGTACCGCGGCTACGACTCGGCGGGGATGGCGATCATCAACGGCGGGCTCCAGGTCGCCCGGACCGTCGGCCGCGTCGCCGCCCTGGAGAACACCGTCGAGCAGCGGGGCGGCTTCGACGGCACACTCGGCATCGCCCACACACGCTGGGCCACCCACGGCGCCGTCACCGAGGCCAACGCCCACCCCCACCGCGACGACCGCAGCGGCATCGCGATGGTGCACAACGGCATCATCGAGAACTACGCCGCCCTTCGGACCTACCTCACCGAACGGGGCCACACGTTCACCAGCGAGACCGACACCGAGGTGCTGGCCGTCCTCATCGGTGAGCTCTTCGATCCCGACAACGGCCTGGACCTCGAGCAGGCGGTCCAGGCCGCCCTCCGCGAGGTCACCGGTGCCTACGCCATCGCGGTCATCTGCGAGCGCGAGCCCGGCACGCTGGTGTGCGCACGCAAGGGCTCGCCGCTCATGGTCGGCGTGGGCAACGGGGAGTACGTCGTCGCCTCCGATCCCTCGGCCATCGTCGCCCACACCAACCAGGCCTTCCCCCTCGACGACTACAACGTCGTCAAGATCACCCGCGACCGCTTCACGACCAGCACCATCCACAACGTGCCCGTGACGCCCCGCGTCGAGCAGCTGGAGCTGGACCTCGAGCAGATCGAGCTGGGCGGATACGCCCACTACATGCAGAAGGAGATCTTCGAGCAGCCCCAGGCGCTGCGGACCTGCATGCGGGGGCGGCTCGACCACGACGAGGGCCGCGTCGTGCTCGGCGGGCTCCGCCAGTTCGCCCCCCAACTGGTCCGCAGCCGGCGGGTGATCCTGGCGGCCCAGGGCACCGCGCTGCACTCGGCCATGATCGGCGAGTACCTGCTGGAGGACCTCGCCAAGATCCCCGCCGAGTGCGAGTACGCCAGCGAATTCCGCTACCGCAACCCCATCATCGAGGAGGGCGTGGTCGTCGTCGCGGTCAGCCAGAGCGGCGAGACCGCCGACACGCTCGCGGCACTGACCGAGGCCAAGGACCGCGGCGCCCTGTCGCTGGGCGTCATCAACGCCGTCGGCTCGACCATCGCGCGCACGACCGACGCGGGGGTCTACCTCCGCTGCGGGCCCGAGATCGGCGTCGCGAGCACCAAGGCGTTCACGGGCCAGGTCGCGGTGCTCACGATGATCGCCCTGTTCATGGCCCGTCGCCGCTTCATGTCCACCGACCAGTGCGCATCCCTGATTCGTGAGCTGGAACAGGTTCCCGAGAAGATCGAGCGCGTGCTGGAGCGCAACGACGAGATCCGCCGCCTCACGCAGCGGTACGTCGAGCGTGAGAACTGGCTGTTCCTGGGCCGGGGGTACAACTACCCCACCGCCCTCGAGGGCGCCCTCAAGCTCAAGGAGATCAGCTACATCCACGCCGAGGGCATGCCCGCGGCCGAGATGAAGCACGGGCCGATCGCCCTCATCGACGAGGGCATGCCCGCGGTGTTCATCGCGACCAGGGGCAGCCAATACGAGAAGGTGATGAGCAACATAGCCGAGGTCCGCAGCCGTAAGGGCCACGTCATCGCGGTCGCCACCGAGGGCGACGAGAACATCGCCTCGCACGTCGAGGACGTCGTCTACATCCCCGACGTGCCCGAGTGCCTCAGCCCGCTGCTGGCCGTCGTGCCGCTGCAGTTGCTGGCCTACCACGCCGCGGTCATGCGGGGCCACGACGTCGACAAGCCCCGCAACCTGGCCAAGAGCGTCACCGTCGAGTAAGGGCCGCCCGAACCAGGCCTCGCGCTACCGTCCGTACCACCACCGCACGAACGAGCGCAGCCGCTCGGCCTGCCGCGGCGTCGGCGGATCCGCCGGCACCCGGAGCCGGCGGCTCGTGGTCGAGACGTGCACCGGCCGCGTCATCGCCAGCAGACCCTCGCGTCCCTGCGACGCGCCCCACCCGCTGCGGCCCAGCGCCGGGATGGGTGATCCGGGGTGCGCTGACGGGATCACCGCATCGTTGATGGTCACGGCTCCCGTGCTCAGCCGGTGCAGGTCGTCGGTGCGGCCGGCGTCCCGCGTGAACAGGCACGTGGCCAGGTGCTGGCCGAAGGAGCGGCTAAGCTCGAATGCCTCGGCCCGCGAGCCCACCCGCAGCAGCGCCAGCACCGGACCGAAGTGCTCGCCCCGCGCAAGCTCGTCCGTTGGTTCGCAGGCGACGACATCGGGCCGGAGGAGCCGCCCCTCGCCCGCCGCGCCCGCCAGCCGCCTCGCGTCGGTCGCTTCGCCCTCGTCGCACATCTGCACGGGTTGCATCGCCGCGAACTGCGAACGGAGCGCCGCCTCGAAGCGATCCGCGATGGACTCCGCCACGAGCACCCGCCTCGGCGCCATGCAGGTCTGACCCGCGTTGAGCCGCACGGCCGCCGCGATCGATCGGGCCGCAAGATCCGCGTCGGCGTCCTCCAGCACGATCGCCGAATCGCAGCCCGTCAGCTCCAGCGTGCTGGGCACGAGCCTGGCGGCGAGTCGCTCGGCGATGCGGCGGCCCACCGCCGTCGAGCCCGTGAACACGAGGTGGTCGATCGGCTCGTCCTCCACGAGCGCGACGCCGGCCTCCCGCGTCGCCGGCAGCGACCGCAGCGCGCCCTCGGGCACGCCGGCGTCCACCGCGAGATCGAGCAGCAACGCCTGCGTCCGCGGACAGCGCTCGCTGGGCTTGACCACGACGCGGTTGCCCCCGACCAGCGCCTGCACCAGCTGGATGCCCAGCAGCTGAACGGGGTAGTTCCAGGTCGCGATGATGCCGACCAAGCCCAGCGGCTCGCGCCGCATCCAGTGCCGCTGGCCGAGCTGCCAGATCGCGCCGCCCCGCCGCCGCCGGGGCCGCAGCAGCCCGCGGGCGTGTCGCTCGTGCCAGCGGCAGCTAGCCAGCAGCGGCATCAGGTCGCTCACCAGCGTCTCGAAGGAATCCTTGCCGATCTCGTCGGCCGCGAGCTCCGCGAATTCGCCCTCGGACCTCGCGATCGCGCGTCGGAAGCGGCCCACCCACGCCAGCCGCTCGCGGAGCGTCCACGCGTCCGCCGCGCTGGTGGCCTCGCCGCGCGGCGTCGCCCCGGGGAGCACGCCGCCGCTTGCTGGATGTCCCCTCGTCGGAGCCGCTGCCTCGCCCGCCTGCGCCATCGACGCAAGTATAGTGATTGCTTTGGACGCACACCCGCGGAGACCTCATGCCCACGAGCACGACCCCGGACGCCCACGCTCCCGTCGCCATCGTCGGCGCCGGCCCCGGCGGCCTCGCCGCGGGCGTGCTGCTTGCCGCCAGCGGCGTGCCGGTCCGCATCTACGAATCGCAGCCCTACGTTGGCGGCCGCACCAGCCGCATCAGCATGCAGGGCGAGAGCGGCGAATTCCGCTTCGATTGCGGCCCCACCTTCTTCCTGATGCCGTACGTGCTCGACGAGATCTTCCGCGCCGCCGGCCGGAGGCTCGCCGACGCGGTCGACCTCACGCGCCTGGATCCCATGTACCGCCTGCTGCTGGGCCGCCCGGGCGAGGAGCCCATCCGCCTCGATGCCACGCAGGACGTCGACGAGATGGCGCGACGGATCGGCGCCATCGATGACGAGGATGGGCGGGCCTTCCGGCGGTTCATCGCCGACAACCGGGCCAAGCTCGTTGCGGCCGAGCCCATCCTGCGCCGCCCGATCCGCGGCCCGCTCGACCTGCTCAAGCCCGATGCCGTCCGGGCGCTGCCGCACATCAATCCGCACAAGAGCGTGCACCAGCTGCTCTCGAAGTACTTCCGCCATCCACAGGTCCAACTCGCCGTCAGCTTCCAGAGCAAGTACCTGGGCATGAGCCCCTACGACTGTCCGAGCCTGTTCACCATCCTGCCGTTCATCGAGTACGAGTACGGCATCTGGCACGTCGACGGCGGGCTCAACCGCCTCTGCCACGCGATGGCCGGGATCATCGAGGACCTCGGCGGCGAGGTCCGCATGGATGCGCCGGTCGAGCGACTGAGCTTCGAGGGCAACCGCGCCACGGGCGTCGTGGTCCGTGGCGAGCACCAGGCCCATCCGCACGTCGTGCTCAACGCCGACGCACCCTGGGCGCTCAAGTCGCTGCTGCCCGCCGATCGCCTCGCCCGCGTCGGCGGCTACGACTCGCACGAGCGCATCGATGCCAAGCGGCATTCGTGCAGCACCTTCATGATGTACCTCGGCCTCAGCGGCGAGGTCGACCTGCCGCACCACACCATCTACGTCTCCGCTCGATATCAGGAGAATCTCGACGAGATCTCCAGGCTCGGCACGCTGAGCGAGGACCCCTCGGCCTACTGCTGCAACCCGGTGGTGACCGACGCGTCGATGGCCCCGCCCGGCTGCACCGCGCTCTACGTGCTGGTGCCCACGCCCAACCTCCGCAGCGGCGTGGACTTCGACGCCGAGCGCAACCGGCTCCGCGCCGACGCGATGGCGCAGCTCGAGCGGGTCTTCGGCATCGAGGACGCCGAGGCCCGCATCCAGTGCGAGCGGATCATCAGTCCCACCGACTGGTCCCGGATGAACATCAACCTCGGGGCGACCTTCAACCTAGCCCACAACCTGGGGCAGATGCTCCACCTCCGCCCGCGGCACCGCCTCCAGGGACTCGACGGCGTCTGGATGGTCGGCGGAGGGACCCACCCCGGCAGCGGCCTGCCCGTGATCTTCCTGTCCAGCCAGATCACCGCGAGCCTGCTGTGCCAGGACCTGGGCGTCCGCTACGCCGGCGCCGAGCACACGACGCCGGGCCTGCCCAGCACACAAGCCGCCGACGAGACGACCCTCGCCAGCGTGATGTCCTGACCGGGCCGCGTGCGCAAGCGCCAACGCATGCTCGCTCACCCGCCCGGCTCGGCCATCCCGACGATGCCGGGCATCGCCAGCTCCCCGGGTGCGGGCCACGCACACGACGCCCGCACGGCGTAGTCCACCGCATGCAGGTAGTCCTCGCCATCGACCTCGATCGCGCCGAAGCGGCCGAGGTGCTCGGTGTAGAACTGGGTGTCGAGCACCAGCGCGCCGATCCGCCGGAGCGTATCGACGAGGTGCACCATGCACACCTTGCTGGCGTCGGTGCCGCCGGCGTCGGCCGCGCTGAACATGCTCTCGCCGGCGAACAGGCCGCCCACCAGCACGCCGTAGAGCCCGCCCACGAGCATCGGCCCGCCATCGCCGTCGAGCCATGCCTCGATGCTGTGCGCATAGCCCGCGTCGTGCATGTCGTCGTACGCCCGCATCAGCTCATCTGTAAGCCAGCAGCCGGTGTCCCGCTCGCCGTCGCGGGCACACGCGCGGAGGACATCGGCGAACGCCAGGTCGGTCGTGATGCGGAACCGCCCCGACCGCACCCGCTGCCGCAGCGATCGACTGATGCGGAAGACCGGCGTGCCCGCGGCCACGCCGTCGCCCTCGACCGCAAGCGGGATGACCGCCCGCGGATCCGGCCGATACCAGTGCACGGCGCCGCTCTCGGTGTCGGCCATCGGGAACACGCCGCTGGCGTAGGCCCTCAGCAGGAGATCCACCGAGAGCTCGATGGGCGGCTCGGGATCGCGAACGGGTTCTGTTTGGTCCATCAATGCTCTTGCAATTCTGCGCGTGGCGTGCTGCAATACAAGCGGCCGAACCCCCAAGGATTAGGCGGACAGCCGGGAGGCGATGCGATGGAAGACGTGCTGCACCAGGTGCTCGACGAGGACGTGCTGATCTTTCTCGTGGGCGGCACGATTGCGATCACCGCGATCGTGTTCGGTTTCGTGAGTTCGACGGTCAAGGGCGTGGCCCGCGAGAAGACCCGCCGGGAGATCGCCGCCTACATCGCCGAGGGCTCCATGACCGCCGACCAGGGCGAGAAGCTCATGAAGGCCCAGCCCGACGACGACTAGCGGCACGCCGACGCACTCGGCCGCACCAGTCCACCAGTTGGACCACCAACCGGACTACCAGGAGGTCCCCGATGGAAGGCACCGTCGACGGTTCGATGATCGCGCTCATCAGCATCTGCGGCGGCCTGTCGATCGCCGTCCTGGCGCTACTCGGCGGCTTCGCGACGTCGCTGACGCGCACCCGCGAGCGAGAGAAGACCGCCCGCGAGGTGGCCGCCTATCTCGCCGAGGGCTCGATCAACGTCGAGGAGGCCGAGCGGGTGCTCAAGGCGGCCCACCCGCGGTTCGAGATGCCCGACCTCACCGAAGCCGGCCGCGGCTGCCGCAGCCGCCGGGCCGCCGCCGTTGCCGCGAACGCCGGCATCCACGCCTAGCGGTTCGCCCCGGTCCGTCCCGCCTCGCGCCGCACGCGGTTGACCGGAGCCACCGGTCCGCCAAGCATGAGCATGGCGACCGACACGATCCAACCGCCCTCGACCAGGCCACAGAACACCCAATCCGGCACGGGCTCGACCCCCAAGGTCGTGCTCGATGCGATCACGTTCGATGACGTGCTGCTGCTGCCCCGGCTCAGCGACGTCATGCCGGGCGATGCCGATACCTCCACGAGGCTCTGCCGGGGCATCCGCCTCCGCGTGCCGCTGGTGTCGGCCCCCATGGACACCGTGACCGAGGCGCCGCTGGCCATCGGCCTGGCGCTCGAGGGCGGCATCGGCATCATCCACAAGAACCTGCCCGTCGAGGAGCAAGCCCGCCAGGTCACCCAGGTCAAGCGGTCGGCCAACGGCATCATCACCGATCCCATCACGCTGGGCCCCGAGGACACCGTGGGCCGCGCCCGCGAGCTGATGGCCCAGTACAACGTCTCGGGCTTCCCCGTCACCGACAACGGCGCCAGCGACCTGCGCAACAAGGGCCGCGTCGCCGGCATCCTGACCCGCCGGGACCTCAAGTTCGTCGAGGACATCTCCACGCCCGTGCGCAACGTGATGACCAGCGACCCGCTGATCACCGCGCCGGCGGGCACCACGCTGGCCCAGGCCGAGGTCATCCTCAACGAGAACAAGGTCGAGAAGCTGCTGCTCGTCGACGAGCACCGCAACCTGGCCGGCCTGATCACCATGCGGGACATCGAGCGGCTCAGCCGATTCCCCGACGCCAGCACCGACGACCGGGGCCGGCTGCTCTGCGGCGCCGCCGTGGGCGTCCACCAGCACGACCGCGTCGAGGCCCTCATCGCCGCCGGCGTCGATGTCATCGTGGTCGATACCGCCCACGGCCATAGCCACAACGTGCTCGAGACCGTCCGGCAGATCAAGGTCGCCCACGACATCCAGGTCATCGCCGGCAACGTCGCCACCGCCCAGGGCGCCCGCGACCTCGCCCGGGCGGGCGCCGACGCGGTCAAGGTCGGCATCGGCCCGGGCTCGATCTGCACCACCCGCGTCGTCACCGGCGTGGGCGTGCCCCAGATCTCGGCCGTCTTCGAGGCGCTCCGCGGCGTCCATGAGGCCGACCCGAGCGATCCGGTGCCCGTCATCGCCGACGGCGGCATCCGCATGTCGGGCGACCTCGCCAAGGCCATCGCCGCCGGCGCCAGCTGCGTCATGCTCGGCGGGCTATTCGCCGGCCTCGACGAGAGCCCCGGCGAATTGGTGATCTCCGGCGGCCGCCGCTACAAGAGCTACCGCGGCATGGGCAGCGAGGGCGCGATGAACCGCGGATCGGCGGACCGCTACGGCCAGGCCGACAAGCTCGCCGGCGGTTCGGGCCGCCCGAGGCAGAAGTTCGTGCCCGAGGGCGTCGAGGGGCTCGTGCCATACCGCGGGCCGCTGGCCGAGTTCGTCTACCAGCTCGTCGGCGGACTGCGGGCCGCGATGGGCTACACCGGCTGCCGCACCGTGGATGACTACCGCCGCGACGCCCGCTTCTGCCGCGTCACCGCCGCTTCGATGGTCGAGAGCCACCCGCACGACATCCGCATCACCAAGGAATCGCCCAACTACACCGTCGAGACCAGGGGCGAGGGCTGAGCCCGGCCCACCACGCAAGAATCGAGTCCCACGCACGCCGGACCGATACCATCGGATAGATCAGGCAAGGAGACGCGACCATGTTCAGCACCGGCAACCCGGCGATCGCACAGGCCGAGTCGGCCTTCGGCAGCGGCGACTGGGCCGAACACACCGCCGCCCCGAAGGTGATGACCTACACGGGAACCATCATCAACTCGGGCATCCTGCTCACGCTGACCGCCGGCACCGCCGCAGCGCTCTGGGCGACCGCCGCCGACGGCTGGGCCTTCCCGCTGGCCATCGGCGGCGCGATCATCGGCCTCATCCTGGCCCTGGTCATCATCTTCAACCCGAAGACCTCGCCCTTCCTCGCCCCGGTCTACGCCATCGTCGAGGGCGCCTTCGTCGCGGGACTCTCCGTGTTCTGGGCCGGCTACGCAGCCTCGAAGCAGGCCGCATCCACGCAGGCGGGCGGCGTGGTATCGCAGCTGGATACCAGCCTCGTCGCCCAGGCCGCCGGCCTGACCTTCTCGATCGCCGCGGTCATGCTCGCCGCCTACGCCCTGCGGATCATCCGCGCCACGCCGCTGGTCGTAAAGATGATCGTCTTCGCCACCGGCGGCGTCGTGCTCTTCGCGCTGGCCAGCATCCTGCTGTCCTTCATGGGCATCCGGCTCTACGAGTTCGGCGGGCCCATCCACATCGGCATCGCCGGCGTGGTTGTCGTCGTCGCCGCCTTCAACCTCGTCATCGACTTCAAGATCATCGAGGACGGCGTCGCCGCCAAGGCCCCCAAGTACATGGAGTGGTACGCCGGCTTCGCCCTGCTCGTCACGATCGTCTGGCTCTACGTCAGCCTGCTCAGGCTGCTGGCCCTGCTCCGCGGCAGCGAGTGAGCCCGGGCACGCGGGTCATACGTTGAACAGGAAGTGGCAGACGTCGCCGTCCTGCATCTCGTAGTCCTTGCCCTCGACGCGTAGCTTGCCGGCCTCCTTGATGGCCTTCTCGCTCTCGTATTGCTCGAGGTCCTCGACGCCGTAGACGTTGGCGCGGATGAACCCCCGCTCGAAGTCGGTGTGGATCACGCCGGCGGCCTGCGGGGCCCGGGCGCCCTTCCGCACCGTCCAGGCCCGGATCTCCTTCTCGCCGGCCGTGTAGAAGCTCTGCAGGCCCAGCAGCCGGTAGGCCTCGCGGGCGAGCTTGGCAAGCGCGGGCTCGTCCATGCCGTAATCGGCCAACATCTCGAGCTTGTCGGCCTCGTCGAGCTCGGCCAGCTCGCTCTCGATCTTGGCGCACACCGGCACGAAGGCGTTGCCCTCGCCCTCGGCGTGCGACCGCACCCGCTGGGCCAGCTCGCCCTCACCATTCACGTCGCCCTCGTCGACGTTGGCCATGTACAGGATGGGCTTGGCCGTGATGAGCCCCAGTCCGCGCCAGGCCTTCGCCTGCTCGGCATCGATGATCTCGCCCGCGATGACCCGCGCCGGCCGCCCCTCCTCGAGCACCGGCGCGATCTTCTGGAGCACCGCGTACCGCGCGACCGCCTCGGGCTCGCGGCTCTTGGCCGCCCGCTCGGCCTTCTTGAGCGCGCTCTCGACGCCCTGCAGGTCCGCGAGCAGCAGCTCGGTGTTGATCGTCGCGATGTCCCGCATCGGGTCGATCGAGCCGTCGACGTGCAGGATGTCCTCGCCGCCGGGCGCGTGCTCGAAGCAGCGGACCACCTCGATGATGGCGTCCACCTCGCGGATGTTGCTCAGGAAGGCGTTGCCCTTGCCCGCGCCCTCGCTCGCGCCTCGGACCAGCCCAGCGATGTCCACCAGCCGCATCGCCGCGGGCAGCACCCGCTGCGTCTCGATGTAGCGGTGGATCCGCTCCAGGTTCGGGTCGGGGATGGGCACCGTGCCGACGTTGGGCTCGATGGTGGCGAACGGGTAGTTGGCCGCCAGGGCGCCGGCGTTGGTCAATGCGTTGAAGAGGGTGGACTTGCCGACGTTGGGCAGCCCGACGATGCCTGCATCCATGATCCGGAGGTCCTCGATCCGCCCTGGTCGACCGCGGGTGCCGCCGAAAGCGGGGCCAAAGGTAGGCCGCCGCGTCCGCGTGGCGGTTATCCTGCCCGCCCCGTCACGCCCGGGCTTGCCGATCGCCCGGCCCGTGGTCTACTAGGGCATCGCCCGGGTACACTCCCGCCGAGCGCTCGTAGCTCAGCAGGATAGAGCAACGGTTTCCTTCGGAAAGAGGGGCCCGGCTCCGGAAGGGGCCGAGGCGAACCGGGTGAACTCGGGGAACCCCTCCCCGGCGGCTCGATCGATCGCGGTCGCCTCCGCCGGCGGGCAATCCCGAGCCGAGCCGTCGGCGGGGTGCGGACGCGAGTCCGCGGCCGGCGGAAGGTGTAGAGACCAGCGGGTGAGCCGCCCCGGCAATACCCCCGCACCGGACCGGCTGCCCGTGCAGTCCAGCCGATCCGGAAGCGCCCGGCGCCCTACCCGAGCCGCGACGGTTCCCAAGAACCGGGCCCGGCGGGCGAAGAGATGGTCCGGACCGCGGCGAAAGCCGTGGAGCAGTCCGAAACCGTAGGTCGGAGGTTCGAGTCCTCCCGGGCGCGCTTGGCAGCAGGCACTCGCCGACGGAAGGATCCGCCGGCGCACGCATTCGGATGGAGCCGTCGCGCCGCCGGGAGGTCCCGTGCGCTCCGTCCACCGCACCACAACGCTCGTGCTGCTCGCCTGCGCCGCCGTCGCGCTCGCCGGCTGCGCGTCGGCCGTGCATCGCCGCGCCCAGGGCCCGCAGATGGCAGCGGCCGAATCCTGGGCGACCGCGCTGCCCGCGCCGGGCATCCAGCGGGACACCCTGGCGATGGCCAGGGCCGACACCGCGCTCGGATTGTCCCCTCCCGGATTCACCCGGACCGCCGACGCGTGGCCCGCTCCCGATCGTGCGACCATCAAGCAGACCCGCCGCATCCACCTCAACCGCAACTTCCGCACGCTGCTGTTCTTCACCACGCCGCGGGGAACGGCAACACGCCGCGCGCCACGGTACCCGTTCGGGCGCCCGTGACGCACGGCGTGCTGGAGCAAGCGTGGCGCGTTCGTCTCGCCGTTGAGACCTAGTCGAACGCGTTCCTGGTGCTCGGCAGCTCGACGGAGCGGAGCTGGAGCGTGGTCTCGATGCGGAAGTTCGAGCGGGTGTAGTGCCTCTCGGCGAAGAACACCTTCAACTCGTACTCGCCGCCGTCCTCCAGGAAGTTGAGGCGGTTGAGGTCCACCGTCTGGCTGACCGCGCCGTGCACGCCGCCGATGTCGATGACCATCTTGCCGTCCACGAACACCCATACGTCGTCGTCGCCGAAGAAGGTAAACACGTTCTCGGCGTCGGCGTCGTAGATGAACTCGGTCGCGAGCTCATAGGTGAAGTGGTAGTTGTGGCCCCACTGGTCACCGGCGGGGTTGCCGTAGAGCTCCCCGTCGATGGGGAAGAAGCCCTCGACCTCACTCGTGCCGCCGACGTCGTGCGCGTGGAACACGTACTTGTTGGTGCCGGCCTGGCGATCCAGCGTGATGGCCATCGGCATGGCCGCGTTCACGCCGGGCACCGTGCGGAACCACTGCGAGAAGCTCTCGCCGCTGGTGTACACGCTGCCGCTCTGCGCCGAGAGCTCGCCCGTGCTGTCGCCCTCCTGGGCGTCCATGTAGTCCACTTCCGAGACGAACGGGAACATCCTGCGGCCCTGAGCGTCGGTGAACGAGCCGCTGATCTTGTAGCCCTGGCCGTGGCCCTCGCGCAGCTGCGGCTTGCCGTCGGCATCGAGCTCGAAGTCCACCCAGCCGACCCGCAGGCCGGTGTTGTACCGCTGGAAATCCGGATGGCCCTGCTCGTTGTGCGGCCGGAAATCACGGACCGTCCCGATCAACTGCAGCTGGTTGGGCAGATCCGCGTGCGGATCGCCGCCGACGCTCTGCTGCCCGCTGCTCGTAGCAGCGGCCATGGCGAGCATGCCGGCCGCGCCGGCGACCAGCGCGGCCTGCGAGAACCGCCAGCTACGTGGCTTGTTACGCATGGTGCCTCCTTCCGCCGGTCCTCCCGGCTTGCCCCTCCACTACGGAGCAGCATTCAGGGAAAACATCCGATTCAATAAGAAGGCCGGCAACCCACTGGAGGTTGCCGGCCCAAAGAACGATCCGTCTGTGCAAGCCCGGCAAGAGCCACCGACCCTGCCGAGTGCGACGCCCTAGTCGAATGCGCCGTTCGTAGTCGGCAGCTCGACGCGGCGGAGCGTCAGCGTCGTCTCGATGCGGAAGTTGGACTGCGACGTCCGCCGCTCGGCGTGGAAGATCTTCAGGCCGTACTCCTCGCCATCCTCCAGCCACTCCAGACGCGTCAGATCGAGGAACTGCTCCCGCTTGGGATGCAGCCCGCCCAGATCGACCACGAGCTTGTCGTCGATGAACACCCATACGTCATCATCGCCGGTGAACTTGAAGATCGGGTTGCTATCGGCGTCGTACACGAAGGTCGTGTCGATCATCGTGGTGAAGTGGAAGTTCTGGCCGTCGCGGAAGTCGCCGTAGCCCTGGCCGTTGATCGGGAAGAATCCGCCCGCGCTGGCGTAGGGCTCGTGCGAGGCCGAATCGAACACGTACGTGTTGGTCCCCGGCGTGCGAACGAGCTTCAGCGGCACGGTAATGCGGACGTTGCTGCCCGCCACGTCGCGGAACCACTGCGAGAAGCTCTCCTCGGAGTAGAAGCCGTTGCTCGCGGGGCCGTCCACGAGCGTGCCCGCCACGTCGCCCTGCGCCGGATCGAACAGCGCGGGGTTGATGTTGCGGCCGCTCGAATCCTGGAACTCCTTGGAGATCTTCGACCCGCGGAGGTCCCGGACCGTCGGCAGGCCGTCCTCGTCGAGGGTGTCGTTGACCAGGCCCACCGTGGTCGTGCCCGAGAAGGCCTGGAAGTCGGGGTGCGAATCCGGGAAGTCGCGGATGACCGCGTCCAGGAAGAGGGCGTCGGGCAGATCGTCGGGCGTGGCCTCCGGGCCATTCGAGCCGGTCGCGAGCGCCGAAGCCCCGCCGAGCGCCACCATGCCGGCGGCCCCCGCGAGCACGAGAGCCCGGGTGATGCCGCGATGAGCCGTGCTGGTCCGCATGATCAACTCCTTGTCGCCGGAGGGCCGTGTCGCTAGTCAGCGTCCCTCGAATCAGCCCCTGGAACCCCTGCTGCACCGCAGCACCACGCCCCGAAGCTACCAAGCGACGCTCCCGACGAGCAAGCAACAGCCCAAGCGACCGCATCCGACCGCGTCGATCCTGCGGGTCGCCCGGGTCGCGCAGGCCCCGCCGAAGTCCGATGCCGCCGCCGCCCGATGATCCCCGTCGGCGGGCGCGCCGGCGGATCGGCGTGTTTTCGGACCGCCCCGGGCTGCGTAGCCTGCGGTCCGCCACGACGGCGACATGGAGGACGCAACGCATGGATGCGTTCGTGATCGAGGGGGGTCGGCCGCTCAGCGGCCGCATCGACGTCCACGGGTCCAAGAACGCGGCGCTGCCGATGCTGGCCGCCGCCCTGCTCACCGACGACGCCATCGAGCTCGGCGACGTGCCCTGGCTGGCGGACATCGGCAACATGTGCCGCCTGCTGGCCGAGCTGGGCTGCGAGGTCGCCGACGACGCCCCCACCGCCCGGGGCCGCACCGTCCGCGTGCAGGCGAGCGACCCGTCGCAGAGCCACGCCCGCTACCAGATCGTCCGCACCATGCGGGCGAGCGTCTGCGTGCTCGGCCCGCTGCTGGCCAAGCGGGGCGAGGCCCGCCTGTCCATGCCCGGCGGCTGCGCCATCGGCCAGCGCCCCATCGACCTGCACCTCCGCGGCCTGGCCGCCATGGGCGCCACCGTGAGCCTGACCAACGGCGACATCGTCGCGAAGGCCCCTGCGGGAGGCCTCCGGGGCGCCCGCATCTTCATGGGCGGGCCCTTCGGCTCGACCGTGCTGGGCACCGCCAACGTGATGTGCGCCGCCACGCTGGCGCGCGGCCGCACGGTGATCGAATCGGCCGCGTGCGAGCCCGAGATCGTCGATCTGGGCCGGCTGCTGCACGCGATGGGCGCGCAGCTGTCGGGCGTGGGCACCCCCCGCATCGTCGTCGAGGGCGTGCCCGAGCTGCACGGCGCCGCCCGCCGCGTCATGCCCGACCGTGTCGAGGCCGGCACCTACGCCATGGCCGCCGCCATGACCGGCGGCGAGCTGACCATCGACAACTGCCCGATCGACGGCCTGCTCGGCCCGCTCGACACCCTCCGCGGCGCGGGCGTCGAGATCGACGAGGGCCCCCACGCCCCGCTCGACGCGCCGGGAGGCGATCCGGTCCGCACCACGCTCTTCGTCCGCCGCACCGGCCCGCTCCGCCCCGTCGAGATCACCACCCAGCCCTTCCCCGGCTTCCCGACGGACCTGCAAGCCCAGGCCATGGCCATGCTCACGCTGGCGGAGGGCAACTCGGTGGTCACCGAGAAGATCTTCCCCGAGCGCTTCCTGCACGTGGCCGAGCTGATGCGGATGGGCGCCAGCATCATCCGCCACGGGCCGACGGCCGTCATCAGCGGCGTGCCCAAGCTCGTCGGCGCCCCGGTGATGGCCAGCGACCTGCGCGCGTCGGCGGGCCTCGTGCTGGCGGGCCTCGCCGCTCGCGGCCGCACCGTCATCCGCCGCGTGTACCACCTCGACCGCGGCTACGAGAAGATGGACGAGCACCTGACCGCGCTGGGCGCGCACATCGAGCGCGTCAACGACGCCGTGCTCGACGACGCCGAGGCCTACGCCAGCTAGCCGGGCTCGCCGCCTCGGTCCGAACCTGGCCGCTCATCGTCAGAGCGGTCTCGGGCCGCGTCGGCGATCAGCACCGGGATGCCGTCCCGGACGGGATATCGGATCGGCTCTCCGTCGACGTCGGCCCAGCGGCCGTCCGCGGACAGCCGCAGTGCGCGGCCCGTCCGCGGGCACCGCAGCTCCTCGGGCAGCCGCACGGGTTCGCCGCTCTCGCTCATTCTTCGTCGAACCCCCGGGCGACGAGGTCGGCGATGGCCGAGCACGCCGTCTCGCAGTCCACGCCGACGCACTTGACGGACAGCTCGACGCCCTGGGTGGCCGCCAGCAGCATCATCTGCATCACCGACTTGCCGTCGACTTCCTGGTCGTCGCGGCGGACGCGGACGTCCGAGTCGTACTGCTGGGCGAGCTGGACGAACGCCGTCGCCGGCCGGGCGTGCAGCCCCAGCCGGTTCACCACGGTCACCCTGACCTCGCACTCCTGCGGCAACGTCGACTCCATTCGGCCGGGTTTTCTCGACCTGGTTCTTGTCAGCCCGGCAGCTTCTGGTGATCGGCCTCGTGCAGCAGCTCGACGATCTCCTTGCGGCCCTCGGCCTGCCGCAACGCCCGGCGGAACGCCTCGTTGCCCAGGCTCTTGAAGATCACCTCCATGGCCTTGAGATGGTCCTCGGGGCTCGCCACCGGGCTGAGCAGCAGCACCACCGAGTACACCGGCTGGCGATCGAGGGCCTTGAAGTCGATGCCCGCCGAACGCCGCCCGATGGCGGCGGTCAGCTTCGACACCGCCGGGTGCTTGACGTGGGGCACCGCGACGCCCCGGCCGAAGCCCGTCGAGCCGCTGCGTTCCCGCCGCAGCACCGCCTCGACGATCTCCTCGCGCTCGGCCTCCGGCGCCACGCCGACGGACACGAGCGAGCCGACGAGCTCGGTGATGACCTCGTCCCGCTCGCTGGACGCGAGTTGGGGCACGATCGCGTCGGCGGCCACGATGGCGGAGAGCTTTAGTGCCATGGGCGACTCACCGCCTCTCGTGGAGCTTCTCGTTGTGGTCCCTGAGCTGGCGGATGGCCTTGTGCTGCGCCGAGTCGATCGCGGCGTACACGTCCGCGCCCGTCTCCTTGCTCACGAAGTCGTTGTGGTGCTCCACGTCAACGATGAGCTCCACGGTGAACTCGTCGCCGCTGGCCCGCTCCTGCCGCTCGATGGTCCACGTGACCTGCTGGAGCCCATCGTGGAAGCGATCGAGCTTGCCGGTCTTCTCCTCGGCGTGCTCGCGGATGGCATCGGTGATGTCCATGTGCCTGCCGATGACGTCGATGCGCATGGCGCAACCCTCCTGACAAACCCAGACCCGTCCGGCCGGCGTTTAGCATACCCGCCCGCGGGTCACGGGGCCTGCGCATCCCCGGAGGCCGCTCCGGAGGGCCGCGTGGCGTCCTCCCCATTGCTCTCGGGCGGCATGAATCGGTCGGGCACGAGCGTGCCGCCGGTGATGAAGAATCGGATCGCCTCGTCGATGGTCAGCGGCACGTCGATGGCCTCGTCCTTGGGCACCGTGATCGTGAAGCCCGTGAACGGCGTGGGCGTCGATGGCACGAACACCGCCAGGCAAGGCCGACCCGTCTGCTCCTGGATCGGCATCAGCGAGTCGCTGGTCACCAGGCCGAGCGTCCAGATCCCACGCCTGGGGTACTGCACCATGACCACCCGCCGGAAGGCCACCTTCCGCTCGCCCATCACCAGATCGACCAGCTGCTTCACGTGCGGATAGACCTGCTTGAAGCCCGGCACCTGCGAGATCAGCTGCTCCAGCCGGGCGTAGACCCGCCGGCCCAGGTAATTGCCCAGCAGCAGGCCGGCCAGGTAGATCAGCACGATGGCCACGAACAGGCCCGCGCCGCGGAGGTACCAGTGCTCGGACCAGAAGTCCCGCAGTTGCTGGCGGACCAGGTACTGCCGCGCCGCCTCCCGCTCTCGATCGCGGAACGGCTTGCCCTCGGGCAGCGCCAGGAACTCGTCGACCTCCTCGGGATCCACCGAGAAGACGTCGGGGAGGTTCTCCTCGGGCACCACCGCCGGCACCGCGTTGATCACCACCGTGCGGATGCCCGTGTTGATGGGCTCGGCCACGTTGGAGAACACGAACACGAAGGCCTGCCACAGCAGCCACAGCGTCAGGATGGACGGCAGCAGGACCGCCAGCCCGCGGCCAAAGAATCGCTTGAAGTCCTGCATGAACGTGTCCTGGCGGGTCACGCGGGGCCCTCCACGGAGCGGCGAGCGCGGCGGCGAATCGGAACCCGCACGCAGCGCCATCCTTGGCCTTCGGACACGTTGGGTTGCGAACCCGGACGCCTCGGCCCCGGGCCGCTCAATGGGCCTGACAGGACTTGAACCTGTGACCTCACCGTTATCAGCGGTGCGCTCTACCGACTGAGCTACAAGCCCTTCCGGCCGAGTGTATCGACAAGATCAGGGGAGTCAACGACTGCGGACCCCCGAGGGGCCCCCGCTGGTCGACCGCCGCGTAGGCTTTGCTCCGCCAACGGAGGGGTGCGCCGCCACCGGGTACATGCCAAACACCAAAACCAGCCGCCTCCGCACGCACCTCCCCGCCATCACGCGTGCGGCCGTCGCGGTCCTCGCCCTGGGCGGGGCCCTGGGCCTCTACAAGATCCTCGAAAACACCAAGGCCCAGCCCACGCGGGCCAGCGAATCGGCCGGCCCGCCGCTCGTCCGCGCCGTTGGCGTGGTCCAGACGCCCCTGGCCCGTCCGTGGACGGGCTACGGCACGGTGGCGGCCATGTCTGCCGCCCGCGTCAGCACCCAGGTCGCCGGCCGCGTCGTGGAGCGACCCGAGACCGTCGAGGCCGGTCTGCCCGTCCGCCGCGGCCAGCTGCTCGCCCGCATCGATCCGACCGACTTCGAGCAGCGGGTCGAGTCCTGGCGGGCCATCGTCGCCACGACCGGAGCCCAGATCGAGCAGCTCGACATCGAGCAGGCCTCCCTCGATCGCCAGCTCACCCTCGCCATCGAGGAGGCCGACATTGCCCAGCGGGACTACGACCGCGCCCGCCGCGTCTTCGAGGAGCGCGGCGGCGGCGCGCCCACCGAGCTCGACCAGCGCCTGAGCGCGCTCCGCCGCATCGAACGGGAGGTCGCCACGCTTCGCGAGCGATCGCAGGCGGTGCCCACCCGCCGCGCCGCGCTCGACGCCACCCTCCGCAGCCAGCAGGCCGACCTGCGGCTCGCCCGGGAGCAGCTCGGCCGCACCCGGGTGGTCGCGCCCATCGATGGCGTGCTCCAGACCGTGGCGCTCGACGAGGGTGACTTCGCCAGCGTCGGCCAGGAGGTCGCACGCGTCGTCGACCTGTCCCGCCTCGAGGTGCCGCTGTCTCTGCCGGTGTCGGCCGCCAACGCCATCCGCGTGGGTGATCGAGCCAGCATCACCCTCGACCTCGCGGGCGGCCCGAGTTGGTCGGGCACCATCGCCCGCCTCGCGCCCGAGGCCGACGCCGAGACCCGCACGCTGCCCGTCTTCGTCGAGGTCCGCCAGGACGTTCGGATCGAGGATGGCCGCATCGCGGCGGCCGACGATCTGCTGCGGCCCGGCCAGTTCGTGACCGGCATCGTGGTCTCGTCCCGGGCCGAGCCGAGCCTGGCCGTCCCCCGTCGCGCGATCGTGGACGGTGCGGTGCTGGTCGCCCGCGCAAATTCGCAGCCCACGGTGCGGCGTGTCGAGGTCGAGTCGCTCTTCACGTATGAGGGCAGGCTGCCGGGCGCGCCGGCCGGCGAGACGCAGTGGGTCGTCGTGCGTGGCTCGCTGGACCCGGCCGCACGGGTCATCGTCTCCAACCTCGATGAGCTGCGCGGCGGCATGGCGATTCGCCTCGATCCCGCGGATGCAGCGAGCGCCGCGATCGGCGGTGCGCCGTGAGCCTCGCGGCCTTCGGCGTCCGCAAGCCCGTCGTCGCCAACCTGGTGATGTTCGCCCTGCTGGGCGCGGGCGTCCTGCTGGGGCTGGGCCTCCAACGCGAGTTCTTCCCCGAGGTGCGGCCCAACCGCGTCGTCGTGTCGGCGCCCTACCCGGGCGCCGCCCCCGACGAGATCGAGCGGGCGCTGGCCACCAAGATCGAGGACCGCGTGGCCGACCTCCGGGACGTCGTGGAGATCAACACCACGGTGACCGAGGGCAGCGCCTCGCTGCTCATCGAATTTGCCGAGGGCACCGGCATCGACTCGGCCGTCGCCGACGTCAAGCGGGAGGTCGATGCGCTCCAGGACCTGCCCGAGCAATCCGAGCGCATCGTTGTCGACAAGCTCGAGCCCAACCTGCCCGCGGTCATCCTGTCAATATTCGGCGACGTGCCCGAGCGGGATCTCAAGGACGCGGCCCTCGAGGTACGCGACGACCTCCGCGCACTGCCGGGCATGGGCGACGTCATCGTCGACGGCATCCGCACCGACGAGATCCGCGTCGAGGTGAGGCCCGACGCCATGGTCGAGCACAAGCTCAGCCTGCCGGCCATCTCCGATCGCGTCCGTGCCGCCATGCAGGAGCTGCCGGGCGGCACGCTGCGGGCCCCGACGCAGACGCTGTCGGTCCGCACCGTCCGCGTCGAGGAGCGGGCCGACCAGGTTGCCAGCATCATCGTCAAGTCGGGCGGCGACGGACAGGTGCTCCGGCTGGGCGACATCGCGGAGATCACCAGCGGCTTCGCCGATACCGACCTGATCAGCCGCCTCGAGGGCAAGCCCGCCGTCAGCATCACCTGCTTCCAGGTCGGCGACAGCGACGTGGTCAACATCGCCGAGATGGTGAAGGCCTACACCGCCGGCATGCGGGGCGAGCCCCTGGAGCTGACCATCTCCGAGCGGATCGCCACCTTCTTCCGGGGCCTGCAGAACCAGCAGCTCGAGCGGCAGGGCAAGCCGCTGAACACCACGCCGGTCTCCGATCGGCTGCTCGCCTACGAGCGGGGCCAGGCCTGGATCGGCCGGGTGCCGGGCGAGCCCCGCATCACGACCGACCTCGCCCGATTCGTGACGGGTCGCCTCAACCTGCTGACCCGAAACGCGCTGCAGGGCGGCGTGCTCGTGTTCCTCGTGCTGGTGCTGCTGCTCAACTGGCGGGTGTCGTTCTGGGTGGCCATCGGCCTGGTCGTCTCGCTGGCGGGCACCATCGCGATGATGCGGGTCGCCGGCATCACGCTCAACCTGCTGACCATGTTCGGGCTGATCGTCGTGATCGGCATCCTCGTCGACGACGCCATCGTCGTGGCCGAGAACATCACCTCTCGCCACGAGCGCGGCGAGGGCCCGCTCGAGGCCGCCATCAACGGCGCCCAGCAGGTCACCTGGCCCGTCACCACAACCGTGCTCACCACCATCTGCGCCTTCCTGCCGCTCGCGCTGATCCAGGGACAGATCGGCGACTTCCTCGCGGCCCTGCCCGCGGTGGTCGCGTGCGCACTAGCGGTCTCGCTCATCGAGGCGTTGTTCATCCTGCCCAGCCACATGGGCCACACGCTCGCCCGGGCCGACCGAGCCAAGCGCCGCGGCAAGATGTCCTACTTCACCCGCCTCGAGAACCGCTACGACCGCTGGCGGGACGCCCTGTTTACCCGGGGCCTCATCCCCGCGTACACGCACGCCCTCGTGTGGTTCGTGCGGCGACGCTACCTGGCGCTATCGCTCAGCCTCTCGGTGCTCATCGCGTCGGCCGGCATGATCGCCGGCGGACGCCTGGAGTTCATCTTCTTCGAGAGCGAGGACGCCGAGTCGATCAACGTCACGCTGCAGATGCCCATCGGCACGCCCGTGCAGCGGACCGACGAGGTCGTCAGCGCCATCGAGGCGATCGCCGCCACGCAGCCCGAGGTCAACAGCGTGTATGCGTCGGCGGGCGCCATCGGCGACGTCAACGGCGAGGGCGGCGACCGCGCCCAGCCCCACCTGGGCCAGCTCTTCCTCGAGCTCAATCCCGTCGAGCAACGCGACCGCACCAGCGAGGACGTCATCCTCTCCATCCGCCAGGAACTCGGCGAGCTGCCCGGCGTCAAGAGCCTCCGGTTCGAGCCCATCGGCGGCGGGCCGGGCGGCGTGGCGATCTCCATCGGCATCACCGGCGAGAGCCCGACGCAGATCATGGCCGCCGTCGACGACCTGAAGGCCCAGCTCGCACAGATCGAGGCCGTCTTCGACATCGAGGATGACGCCGACGCCGGCCAGCGCGAGCTGCGCTTCGATCTCAAGGACGGAGCCGCCGAGCTCGGATTCACGCGGGCGAGCCTCGGCGAGCAGATCCGCGCGGCGATCTTTGGCCTCGAGCCCTTCACCTTCGCGGGCAACCGCGAGGACGTCGACGTCCGCGTCACGCTGCCCAAGAGCGTCCGCTCCAGCCCGGCGGCCCTCGAGAACACCTACGTCTTCACGCCCGCCGGCGTGCCCGTGCCGCTCATCGAGGTGGCGCACATCGAGGAGGGCCGCGGATACGCCACGGTTCGCCGCCTCGACCGCCGCCGCATCGTGACCGTGTCGGCCGACGTCAACCGCACGCTCGGCAATCCCGAGGAGATCGTCGCGGCGCTGCGGCCCGAGCTGGGCCGGCTCGAGCGCGAGTACCCGAGCATCCGCGTGGTCGAGCGGGGGCGGCAGAAGGAGGTCTCCGACAGCTTCGCCACGCTGCCGCTGGGCATGTCGGTGGCGTTCGGCCTGATCTTCGTGATCCTTGCGTGGCTCTTCGGCAGCTACACCCAGCCGCTCATCGTGATGGCGGCCATCCCCTTCGCGACCATCGGCATGATCTGGGGGCACATCGCCCTGGGCTTCTCGATGACGTTCCTCTCGCTCATCGGATTCGTCGCGCTCTCGGGCATCGTCGTCAACGACTCGCTCATCTTCATGGAGTTCTTCAACCAGCGCCGCCGCGCCGGCACGGGGTTGGCGCTCGCCCTGGTCCGTGCGGGCCGCGCGCGGCTGCGCCCCATCATCCTCACGACCATCACCACCGTGCTGGGCCTGACGCCGCTCATGCTCGAGCGATCCTTCCAGGCGCGCTTCCTCATCCCCATGGCGATCACCATCGCCTTCGGACTCATGTCGGCCACGGTCATCATCCTGCTCGTGCTGCCCAGCCTGCTGGCCATCCTGGACGACATCCGCGCGTTGGTCCGCCTGTTGTGGCATGGGTCGGCCAGCCCCGCGCGAGACGAGAATGCCGCCGACGAACGCACCCCCGCATCGGATGCGTAGCTCGCGGGCCGTGCTCCGCCGCATGGTGGTTTCGCTTGCCATCGTGGGGTTGCTGCTCGTGGCCGTGTACTTCGTGCTGTCGCCCGACCGCGCGGTGCTCTTCCCGCGCTGGGCGGTCGACCCGCTGCCCCCGCCGCCGGCCGACGCCGAGCAGCTCGATCTCTTCACCGACGCGGGCGATCCCATCGTCGCCTGGCTGCTGGAGCCCGCGTCCGGGGGCCCGCATCCGGCCGTGCTGCTGTTCCACGGCAACGCCGAATCGATCGCCAGCATGCTGCCGACCGCGCGGATGTACTCCTCCTGGGGCGTCGCGGTATTACTCGTGGAGTACCCGGGCTACGCGGGCACGCCCGGCCGGCCGACGCAGCGGAGCACGACCGCCGCCGCCGTCGCCGGGTACGACGCCCTGGTCGCCATGGACGGCATCGACGACGACCGGATTGCGGCGCACGGGTTCTCGCTCGGCGGCGGCGTGGCGGCCCAACTGGCCGATCGACGGCCCCTCCGCACGCTCGTGCTCCAGTCCACGTTCACCAGCGTCCGCGCGATGTTCGCCCGCAATCGCGTGCCGCCGTTCCTCTGCCGAGACCCCTTCCGCACCGACCGCGTGCTCGGGGGCTTCGACCGCCCCGTGCTGATCATCCACGGTACCGGGGACACCATCGTGCCCATCGAGCACGGCCGGGATCTCGCGGCGATCACTCCCGACGCAACCCTGTTTGAGATAGCCGGCGACCACAACGATCCGCCGCCCGACGAAGCCGCGTACATGCGCGCAATCCGGACGCACCTGGAGCGCGCCGGCGTGCTCACCGATCCGGGCGGTCCACCGCCCGGATGAGCCCGGCCGCCCTAGCGCGCCCCGCCGCGGAGCTTGACCTGCGAGCGGTGCACCATGCCGCCGTGCTTCCACTTCACGCCGATGCCCGACGCCAGGTCGGACTCGGTGAGGGCGAGCAGCAGCTCCTCGGCATTGGCGACCAAGCGGCCGTCGATGCTCATGATCACGTCGCCCGGGCCGATCCGCAGCGCCGCCGCGGGCGAGTCGGGCTCCACCGTGTTGACGATCACGCCCTGCCGCACGTCGAGGAGGTTGAACTGGTCGACGATGAACTCGTCGACGGTCAGGCCCGTGATGCCCAGCTTGTCGAAGCTCACCGCGCTCTCCAGCCGGCGGTTGAGCTCCTCGCGGCTGGCCCGCGTCCGCAACGCCAGGATCTCGGCCTGGCTGGTGACCGTTGGCGTGACCGTGAGCTCCTCGCCGCTGCGATCCACGCCCAGCTCCACCGGCTCGCCGGGGCCGATCAGCCCCGTCAGCTGCCGCAGCCGCCCGAAGGACTCGACCGGCCGCCCGTTGACCGTCGTGATCACGTCGCCCACCTGCAGGCCCGCCACCTGGGCCGGCCCGCCCTCGTACACCCGTTCGACGAAGACGCCCAGCGGCAGCGGCATGCCGGTCTCGGCGGCCACGTCGCCCGCGTTGGCAAGCTCCACGCCCAGGTAGCCCTGCTCCAGCCGGCCGTTGTCGCGGAGGTTCTCGTACACCCGCACCACGATCGAACTCGGGATCGCGAAGCCGATGCCGTTGGAGCCGCCCGACGACGTGGCGATCATGCTGTTGATGCCCACGATCTGGCCGTGCAGGTTCACCAGCGGCCCGCCGCTATTGCCCGGATTGATCGCCGCGTCCGTCTGGATGAACTCCTCGACGCGGTAGCTGCCCGCGTCGGCCATCGAGCGGCCGCCCACCGAGCGGCCCTTGGCGCTCACGATGCCCGCCGTCACCGTGTGGTCGAGCCCGAATGGGCTGCCCACCGCCACCACCCAGTCGCCGACCTGAAGCTCGTCCGAATCGGCGATCGTCGCCGGAGTCAGGCCCTCGGCGTCGAGGTACAGCACCGCGAGGTCCGTCCCGGGATCAGAGCCGACGACGTCGGCCACGACCTGGCGGCCGTCCGACAGCGTCACCAGCACCTCGTCGGCGCCGTCGATGACGTGGTGATTGGTCAGCGCGTAGCCGTCACCGGTCACGATCACGCCCGAGCCCACACCCGAGTTGATCCGCTCGGTCTTGCGCGCCAGTTCGCGGCCCAGGATGTCCCGCCGCACCCGCACCACGTTGCGGGCAGTCTGGATATGGATCACCGAGGGCTCGATGGTGCTCGACGCGCTGCGGAACACCCGGCTGAGGCTCGACGCGAACGCCAGCTCGGCCCGCATCGCCTCGTCGGGCGTCGACTCGAGCTGGTCGGCCTTGGTCTTCATCTGCAGCGTTAGCGGCTCGGGCTCGAGCGGACGCAGCTGCCCGTCCTGCTGGCCAGAGGCGGCCGACACCGCGACCGCCGTCGCGGGCGATGGCGGCAGCGCCACGCCGGCCAGAACCGCCAGCAAGAGGGCACAGGTCGTTGCGATGGCCGTGAATCGAAATGCCATGCTGGCCTCCTTCCCAACGCGTGTCGTGTACGACGCGGGACGCGCCCGGGCGGTTCGGCCGTCACGCCCCGGCCAGGTTACGTGCCCCGACGATCCCCGAACAACTCCACGTGCAGCCGGTGGGCGTACCGCCAGCCTCGGGCCAGGCACGCGTCCACCACCCACGCCACGCGGTCCGCGTCGGGGATGGTCACCCCTTCGGGCATGAGCAGCACGTCGGCCGGATCCAGGCCCCGAAGGCCCGAAACGAACTCATCGATCTCCGCGAGATCGTCGCCGCTCGTCACGACGAACTTCACCTGGTGCTCCGAGTATTCGCCGAGCAGCGACCGCAGCACCGCCGGCCGCAGCCGCGTTGCCTCGTGCCGCCGGGCCCAGCGGCCCCCGGGGTCCCGTGGATCGCCCGCGGGCGTCGAGTTGGCCAGCTTGGGGCTGATGCTCATCAGGTCGCACGCGAGGCTCCGGTGGATCGTGCCAGCCGTCTCGATCGTGATGTGCCAGCCGGCCGCCCGAAGCCCGCTTGCCAGGGGCTCGATCGCGTCGAAGAGCATCGGCTCGCCGCCGGTCAGCACCGCGTGCCGCACGCCCCGGGACTGCACGCCGCGGGCTTCGGCCAGCAGATCGTCGACGGCCCGGGTGGTCCCCTCGGGCGCCCAGCTCGCGTAGGGCGTGTCGCACCAGGTGCACCGCAGGTTGCAGCCGGCGACGCGGACGAACCACGAGGGAACGCCCGTTAGCTTGCCCTCCCCCTGCAGCGACACGAAGGTCTCGGCGATGGGCAGCACCGCGGCGCCCGCCGGCGCGTCAGCGTTCAACGTACGCGAAACCGGCAGCGACGCGCGGCTCATCGCGTGCTCCCGACCGGCTCGCCGGCGTACCGCGTCGGATCGGCGATGCCCGCAGCCTCGAAGCCCGCGTGCCGCAGCCGGCAGGCCTCGCACCGGCCGCAGGCCCGCACGCCATCCGCGTCATCGGCGGGGTCGTAGCACGATGTCGTCGCGGCGAAGTCCACGCCGAGATCCGAACCGAGGCGGACGATCTCGGCCTTCGAGAGATCGACCAGCGGCGTGTGGATGCGAACGCCCACGCCGCGCTCGGCGCTCCGCTTGGTCGCAAGCGCGGCGGCCGCCGCGAACGCCTGTATGAACTCGGGCCGGCAGTCGGGGTAGCCCGAGTAGTCCACCGCGTTGACGCCGATGAACACGTCGCCGGCGTCGAGCGTCTCGGCGTAGGCCACGGCGATCGAGAGGAACACGAGGTTGCGAGCCGGCACGTACGTCGCCGGGATGCCTCCCGCGGCGACCGGATCGCGGTCCTTGGGCACCGCGCCGCGCCCGGTCAGCGCGGACGCCGCGAAGGGCGCCGGATCCAGCTCGAAGAGGCGGTGCGACGCGGCGCCCATCGCACGGGCCAGGGCCTCCGCGCACTCGATCTCGCACCGGTGCCGCTGCCCGTAGCCGAAGGTCAGCGCGTGGCACGCAAAGCCCCGCGACGCCGCCAGCGCGAGGCAGGTCGCGCTGTCGAGCCCGCCGCTCAGGAGCACCACCGCCGGCTTGTGCTCGTGCGTGGTCATTGCCCGCCACATTGTTACGCCGGCTTGCGCAGGATGGCACCCCGCGCGGCGTGCCCCCGCTCCAGGAACTTCTTCTCGAAGTTGGTGCCCACCAGGCCCCCCTCGGGCGCCTCGGGCAGCCGCTCCAGCGGCAACCGCTCGAAGACCGGCGGCGACCCGCCGGCCGCAGCCCCACCGCCCGGCGCGCACCAGCGGCTTAGCTGTTCCTCGTAGAACGCCCAAAGATCGGGATGGTCGGTCGCCAGCCGCAGTTCGCCCCCCGGCACCAGCACCCGGTGGCACTCGGCCAGGAAGGCATCGCCAAGCACGCGGTTCTTGTGGTGCTTGCGCTTCGGCCAGGGGTCCGAATAATACAGATGCACCACATCGACGCACCCATCGGCCAGCCGCCAGCAGAAGAAGTCCACCGCGTCGGCCCGCAGCATCCGGACGTTGGCGAGCATGCCCGCCTCGCGCCGCCGGCGCACCCGGTCGGCCGCGTAGTAGTACACGTCGGCCGCTTTCTCGATGGCGAGGAAGTTGTGCTCGGGCCGCCGGGCGGCGGCTTCGACCAGGTAGCCGCCCTTGCCCGGGCCGACCTCGATCTCGAGCGGGCGATCGGGGTGCGCAAACCATCGACCCGGGTCGTGTCGGGCGGCAGCGGGATCCGATAGCGCATCGTCGGGCAGCGGGCCGAGTTCCTCGGGCGTCACGCCCACGACGCCCGGCGCGTCGTCGTGCTTGCCGCCGGTCATGCGCCCTCCCCGAGCGTCTTGCTGAGGATGAGGCTGCGGTAGTTGGTGTAGGGCCACCGCCAGTCCTGCACGACGCGGTAGCCCCGGCGCTCGTAGTAGCGTCGCAGCGGCTCGTCGGGCTCGGCCATGCTCAGCGCGAGCTCCCGCTTGCCGGCGTGGAGCGTCTCCCGCTCGATGCGAGCCAGCAGCAGCGAGCCGACGCCCGCGCCGTGCATCCGTGGATCGACGGCGAACTGCGAGAAGTGGGTGGCGTCGTGCCGCAGGAACCAGGCCGGGAACGCCGCGTCCTCGCGCTCCTGGAAGAGGATGGTGCCCACGAGTCGCTGGGCGAAGCCGTCCGAGGGCGAGCCGCCATCGCCGGCCAGGGCGACGAAGGTCTGCCCGCGGTAGCAGCGGCGGCGGGTCTGCTCGATGGTCTGCCGGCCGGCAAGCGGATCGAGGCCCATCCGCCGCTGGCCCTCGTAGGCGCGGTGCAGCAGGGCCGTGATGCTCGCGATGGGATCCGTCGCCGCCAGCGCGCGGACCGAGATCGCCGCCGAGGACGGCGCGGGCGGGCGTGGTCGGCCTTCGTCAAGGGGAGACATGCGGCGGTTCGGCGTAGGGCGTGCGGGGTCCGGAGCGAAAGCCGTAACGCTAGACTCCCTGCGTGAGCACCTCCGCATCCATCGCGGGCGATCGGACCCAGCCGGGTGACATCGCCGCCAGGGCCGTCGAGCTCCGCGTCCGCTACTGCGAGTGCGACCCGATGGGCGTGGCGCACCACGCGAGCTTCGCGCCGTGGTTCGAGCTGGCTCGCACCGAATTGCTCCGCCGCAGCGGCCGGACCTACGCGGCGATGGAGGCGTCGGGGATCTACCTCGTCGTGGCGAGCATGGAGATCCGCTTCCGCCGGCCCGTCCGCTACGACGACGTGCTGCGGATCGGCTGCGAGGCGTCGATGGTCGGCCGGGCACGCCTCCGGCACGACTACGCCGTGGAACTGCTCGAGCCGGGCGACGAAGACTCCCGGAGGATGGCCGCCCAGCCCCTGGCGACCGGGCACACGATCCTCGCCTGCGTCGATCGCGAGGCCCGCCCGACCCCCGTGCCCGATTGGCTGCGGGAGCTGGCCGAGGCGTAGGACGCGCCCGCCCACCCATGCCACGCACCGCGAACCACACCAAGCCCGCCGACGCGGCCGACCGGCCGGAGAAGCCCCGCCGTGGGAAGCGGTGGCTCCGCCGCGCGATCGTCGCGGTGCTGGTCGGCATCGCGCTGCTCGTCGGCGGCGCGCTGGCGATGCTCAGCCCGCTAGCGGGCGTGGTCCTCCGGCCGCAGCTCGCGACGCAGCTGGGCGTCGACGTCCGCGGCGGCAGCCTGCGCCTCACCACGAGCGGCGACATCGAGATCTCCAACGCGACCTTCGTCGTGCCCAACGGGAGGCCCGGCATCGTCATCGGCGATGCGGCCCGCGTCCTCACCGTGCGGCGGGGCGTGATCACGCTCGATTGGCGGGGCCGCTCGGGCGGCGGGCCGCTCGTCGAGCGGGTCGATCTCTTCGACGCGGTCGTCCGCGTCAGCAAGCCGCTGGACCGCTTCGACCTGAACATCCTGGACATCCGCCCGCCCGCCGGGGGCGCCGGCGGGCCGCTGCCGTCGGTCGTGGTGCACCGCGCCGACCTGGTGCTGGCCGAGCACGACGGCACCGGTGATATGACGACGCTGCGTGAGCTGCCCATCACGGCGACGCTCTCGCCCTCGGCCGACCGCACGGGCGCGTACGACATCGAGCTGCGGGAGGACGCGACGCGCAGCACGAGCGCGCAGCCGATCAAGTTCGCCGGCATGCTGCGGCCCGACGGCTTCAGCGGACGCGTGGGCGCGCTCGACATCGCCGACTTCGGGCCCGAGACGATCCCGCTGCAGCTCCGCGAGCTGTACACCGAGCTGCGGCTGGCGGGCCGCACGCGGGGCGCCCGCGTCTTTTACGACGAGACGACCGACGTGCTGGAGGTGGTGCTGGACGTCCGCGGCGGCGGCTCGCCCGCGCCCTTCGCCGAGGACGCCGCCACGCCCGCACGGCTCGAGCTGCACATCCCCGCGCCGGTCGACGAGGCCGGCACGCTGCGGGCGCTCATCCCCGCCAGCGGCAGCGGCACGGTGCGGCTGGTGCAGCGGCCCGCGCCTCGCGGCGTCACGCCCGTGCCCTGGCAGAGCGTGCAGGCGACCCCCGAGCCCGGCGAGCCCGGCGTGGGCACGCGGCGGCTGTACATCGAGGGCGACCTCGACACCACCATCGAGGATCTCGCCTGCGACCTGGACTTCCGCATCTGGCTCGGCGGCGGCGAGCCGCTGTATAGCTTCGGCCTGGAATCGCGGGACGAGTATGCCTTCACGCCCGACGCCCCGTTCTTCGACGTGGACAACGAGATCCTCGGCAAGCTGGGCGAGTTATTCGAGGACCTGGGCGTCGAGGGTGGCATCGAGTTCGCCGCCAGCGCGGCCCAGGTCGCCGACGGCGCGGGCACGCGTCAGATCGTCGAGGGCTCGGGGCTCATCCGCCGGGGGAAGCTGCGGTACGCCCAGTTCCCCTACCCCGTGATGGACGTCGATGGGCTGATCACCATCCGCGGCGGCATCATCGAATTGCAGGACGTGCAGGGCCGGACACCCGCGGGCTCGCCCGTCGCCGCCAGCGGCCGCATCCTGCTCGACGAAGAGGCCACCGGCGTGGACCTGACGATCGAGGCCTTTTCGGCCCCGTTCGACCAGACGCTCCGCGAGACGCTCGACGCGGTGAGCCCGGCCATCCGCGAGATCGTGATGAACGAGGCGGCGCTCGCCGAGCGCCGCGAGGCGGGCCTGCTGCGCGCGCCGGGATCCCCGGGTGCGTCCGCGCCGTTCTTCGAGCTCGGCGGCGACATCGACGCGACCGTCCGCGTCGTCCGCGAGAAGGGCCGCCTGGGCAGCACCTCGGTGCTCGTCGAGGCGTCGAGCGAGCGGTTCGGGCTGCTGCCCGAGGCCTTCCCCGTGCCGCTCATCGCACGGGACGTGGTGGTCCGCGTCGACCTGCCGCCCGAGTACGAGTCAGCGGAAGCGGGCGAGCCGCAGATGCTGGAGGTCACCGCGCCGAGCGGCACGATCTCGACGCTGTCGGGGGGCCGGGCGTCGATCGACCTGAGCGTCCGCGTGCCGCTCGGGGCGGAGGAGCTCTCGACCGCGATCGACCTGGAGGTCGACGCTCGGGGCGTGCCGGTATCGCCGCTGCTGATCGAGGCCATCCCCGAGCCGAGCGAGCCGGGGTCCGGCACGCCCTCGCCGCGGCGGCTGCTGACGCGGCTCGATCCGGCGGGCCCCATCGACGCGACGGTAGCGGTCGGGCGGTCGCACCGGGCCCGCGTCGACTGGCGAGCGGAGGTCCGGCCGGACCGCGTCGAGCTGCGGCCGCCGGCCCTGGATCCCACCCGCGATCCCATCCGACTCGTCGGCACGACCGGCGTCATC